>JBAQNC010000035.1:0-4300 GCA_049303435.1 Parvibaculum sp. | reverse complement strand
GGATCGCTTCGCTCTCCGACCTCCCCGCGAGGGGGAGGTAAGAAATCTCACGCGCCCGTCGCCCGGCCATACCCCACAGCTGCCCGCTTCTCATCATCGCTGAGAAAATCCGCGCGTCCCACCCTTGCCCAAAGCGCCTCGCGTTCGCCGCTCAGCGCCTCCACCCCATCGAGATCGAAGCCCAACCGCAGATGATGGTCGCCATAGCGATCCCCCAGCCAGCGCGTCAGGCCGCGCGCGGTGCGGTTCGCCAGCGGCAGCACGGTCTGTCGCCAGAAGCTGCGGTTGGCTTCGGCGTAATTCGCAAAAGTATTGTCGCCGGGGATGCCGAGCAGCATGGGCGGCACGCCAAAGGCGAGCGCGATGTCGCGGGCGGCCGCGCGTTTGGCTTCGATGAAGTCCATGTCCTTCGGCGTCAGGCCCATGGGTTTCCAGTCGAGCCCGCCTTCGAGCAGCAGCGGGCGACCGGCGTTTGCCGCGCCCTGATAGTTCTCGGCAAGTTCCTGCTTCAGCCGCGCGAACTGGTCTTCGCTCAGGTTCGAGTTGCCGTCCGCGCCCTTGTAGACCAGCGCGCCGGAAGGCCTTGCCGCATTGTCGAGCAGCGACTTGTTCCAGGCGCCCGCCGCATTGTGGATGTCGACCGCAAAGGCGGCGGCCTCCAGCGGGCTCATGCCATAGTGATCGTCGGTCGGGTGGAACATGCGCATATGCATGATGGGCCGCTCGCCGCGCGCCGGATCATAGGCAAATCGCGCCGTCCTTCCGTCCACGGTATATTCATAGGCCTCCGGCCAGCCCGAGCGCCCCGGCGCCACCTTCATCCGGTCGGGCCGCAGCACATAAAGCTCGCGCGGTGTCCCGTCGAGTTCGACCATTTCCATATAGGCGTTGCCCGCGACTTCGAGATAACCGTACCAGGCCTCGAAAAGGTCCGCGCCGCTTTCATGCGGGTTGGGTCGTTCGAGCAGGCTCAAGAGCGGATGCTCGGTCAGCTCCCGCCCGCCGTCGTAGAGCAGCCAGGGCAGGCTCGCGGCGGCTTCCGCGATCATCCGCACGCAGCGATAGGCCACCGCATTGCGCTCGAAGCTTTCGCGCGCCAGCTGCGCATAGTCGCGCGGCGTCCAGACGGGACGCCCCTGCATATGCAGCGCGAAGAGCGGCCCGGTGCGGCTGGCTTTTTGTTCGGGCATCACGCTTCCCTCAAAGCCAAGCCGTCTCCGCAACGATGCCATGCCGTCACTTATCCGCATCCGATACCCTCTCTTCAAATTGACTTCGTCATGCGCGGGCTTGACCCGCGTATCCACGTCTTCCTTTTTCTCCGTGGCAAAGACGTGGATGGCCGGGTCAAGCCCGGCCATGACGACGAAATATTTTCAATCCGCTAAAGCCGCCGCAGCTTCGGCGCGCCCGCCTCCGTGCCCAGCATCAGATCCGTCAGCGCCCAGACCAGCGCATCGAGCCGGTCGGGGCTCTTGCCCGCGCCGGGCACGAAGTCGCACATCTGATCCTCAAGCCTTGCAAACGCGCCGACATGGGCGACCAACCCGCGCTCGTAAAGCGCCGCCACGGGTTCGGCGCGGAGGAACTTGCCGCGCGTCGCCCGCACCAGTCGCAACGATGCCGTCGGCATCACCTGCCGCATGATGGTCGAAACCATTTCGCCACCCTGATTGGATTCCGCGACGATCCTGTCGGCCTCGAAATCGCGATAGGCTTTCGCCGCCCGGCTCGCCCAGGTGAGCGGCGTCAAGCCACCCATCGAACGATCGTCCAGCACGAAGCCGCGACCTGCCGCATCCACCCCTGCCACCACGATGCCGCATTCGTCGGCCTTGGGTCCGCTCGTTGCCGGCGGATCGACCGCCACGACGATGCGCACAAGTTCCGGCGCGCGGCGCACGCGGGTGTCGTCCAGCATGGCGCGTGACCATAGCGCGTCCGGGTTGTCCTCGATCAGTTCGGCGTCCAGCTCCTGCCGCCCCAGCCGCGTGCCTTCATAGCGCGTGATGACCGAGCGGAAGAAAGCCTCGGCCAGATGGGCGCGGTTTTCATAGGTGCTCGCCCGCGTTACCACGCTTGTCTCGTCCTTCAGCAGCCGCTTCAGGATCGGCACGGGCCTTGGCGTCGTCGTCACTACCTGACGCGGCTTGTCGCCCAGCCGCAGCCCGAATTGCAGCATGTCCCAGGCCGCTTCCGCGTAGCGCCATTTGGCCACTTCATCGGCCCAGGCGGCGTCGAACTGCGGCCCGCGCAGGCTTTCGGGCTCCGAGGCCGAAAAAGCCTGGGCCACCGCGCCATTGGGCCAGAGCAATCTCTTGCGCGACGGCTCATAGCGCGGGCGGTTCGTGCGCGTCAGCGCCGTCAGACCCGAAGGCCCGTCGATCATCACCTCGCGCACATCGGCGAAAGTTTCGCCGACCAGCGCGATGCGTCCCGCCGCGCCGGTGTCCACCAGTGCGCGCACCCATTCCGCGCCCGCGCGTGTTTTCCCCGCGCCGCGTCCGCCCAGCACCAGCCATGTCGTCCAGTCGCCGTCGGGCGCAAGCTGATCCGCCCGCGCCCAGAAGGGCCAGTAATCAGCCAGCCAGAGTTTCGCCGGAGGGCTCAGGCTTTGCAGAAGGCTTACCCTCTCCTCCGGCGGCAGCGAGACGATCGAAGCGGCGTTGCAATTCAGCGTGAATGGCTTCGTCATCGGGCTCGCCTGTTTCTTCTTCGCGCTCACGCTTGTTCTTTGCCGCCTTGATGTCGTTCAGTTTTTCAAGCGAGCGCACCAGCGAGGAAAGCCGCCGCGCGTCGCGCTCGCGGTCGGCTGCGGGCCTCTTGCTCATGTCTTCGTTTTCGATCGACGAAATCTCGCGGGCGATCAGGCGTTTCAGCCGCGTCGCCAGCCGTGTCGGCTGCAAACCCATATCGCGCCGCGCGTCGTCCTTCTGCGCCCGCGTGCGGGGTTTGCGTAATTTCCAGCCGTGTCGCGCGGCATAAGCAGAGATTTTCTGCCACTGCATGCCGGTGCCCGCCGCCACGTCGCGCATCGGGATTTCGGGTATTTCATATTTGACGCGAATGGCCGTCCAGTCCGGCTCGGCCACTTCTTCGGTCCTGGCGGATTTCTTCATATGCACCTGAAGATGGGATGAAGCGTTGCGCTTGTGAAGTGGGGATATCTCGGATTTCCAGAAATTCTTTATGCAGAGTGTTTCTACGCTGACATTCAATCGCAATTCTGGAGATGGATCAAAGATAGGGACGAAGCGTCACGCTGCCAACTGGGGATTTCTTTATCCACAGTCGGAGTCAAACTTTCCCTCATCTTTTTACGTCATGCCCCGGCTTGACCGGGGCATCCATGCTGAGCGAAACTAGAAAAGATGGATCGCCCGATCAAGTCGGGCGATGACGAAATGGGAAACGTCCCTCACTCCGCCACGAGCTTCGGCCACCCGACGATATAGTCGCAAATGTCATCCATATCGATATCTTCTTCCGAGACGAAGCGCTCGCGAACGGACATGCCCGCGCGCACCACGCTTTCGGTCTCGCCCGAGACCAGCGGATGCCAGTCCGGCAGGTCCTTGCCTTCCGACAGCAACCGATAGGCGCAGGACGGCGGCATCCAGTGCAATTCGTCGATCAGCTCCGGCGTCAGCTTGACGCAATCGGGCACATGCTTTTGCCGGTTCTTGTAGTCCATGCATTTGCAGGTCGTGCAATCGAGCAACTTGCAACCGACGCTAGTATAGGAAATTTCCAGCGTGTCCTCGTCTTCCAGTTTCACCAGACAGCATTTCGCACAACCGTCGCAGAGCGATTCCCACTCCTTGCGGTTCATCTCGTGCAGCGTCTTGCGCTTCCAGAAGGGTTCCTTTTCCATGCGGGAGACAGAGCCCAAAACCCCGAGTCCGGTCAAGTCCCGCAGAGCCAAAGCTGTGTCCGATTGACACAAAATATCCCGAGCTGTCCCAATTTCCGCCCCATTGCCAACGCAATGAGCCGCAATACTGCGTTTCGTCGCCCTTTCCGGCGGCATGAGGCTTGCCTGTCTTGACTATTGAGAACAAAGCCATCGGGGACCGTTAACCTTGTCAGAAGACGACGACTATCCGACCGACGCCCCTGAAGAGATTTCAGAGGACACGCCGGAAACGGGAGCGGAAACGCCCGCGTCGGCCCGCGCGCGCCGCCGTCGCCCCCTGTGGCTACGTCTGGCGTCCTTCGGCTTCACCGCCGTTCTGGTGACGGGCGCACTGCTCGTCCTCGTCACGCTGCCCAAGCTTCGTCATGACATGGAGGTCGGCCC
>JBAQNC010000034.1:0-10043 GCA_049303435.1 Parvibaculum sp. | reverse complement strand
GCGCGCCCAAGGGCGAAATCGTCATCGTCGTCGGACCGCCGGTCGCCGCAGCCCCTCTTTGCGCCCATGAGATCGACGCCATGCTGGAAAATGCGCTTGCGCGCGGCAGCCTCAAGGATGCGGTCGCTGAAGTCGTCAGCGTGACCGGCCTGCCGAGGCGCGAAATCTATGCCCGGGCTCTGGCGCTGAGCGAAGGCGCCGACTGATGGCGCGGCCTGACCTCAAGCGCCAGCGGCGCGGTCTGGCCGCCTATGAAAGAGGCCTGTGGGCCGAGACCCTTGCCGCGCTCTGGCTGATGCTGCGGGCCTACCGGATTGTTGGCCGTCGCGTGAAGACAAGGGCGGGCGAGATCGATCTGATTGCGCGGCGCGGCGGCACGCTGGCTTTCATCGAGGTGAAGGCGCGCGGCGATGTGGAAAGCGCGGCGCAAGCTTTGGGGGCTGCGCAGCGCGAAAGGCTCATGCGGGCGGCAAGTCTCTTCGTCGCCGGACGGCCTCGCCTGCAGGCGCTCGACATGCGCTTCGATGTAATGCTCGTCGCGCCCCGCCGTTGGCCGCGTCATATTCCAGACGCCTGGCAGGCATAGAGTCCTCTGCCATATTCTCGCCGCATCAGGGCGGGAGTCTCCGGCGTCACGCGAATTTCACTCCTCTGTCTCGGGATTTCTTCATGCGTTCATTCATGCGACCTGCATTTATTCTTGGTGGCCTTGCGCTCTCGCCGTCGCTTGCGGCCTGCGTGCCCGTGGTGCTGGGCGCGGGCGCGACGGGGGCCGTCATGGCGTCGCAGGATCGCGGGCTGGAGCAGGGGATCGACGACAATGAGATCTCTTTTGAAATCAACCGTCGTCTGGCGGAGAAAGACGACGAACTCTTCAAGCGGGTTTCGACGCAGGTGCGCCACGGTCGCGTCGTGCTGACAGGCTTTGTGCGCAATGAGGCCGACAGCGCGACAGTCTCCAAGGTCGCCTGGAGCGTCGATGGCGTGAAACAGGTGGACAATGAGCTCCAGACCGGCACGCCGACAACATTTGCCGAGAAGGCCGATGACAGCCTCATCACCGCGAAGCTGAAAGCCGCGCTGCTGGCAGACAGCAATGTCGTCAGCATCAATTATTCGATCAAGACGATACGCGGCACGATCTATATCAGCGGGACGGCGGCAGACAGCGCCGAACTCAAGCGCGTCATCGCCCATGCGCGTGACGTCCGCGGCGTGCGCAATGTCGTTTCCAATGTCGATGTGAAAAATTCCGGCTGACGCCTCTTGCCGTAGCGGCTTGTCCCGCGCCATGATTGCGCATGATGAATAGGCAGAACGACTGGCGTTTTCAGGAAATCGAAGCCGAGATAAAGGCGGCGGGCGAGATGCCCGACGAGGCGCTGGATGTTGCGCGGCTGGCGCTCGCCTTTGCCGAGGCCGATGAACCGGGCCGCTCGCGCGAGACTTACGAAACGCATCTTGACGAAATGGTCGAGGCCACGCGCGCCGCCCTTGCCAAGGCAAGCCCCGCGCAACTGGACGATGCCGAAATGCTGGCGACCGTCCTTGCCAATATCGTTTCGGGCCGTTTTGCCTATCGCGGCGATGAAGAGACTTACGATGATCTGAAGAACGCCGACATCATGCATGTGATCGACCGCCGCAAGGGATTGCCGGTGGCGCTGGGCGTGCTCTACCTGCACATCGCCCGCGCGCTGGGCATCAATCTGGCGGGGCTCAATTTTCCCGGTCATTTCGTGCTGCATTTGCGGGCGGGCGCGCAGGCGACGATCATCGATCCTTTCAATCGCGGCGAGACGTTGTCGCCTGCCAATCTGCTCGCTCTCCTGCGCAGGATCGAAGGGCCTGCCGCGACGCTCACGCCGGATCTCTATGCGCCCGTCTCTCCCCGCGATATTCTGCTGCGGCTCCAGAACAACATATTGACCCGCGCGCTCGCCGCCGAGGATCACACCCGCGCGCGAATTGTCCTGACACGGATGATATGGCTCGCGCCGACGCGCGCCGGGCTGCATTTCGAACTGGGGCGGCTGGAAGTCCATGCAGGCCATATGGCGGCGGCAGCACAAGCCTTCGAGGCCTGTATCCGCCGCGCGCACGACGAAGGCGAGCAACGCCTTGCCGATATGGCGGACGAAGCTCTCAAGCGCCTCAGGACAAGACTGAACTAGGTCGGTCTTGCCAGCGGAATGGCGTGGATCGTCTGCAGGAAGTCGCGCATCGCATCGCCAAACCCTGTCAGCACCATGCCGACGCCGATGGTGGCCACAATCAGACCCATGAGCCGCGTCACGACCGTAAGATTGGTCTCGCCGAGAAACCGCACGATGCGATGGGCCTGCATGAACATGAAATAGGTCAGCGCGGCGATGACGAGAAAGGCCGCTATCGAGACGATCGTGTAGAGGAAACCCGGATTGGCGGCAAAGCCGACCGCCGTGGCAATCGTGCCGGGGCCTGCGATCATCGGCATGCCAAGCGGCGAGACGGCGACCGAAAGCTGCGCCTTGATGACATCGGCAGCCCCTTCCTCGCCCTCGACCTGATGGGGCACCTGTACGGCGGAGGAACGGCCCTGAAGCATCTGGTAGCCGACGATGGAGACGAGAATGCCGCCCGCGATGCGAAGCGCGGCCATGGTGATGCCGAACAATTCAAAGATGAGCTTGCCCGCGACGCTGAACAGCACCACGACGCCAATGGCGGTCAGCACCGCATTGCGCGCGATCTGGCGTTTGACCACGGGCTTGTCGTCCGACGTCAGCGCGATGAAAATAGGCGTCGCCGAAATCGGATTGGCGATAGCGAAATAGCCTGCCAGCGCAGTGAGGCCGAAGGTGATGAGGTCGTTGAGCATCAGGGTCTCCAAAGGCCGATGGGGCCAGCCTGTCGCGCTCAGGGTGCAACAATCGGCATAAAATGCAAGCGCCTCTGGTCTTTTGGGCCTCGCTCCCCCATCTTCTTCAAAACCAAACGCCAGAAGCCAAAAACAACCAGCCAGAACCAGCCAAGCCGGAGACCCCATGAGCCTCAAAGTCGCAATCCAGATGGACCCCGTCGAGACCATCAATATTCATGGCGATTCAACCTTCGCGCTGGGTCTGGAAGCGCAGCGGCGCGGGCATGGCCTTTTCTATTACCAGCCGAAAAACCTCTCCATGCGTGACGGGCGCGTCTATGCGCGGGGACACGCGCTCACATTTCGCCGCGAAGCTGGCAATCACGCGACGCTCGGCGCAGAGGAAAAGCTCGATCTGGGGGAATTCGACGTGGTGCTGCTGCGCCAGGACCCGCCCTTCGACATGAGCTATATCACGACGACGCATATGCTCGACGCGATCCATCCCAGGACCCTGGTCGTCAACGACCCGGCGGAAGTGCGCAATGCGCCGGAGAAACTTTTCGCGACCCGCTTTGAAGGTCTGCTGCCGCCGACGCTCATCAGCCGCGACATGGACGAGATCAAGGCCTTCCGCGAAGAGTTCCGCGACATCATCATCAAGCCCTTGTTCGGCAACGGCGGCATGGGCGTCTTCCGTCTGCGCGAGGGCGACGAGAACCTTGCCTCGCTGCTCGAGATGTTCGGGCAGATGAACCGCGAACCCGTCATCGCGCAGAAATATCTCGCCGACGTGCGCAAGGGTGACAAGCGCATCATTCTCGTCGATGGCGAGCCTGTGGGCGCGATCAACCGCGTGCCGGCGCAAGGCGAGGCGCGTTCCAACATGCATGTCGGCGGCCGCGCCGAAAAATCCCTGCTCACCAAACGCGAGCAGGAGATTTGCGAGATGATCGGGCCGGAGCTGAAAAAGCGCGGGCTGATCTTCGTCGGCATCGACGTGATCGGCGATTATCTGACCGAAATCAACGTGACGTCGCCGACCGGCATTCAGGAGATCGACCGTTTCGACGGCTCGAACCTCGCCGCGCTGGTCTGGGAGGCGATTGAAGCAAGGCGGATCTGATCCGCCACAAGGGGGCTTGCGGCATGGAACGACTGACATTTGCGGTGGCGCTGGTGCTGGCCTTTATCGGCGCGGCATGGGCGGCGAACGAGGCGGGCGACATGGCGGCCACGCGCCTCAAGCCGACGCTCATCACCATCGATACGCATGTCGATATTCCGACCTTCTTTGCGTCGGACAAATATGATCCGTCGAAATCCAATGCGCCGCCGATCCTTGTCGATCTGCCGCGCATGAAATCGGGCGGGCTCGATGCCGTCTTCTTCATCGTCTATGTCGACCAGACGAAGCGCAACGCCACGGGCTATGCCGAAGCCGCCTCCGAAGCCTTTGCGAAATTCGCCGCCATCCACCGCATGACGGACGAGCTTTATTCCAATCAGGTGGGGCTGGCGCTGTCGTCCGCCGACATTCGCCGTATCCATGCGCAGGGCAAGGGCGTGGCGCTGATCGGCATCGAGAACGGCTATTCCATCGGCAGGAATCTCGATCTCCTCGACATTTATTACAAATTGGGCGCGCGCTATTTCGGCCTCGTGCACAACGGCCACAACGACATTGCCGACAGCGCCCAGCCCAAGGCGAGCCTTGGCGACAGGCCGAACGACGAGGGCGGCGAGCACGGCGGCCTGAGCGCCTTCGGTCGCAAGGTGATCGAGCGTTGCAATGATCTGGGACTCATGGTGGATGTCAGCCATTCGGCGAAATCGACGACCTTGCAGGCGATTGCCGCCTCGCGGCTGCCAATCATTGCCTCGCATTCGGGCGTCTATGCGCTCAACCCCCATCCGCGCAATATGTCGGACGAGGAGATGAAGGCGCTGGCGGCGAAAGGCGGCGTCATCCAGATCGTCGCCTTCGATGAATATCTCAAGCCCATGCCCGCGGAAAAGAAAGCCGCGCGCGGCAAGCTCGCCATGTCGCTGGGGCTGACGAGCCTCGATGGCTTCTTCGATGCCAGCCCGGAAGTGAAGAAGAAGTTTTTCGACGGCGCCGCCGAGCTGGATAAAAAGTGGCCGCGCGCCAATGTCTCAGACCTTGTCGATCACATCGACCATGCGGTGAAACTGATCGGCGTCGATCACGTCGGCATCGCCTCGGACTTTCAGGGCGGCGGCGGCATCGACGGCTGGTCGAATGCGGGCGAGACGCAGAACGTCACCGACGCGTTGAAGCGCCGCGGCTATTCAGACGCCGACATCGCCAGGATCTGGGGCGGCAATCTCATGCGCGTGATGGATCAGGTCGCGGCGGGGCGGAAGGCCGAATAGTTCCCATTTTGTTCTTGACTGAAATTTCTATTTCCATAAAGCTGGCTCACGCGGGTTTCTCCGGATGGGGGCGGACATGGTGGCGCGGATCGAGACGGTGGCCTTTCAGGGTGTCGAGGCACGGCCTGTCGATGTGCAGGTCCATATGGCCGGCGGCATTCCCGGCTTCACCATTGTCGGGCTGGCCGACAAGGCGGTGGGCGAAAGCCGCGAGCGGGTGCGCGCGGCGCTCAACGCCATAGGTCTCGGCCTGCCGCCCAAACGCATTACCGTCAATCTCGCCCCTGCCGATATGCCCAAGGAAGGCAGTCATTACGATCTGCCGATTGCGCTGGGGCTGCTCGTCGTCATGGGCGTGCTGAGCCAGAGCGATCTTGAGAATTTCGTCGTCATCGGGGAGTTGTCACTGGATGGCCAGATCAATGCGGTGGCGGGCGCGCTGCCTGCCGCTGTGGCGGCGAACGGGCGAGGGCGCGGCCTCATCTGCCCCGTGGCCTGTGGGCCGGAAGCGGCCTGGGCGGGCATGGACAGCGCCAATCCCGGCGGCATTCTCGCGCCTCGCTCGATCATCGCGCTGGTCAATCATTTCAAGGGGACGCAGGTGCTCGCCGAACCGGCCCCGATGAAAGCGGTGGAGGCGGGCCATCTGCCCGACCTGCGCGACATCAAGGGGCAGGAGGTCGCCAAACGCGCCCTCGAGGTCGCGGCTGCCGGGGGCCACAACATGCTGATGGTGGGACCGCCGGGCTCGGGCAAGTCGATGCTGGCGGCCAGGCTTCCCGGCATCCTGCCGCCCTTGTCGGCGCGCGAAATGCTTGAGGTCTCGATGATCGCCTCGATCGCAGGCGTGCTTCAGGCGACCGGCATGGGCCGCGCCCGCGCCTTTCGCACGCCGCACCATTCGGCCTCAATGGCGGCTCTGGTGGGCGGCGGCTTGCGCGCCAAACCCGGCGAGGTCTCGCTTGCCCATCGCGGCGTGCTCTTTCTCGACGAATTGCCGGAGTTCCCCCGTCAGGTGCTCGACAGCCTGCGCCAGCCCATCGAAACCGGCGAAGCGGTGGTCGCCCGCGCCAATGCCCATGTGACTTATCCTGCGCGCTTCCAGCTTGTCGCCGCCATGAACCCCTGCCGCTGCGGCCATGCAGGCGATATGGCGCGCGCCTGTCCGCGCGTGCCGCGCTGCGTCGGCGATTATCAGGCCAAGCTGTCGGGCCCTCTTCTCGACCGCATCGACATTCATGTCGAAGTGCCGCCTGTCGCGCCCGCCGATCTCGCCCTGCCGCCGCCAGCCGAAGGCTCGGCTGAAGTGGCCTTGCGCGTCGCCGCCGCGCGCGCCCGCCAGACCGCGCGCTATGATGAACTCGCCGCCCATATGGGCGAGAGCGCGCCCCGGCTCAACGCAGAGATCGAGGGAGAGCTTCTTGAGAAAGTCGCCTCGCCCGATGAGGCGGGCTTGCGGCTCTTGCGTGATGCCGCCGAACGCATGCATCTGACCGCGCGGGGCTATCACCGGGTCTTGCGCGTGGCGCGCACGCTGGCCGATCTCGAGGGCGCCGGACATGTGGCACGCGCCCATGTCGCCGAAGCGCTCGCCTTCCGCGAACCCGTGGCGGGCAAGCTCGGCGCGGTCGCCTGACGTTGCGTGTTTCCGGCTTCGTATCGTTCCGGTAACCCTCTTTCAACAATTTGAGCGGATAATGAAACGCGTGGATATTCCTGTAAATGCTCAGGGATATTGGTTGCGTTGGAAGGTCGAGCCGCGATGTCCCGCTGGAGCCGCCTCTTTTCTGTGCTGATTTTTGTCGCGCTGGCGGCCTGTGGCCGAGACAGCAATGACGTGGTGCGGTCCTTTTTCGATGACATCGCTCATGGCGACACCAGGGAGGCGGCGACCTATTTCTCGCCGCTGCTGCATGCGAAATTCACCGACGACAAGATTTACGGCGCGATTGATGACTGGTCGCGCGAGATCGCGAGCCACGGCGGTCTGAGGGACATTTCGCTCTCCGGCGGGGTTATCCTCTACAATCAGCTCGCGCTCTATGACGTGACGCTGCGCTACCGTGACACCAAGACGAAACAGATCAAAGTGACCGTGGTCCGCACCGAGGGCGTCTGGTACATCACCACCGCGCTCTGACGCCGCTTACATGGCCTCGGACGGTCGCAAAAACGGCACGACGCGGCGAGAATTGCCGCCCGCGGTAATCATCTGGAAACCCTATAGGGAGCAGGCTGAAACTTCGGATTTCAAGGTAGCTCGGCCATGCCCTTTTTTATCGACGATTCCGCGCCGCTCATCTGGCTGGCGCTCGCCACGGTTCTTCTGCTCGGCGTCGAAGCCTGGCGTCGCGCCTCGGCGCGCGCGCGGCAACATCAGGCCATCGCCCAAAAGGCCGAAGCCGCGCTTGAGAGCTTGCAGGACAAGACCTGGGAACTGGCCGAACGCGAGGAACACTACCGCGATCTGGTGCGCACGCAGGGCGAAGTCATCCTGCGGCAGGATCTGCATCGCCGCCTCACCTATGTGAACGATGTCTTTTGCGCCACCTTCGATCGCGCCCGCGGCGACGTCATTGGCCAGCCCTTCGTGCCGGATCTGCCCGAAGACGGGATGCCGCGCTATCTCGGCGCGCTTGGCGGGCTCATGACGGGCGAACGCGTCACCTTCGACCAGCGCGTCCTGACCGCGCATGGGCCTCGCTGGTTCGCCTGGGAAGAATTTCCCGTCCGCGACGAGGCTGGTGATCTGAAGGAAATACATGTCGTCGGCACCGATATCACCGACCGCAAGGCGGTCGAGGAACGCCTTGCCGAAACGCTCGACGAGGCGCAAAGCGCCAACCGCGCCAAGGGGCAGTTTCTGGCCGCCATGAGCCATGAAATCCGTACACCGATGAACGGCGTTCTCGGCATGACGGCGCTCTTGCTCGACACGAACCTCACCCCCGCCCAGCGCTCCTATGCCGAAGCGGTCAAGGCCTCCGGTCAGGCCCTGCTGTCGATCATCAACGACATTCTCGACTTCTCCAAGATCGAGGCGGGCAAGGTTCATCTCGAGGTCACCCCGATCGATCTGCGCAGCGCGCTGGAAAGCGTTTGCGAACTCCTGTCGCCCAAGGCCTTTGAAAAGAATCTCGAGATCGTCGCCGAAATCGACCCGCAGGTGCCGATGCGCCTGTTGGGCGATGATACGCGCATCCGTCAGGTCTTGATCAATCTGGCGGGCAACGCCATAAAATTCACCGACAAGGGCGGCGTCATCCTGCGCGCCACGCTCGACTCCTATTCGTATACGGACGACAAGGCCAATATCGTCATCGAGGTCGAAGACACGGGCATCGGCATTGCGCGCGACGCACTCGACATGATCTTCAATGAATTTGCGCAGGCCGACCAGACGCTGGCGCGCCGTTTCGAAGGCACAGGCCTCGGGCTCGCCATCAGCCGTCATATCGTCACTGCCATGGGTGGTACGATCGAGGTCGAAAGCGAAGTAGGCAAGGGCTCCGTCTTCCGCGTTCGCCTGCCTCTCGAAGCTGTCGAAAACGCCAGCCCGCGCCGCGCGACGCTTATCGGCCAGCGTGTGCTTGTGCTTGACGACCGCCCGATCCTGGGAAGTTCGCTGGCGCGTTGCGCCACATTGGCGGGCGCTCATGTCGTCCTCGCGCCTGATAGCGAGAGTTTTCTGTCCGCACTCAGAAAGCAGCCATTTGATGTGTTGATTGCGCCGGTCGATACGGCGGAAGGGCCGGGCAGCGATCTCATCGCTCGCGCCCGCGCGCTCGCCCCCGGCGTCAACGCGCTGGTGCTGCTGCGCCCGCAGGACCGCGATCGCCTGCCCGCATTGATCGGTCGCGAAGGCAACCCGACGCTTTTCCAGCGCATCTTCGACGGCTACCTCGTGCGGCCCGTGCGCGCCTCGTCATTGCTGACGCGGCTCGAAACTTTTCTCGACACCGATAATTCGCGAAAAGCTCATGGCGCGCGCGATAACAGCCCGGAATTTTCGCGCCGACGTATTTCGGAATTTCAGGAGATGCAGCCGACCGCCGAAGCCGACGACCTTTTCGGCGAGACGTCGAGCGAGCCGGGTGTCGGCGCAAACGTGCCGCCAGCGCCGCATCGCTGGTCGGGCACGCTCAATATTCTTGTCGCCGAAGACAATGACATCAACGCGTTACTCACCCGCACGCTGCTGGAGCGTGACGGGCACAGCGTTCATATCGTCAAGAACGGCCGCGAAGTCATGGTGGCGCTCGATGCCGAAGGCGGCGAGGCCTATGATCTCGTCCTGATGGATTTGCATATGCCCGAAATGGACGGGTTTGAGGCAACGCGCCATATCCGCGCCAAGTCGGATGCGCGTTCGAGCCTGCCGATCATTGCGCTCACCGCCAATGCCATGGCGGATGATCGCCAGACCTGCCTCACTGCGGGCATGGATGACTATCTCTCCAAACCCGTCGCGCCCGACGCGCTCGCCAATATGCTGGAAGCCTGGGCCGGGCGGCGTAGCGACATGGGCGTCGCACCGTCCGATGCGCCCAGAGCCAATCTCGCCTAGAGTGGCTCCTTCTGATTCGAGAGGGGAATGCTGTGACGGAAAAGAGCCCGACTGCGCCTGATGTTGCACCCAAGGGGTTCATCGCGCGTCTGCTGCGCACCTGGGAAATCTATTCCGAGCGGCGGCTCTTCACCATGCTGTTGCTGGGTTTCTCGTCGGGTCTGCCCTTTCTGCTGGTCTTCGGCACCATGTCGGCCTGGCTGCGCACGGCGGGCATTTCGCGCACCGACATCGGCC
>JBAQNC010000033.1:0-13662 GCA_049303435.1 Parvibaculum sp. | reverse complement strand
AGTTTCAGGCGCTCAAGACGACGCAGGGTTTGGCCATTCTGCCATTGGCCGATGATTTGAACGTTGCGGCGGCACCGGATGCGGTGATTATTTCGCGTCAAAATGGTCTGACATTGTCCGCAGATAATGATGAAGGCGTGATCGGGCGTGAAAACAGTCCGTCAGGGCCCTCGCCGGCGGTCATGAATTTTGCCCAGTGGCGTGGAGCGGGCGACTTTCAGGCGGAACGCCAGACCTTTTTGAAGCGTGTTGTCATGGCGGCGCCGGCAGACGAGTCGGCTGTGCGATTGGAGTTTGGACGGTTCTTGCTCGGTTACCAGCTCGCGCCGGAAGCCCTTACACAGTTTTCTCTGGCGCTGAAGGCTGATCCCAAACTGGACAATGATGCGGGGTTTCATGCGCTGAGAGGTGTGGGCGAAGTTATGGCGCACCGTGACAGGCAAGCTATTACAGATTTGACCGTCAGTGAGCTCGAACTCGACCCGAATGTGGCGGCATGGCGCGGCCTTGCTCATGCCGAACTTGGTTTGATGGATCAGGCGAACAAGGACTTTGACTTTGCCGGGACATTGATCAACTCCGCCGATACCGCTTTGTCTGAACGGATGCATCTGGCGGCCGCTGAAGCTGCTCTGGCCATGAACGACCTTTCATCGGCGCATGTTCATCTGGGTGACCTTCCGGCGGAACTGGCGAGCAAACAATTGCAGGCAAGGTCACTTGCGCTTCGTGGCCAATTGCTGGTCGCTCTGAAGAAGCCGCAGGAGGCTTTGAATTTTTACGATCGCGCCATTGAGGTTGGTGATCGAGAAGAGACGGTTCGGGCCCATTTTGCCAGGGTCGTACTCCAGAGTGAGCTCGGCAAGCTCGCTAATGACAAGGTCATTGCAGAGCTGGACAGCCTTCGGATGATGTGGCGGGGCGACGAGCTGGAGCTTGATATTCTGTCCCAGCTGGCGACGAAGGAACTGGCTGCGGGAAATGTCGTCGATGCGCTTCAGGTCATGCGTGACGTCACGACCTATTTTCCCAATAGCGACAAGGCCCAGGTGCTGGGCGGGAAAATGCCGGAGATTTTTGCCGACTATTTCATGGGGCAGGGTGCGAAAAAACTCTCCGCGCTGAAAGCTCTGTCTTTCTATTACGAATTCCAGGATTTGACGCCGATTGGCCAGAAGGGCGACGAACTCATCCGTAATCTGGCTGAACGTCTGGTGTCCATCGATCTGTTGGCTCAGGCCGAAGTCTTGCTGAACTATCAGGTTGAGCAGAGGCTTCATGGCAGCGTCGCCAAGGCGCAGGTCGCGGCCCGACTGGCGGGCGTCTATCTGATGGATGACAAGCCGCAGGAAGCTCTGAAGACATTGCGCTCGACGATGCAGAATGTGCTGCCTGCGGACCTCAGCGAAAAACGGCAACTGCTTGAAGCCAGGGCATTCGCTTCCTTGAAGAAATATGATCTGGCGCTTGATCTTCTCTCCGAGCTTGATGGTCCCAAGGTCGATGATTTGCGGGCGGAAATCTATTGGGAAAGCAAGAATTGGGATGCGGCCGGACAAGCTTCAGAAGTGAAGGCAGATGCGGCAATGGCAGGGCAGGCGCCCGGTCTCGCACTCTCGGATGGCGTGCGGTTCGACGTGATGCGCTCGGCGATAGCCTATGCGATGGGAGGCAATGTGAAGGGGCTTTCCCGTTTGCGGGACAAGTTCGGCGAGCCTATGGCCTCTTCAGTGGACGCAAGCGCCTTTGCGGTGGTCAGCGATCCAATCGAGACATCGGGTGTTGCCTTTCGACAATTGGCAGGACGCGTGGCCGCGATCAACATGATCGAGCGCTTCGTGAACTCCCTGAAGGATAACCCTCCGGCGGCAGGGTCGAGCTAGGTTTTATCCTCGCAAACCAGAATGCAAATGAATAAAGGCCACACCGTGGATAACCGGTGTGGCCTTTTCGTTTCTCCCAGGATGTTTGTCTCTAGCTGCCGAAGCTCTGAACCAGGCTGCCGGCGATCAGGCTCCAGCCATCTACCAGCACAAAGAAGATGAGCTTGAAAGGGAGCGAGATCGTTACCGGTGGCAACATCATCATGCCCATCGACATCAGAACTGAGGCGACGACCATGTCGATGACGATGAAGGGCAGGAAGATCAGAAAACCGATTTCAAAGGCGCGTCGAAGTTCGCTCAGCATGAAAGCGGGGACAATGACCTGAATTGGCAGCTCTTTGGCTTCTTCGGGTTCCGGTGTCTTCGACAGGTCGACGAACAGCTTCAGATCGTCCTTTCGGACCTGCGTCAGCATGAATCCCTTGAAGGGGTCGATGGATTTCTCGAAGGCCTCGCCGATTTCCATCTGGTGGTTCATCAGCGGTTCGATGCCGTCGTGATAGGCCTTGGTGAAGGTCGGCGTCATGACGAAAGCTGTCAGGAAGAGGGCAAGGCTGATCAGCACGGAATTTGGCGGCGTCTGTTGCGTGCCGATGGCGGTGCGCAGAAGCGATAGGACGACGACGATGCGGATGAACGACGTCACCATGATGAAGATCGACGGTGCGAGGCTCAGCACGGTGATAAGCGCGACGATCTGGACGATCTGATCGGTCAACCCGAAATTATCCGCCAGATCGACCTTGATCGTATCGGCGAATGCCGGACCGCTGACAGCGAAAGTCAGCATGATGCCGATGACGGCGATGAGAACAGGGGTTCCGCGCTGCATGAAGGAATCGAGTGTCTTCTTCATGCGCGACGTTCCTTGATGAAATCGACGATCTTCTGAACGTGGAAGGGCGCATTTGCCGCCGCCGTCTGATTGCTTTCTTCTTCGACGATTTCCGGCGCTTCGATGCCGGATTCGATCAGCAGGTCCTGTTCGCCGCCCAGCAGCACGAGATGTTCGCGATTGTCGCGGCGCATCAATACGAGGCGGTGCTTGGCGTCGATGACCTTGATTTCGACAATCGAGAGACGTTTCTGATTGCCGCTTGCGACCATGCCGCCGCTGACGAGGCCCAGCTTTTTTGCGGCGTAAGCGCAGAGGCCGATCAGTCCTACGACAAGGATCAGCGACGCGACGAAGCGGAAGATTTCAGAGAGTTCCATGTGTATGCCCAAACACGAGGTGTCCCAAGGCGGGTCACCGGTAAGGCATAATTTGCCGGGTCATGTTTAATGGCGGGTTAATACCCGCGAGAAAGCTCGATTTTGGTGGTTACCCAAATATTGAGCCGCTAGGTCATTTTTGCCGCGTTAGGAGGATTTTAACCCTGGCGGCTGAAACTGATCCTGCCATCAAGGAATGTGTGGCCCGAATTTGATGAATTGAGACCGGTGAGTTCGCGCCCAAGAAGGGCAGGACGGGGTCTCATTGAATGGGCGTTTCTGAAATGGCGATCGGCGATCTCCCTCTTCTTTCGATGATGAAACAGCGACTGCATTGGCTCTCCGAGCGGCAGCAGGTTCTGTCTGAAAATGTGGCGAATGCAAATACGCCGGGATATGAGGCCAAGGATCTCAAGAAACTCGATTTTGGTGCGATGGTCGATGCGAGCGGTCCGATGCTTGCGCCTGTCGCAACCAATGCAAAGCATATCGGCACGCCGGTGGCGGGTTCCGGGGCGGGTTCGGGCATGTCGCTGGGGACGGCGCGTGGCGGCGGGATCGTCAAGAAGCCGGATTTTGAAACATCGCCAACGGGCAATTCGGTCACGCTCGAAGACGAGATGGTGAAAGTGGCCCAGAACCAGATGGATTATGAAGAGGTGACCACGCTCTACAACAAGAGCATGGGCCTCATCCGCATTGCGATCGGTCGCTAAGAAGGGACTTGAAGGATGGTGGGTATGGATCTTTTAAAATCAATGATGGTGGCGGCGTCGGGCCTGAAAGCCCAGAGCGGTCGCATGCGCATTATTGCCGAGAACATCGCCAATGCAGATTCGACCGGCAAGACGCCCGGCGCGGACCCTTATCGCCGCAAGGTGCCGACGTTCGAGGAGCGTCTCAATCGCGAGGTGGGGGCGGACACGGTGCAGCTTGGACGACCGCAGCTCGATCAAAGCGCTTTCAAGCTCAAATATATGCCCGGGCATCCGGCGGCGGATGCTAACGGTTATGTGAAGATGCCGAATGTCGATGGTCTCGTCGAGGCCATGGATATGCGCGAGGCACAGCGCAGCTATGAGGCGAACCTCAATCTAATCACTGCTTCGCGGCGCATGATTTCGCAGACAATTGACATTCTGAAGAAATAACCAACTCGGGAGCTGAGGCAACATGGCTATTCCAGCAGCAGCATTGAACGCCTACGCCCAGGCCGCCCGCATGGGTGGCAGCGCATCGACGGCGGGAACGGGCGCAGCGAAAGAAGCGCTTGGCGGTGGCGGTTTTGGGGATTTCCTTGAAAAGGCCATCGACAGCACGGTCGACGCCAGCAAGGCGAGCGAACGTCAGATGGCGGTTTCGACCGCGGGTAATGGCGGCAGCAATCTGATCGACGTCGTGACCGCTGTGTCTGAAGCGGAGACGACATTGCAGACCGTGATGGCGGTGCGCGACAAGGTGATCGCTGCATATAACGACATTATCAAGATGCCGATCTGAGGCTATTGCTTCTGATCAGGCGAATAAAAATACGAGACAAGTAAGGGCGTGGGCAAATGACTGGACCTGAAGTGGTCGATATAGCGCGACAGAGCATCTACACAATGTTGCAGATTGCAGCGCCGATGATGATTGTCGCCCTTGTGGTCGGCGTTGCCATCGCGCTCCTGCAGGCGTTGACGCAGGTGCAGGAAATGACCCTCGTCTTCGTGCCGAAAATTGTCGCCATCTTTCTTGTTTTGCTGCTCGCTCTACCCTTTATGGGGCAGGCAATGGCGAGTTACATGAATCTCATCGCGCAAAAGATTGTTGCCGGTTAGGCCTTGAAATAGAGGTCGCCAGGAGACGTCGCGCATGATCAGTATCGAGTTTCTTCCCCAGACAGCCTTTGTATTCATGATGATCTTTGCCCGTCTGGGCTCGATGGTCATGCTCATGCCGGCGCTTGGCGAAGTGGCGGTGCCCGCGCAAATCCGCGTCATTCTGGCGCTCGTTCTCGCGGCGGTCATGATGCCGCTGGTGGCTGACAGTTATTCTTCCATTCCGCCGACGATCCCCGGTCTGGCGATGGCGATCACCTATGAAGTCCTGATCGGTATTTTCATCGGCATGGCGGCGCGCCTCGCCATGAGCGCGCTGCATGTGGCGGGTAACATCATCGCTTTGCAAACCGGGCTGGCGTTTGCGCAGAATGTCGATCCGACGCAAGGTACGCAGGGCGCGCTTATCTCCAGTTTTCTGTCGATGCTCGCCATCACGCTGATCTTCGTGACAGGGCTTCATCATCTGCTGATAGCGGCGATGCGCGACAGCTATGTGCTTTTTCATCCCGGGGATATTTTTCCCGCTGGCGATTTTCTGGAACTTGCCGTCAAGATGGTGTCCGGCGCTTTCGTGCTCGGCGTGCAGTTGGCTTCGCCGTTTCTGGTCTTTGGACTGGTTTTTTATATCGGCATCGGATTGCTTTCCAAGCTTATGCCGCAAATCCAGATCTTCTTTATCGCCATGCCCGCCAATATCGGTCTCGGTCTATCACTTATGTTCCTGATCCTGGGCGCCATGATGACGTGGTTCCTCCAGTATTTCGAACATTCCGTGTCCTTGTTCATTCACTGACGCATAGAAAGAGAGCGCCATGTCTGAACAGGACGATCAGGAAAAGACAGAAGAACCGACCGGACGAAAACTCGAGAAAGCGCGCGAAGAAGGCGACATCGTCAAGAGCCAGGAGGTCAACTACTGGTTCGTGATGATGGGTGGCGCGCTGGCCGTCGGGATGATGGGTAATTCGCTGGCTCATTCGATGCTCGATACGCTGCGTGTATTTCTGGCGTCGCCACAGGATATCCCCATGGACCGGGACCATTTGCGCCTCGTCGTGCTGCATGTGGGGAGGATTGTCTTCGGGGCGCTGGCCTTGCCGCTCGGTATTCTTGTCGCCTCGGCGATTGCGGGCAATGTCATTCAGAACATGCCCGTCTTCTCGGCCAAGAGCATGAAGCCGTCTCTTTCGAAAATATCGCCCAAACAAGGCCTTGAACGGATGTTTGGTGCAAAAAGCGTCATGAATCTGTTTAAGAGCATGGTCAAATTTGCCGTCGTTGGCGGCGTGGTGACGGCGATTGTGTGGCCGGACCGCAACCAGTTGCCTCTGATGATGACATGGGATGTTTCGTTGCTGTTGCCCGCCGTGCGCGGCATGGCGCTGAAGATGTTTGGCGGTGTCATTGCCGTCATGACGATCATGGCGGGGCTGGATTATCTGTTTGAATATTTCCAGTGGATGAAAAAGCAGCGCATGACGCAGCAGGAAATCAAGGACGAATACAAGCAGATGGAAGGCGACCCGAAGATCAAGGGTCGTCTGCGCCAGATGCGTATCGAACGCAGCCGTCGTCGCATGATGGCGGAGGTGCCCAAGGCCAGCGTCGTGATCATGAACCCGACCCATTACGCGGTGGCGCTGAAATATGAAAAGGGCATGGGGGCGCCGATTTGCGTGGCCAAGGGCGTGGATGCGCTTGCCTTGCGCATTCGTGCATTGGCTGAGGAAAGTGACGTGGCGGTGGTCGTCAATCCGCCGCTGGCGCGCGCGCTTCATGCCTCTGTGGAGCTCGATCAGGAAGTGCCGCCCGAGCATTACAAGGCCGTTGCCGAGGTGATTGGCTATGTCATGCGTCTTAAGGCTAAAATTGGACGCCGACGTAGCGCCTGATGATTCGCCTTGTTCCACAAAATGATCCGCCAAAACGGTATAGTTGTGCACGGGGTGACTCTGCGTGGGTATGTTGATGAAAACCACGCTGGTGGGGGCGTAGCCGATGAGCGAGATTCCTGTGGAAATTTCAGAGGCGAGTGCCGGATTGAACGGGCCGGAACGCGGATCGGCTGAAGCCGACGCGCCGCGACGTTCGGGCTTTGCGGAAGGGCTGGGCAGTTGGTCCAGAAACCGGATTGTCGTAATTGCCGCTGTTACCATCGGCGTTTGTGCGACGCTGGCCGATATTTTCCAGATCCATCTTTTTGGCACCAGCGGCGCGCTGACGCTGGCCGGCTTGCTTGTTGCCGCCGCCATGATGATGGCGGCGCTGAGTTCGTCATTGGCGCGCGATCCGAGTCGATCGCGCGAAGTGGCGGGGGATGCGCTCGACACGCTGCCCGATCCCTGTTTCGTGGTTGACCGGCGCGGGGCCGTTCTTTTCGCCAATGCGGCTTATCGCAGTCTTCTGGGGGCCGTGAACGAAGAGCGTCCGGCACCGCTCGAACGATTGCTTGCAGGCCGCGAAGACCTTGCCGATACGGTCTTCAGGCTGGCGCAGGCCGGGCGCACAGGTTTTGCAGCCGAAGAAGAAATAAAATTCGCGCCGCGATCCGGGATGAGCGAGCGGTCCTACAAGGTCGTCGTCAGGCCGCTGGGCGGGCGGGCGAGCGGCGCTGTGTGGCTGTTGCGGGACGTGACTTCCGAACGGGAGCGTCTTGGGCATGTCGAGCATGACTGGACGCGCGTTCTGTCATTTATTTCCAGCGCTCCTATTGGCTTTTATGCCGCTCACCTGAGCGGTGATTTCAACTATGTCAATGCGAAGCTCGCGGGTTGGCTCGGCGTTACCGAAGGCTTTCAGATCACACGAACCATCAAGATGGCGGATGTTCTCAATGGGGATACGTCTGCTCTGAACAGAAGCACAGAAGGCGAGGGCGCTATTGTCGCCGATGTCGATTTGCGCCGCGCAGACGGGCAGGTTTGCCCTGTTCGCATCGTTCAATCGCAGGTGCCGGGAGTGGCCGGGCGAGGGATGATGAAATGGGGCATCGTTCTCGATCGCACGACCGGGGACAAGGCCGAAGAAAACGCGCGCGATGCGGAAATGCGCTTCGCGCGTTTCTTCAACAATGCGCCTGTGGGCATTGCGACGGTTGACGGCGATGGTCGCATCGACAATGCCAATAGTGCTTTCCTGGTCTATGTGGGCGAGGGGGTTGAGCGCGGCACGGACCTCGCCGATCTTGTTTTTGAGGAAGACAGGCCGGGCGTCAAAGAAGGATTGGCAGCCTGTCGCGCGGGAAGAACGTCCATTCCGGCGGTCGAAGTGCGTCTTGCGCGTAATGCCGAGCGTGTTGGCTTGCTTTATATCAGCCGGGTTGATGTCGAAGAGGGCGCCAGCTCGACGGTTATCTATTTTATCGACGCCACCGAACAGAAGTCCCTGGAACTGCAATTCGCGCAATCGCAGAAGATGCAGGCGATCGGGCAGCTTGCGGGCGGTGTGGCGCATGACTTCAATAATTTGCTGACTGCCATTATCGGCTTTTGCGATTTGCTTCTGGCGCGCCATCAGGCGGGGGATCCGTCCTTTGCCGATGTCATGCAGATCAAGCAGAACGCCAATCGCGCGGCCAATCTGACCCGGCAATTGCTGGCTTTCTCGCGGCGTCAGACATTGCGGCCGAAAGTGCTGTCGTTGACCGACGCGCTGGCCGAGTTGCAGAACCTGCTTTCGCGTCTGTTGACCGAAAAGGTCGAACTCAAGATCGTGCATGGCCGCGATCTGGGGCTCGTGAAGGTCGACCAGAACCAGCTTGAACAGGTTATCATGAACCTCGCCGTCAATGCGCGTGACGCCATGCCTGATGGCGGCAAGCTGACGATCCGCACGGCCAATGTGTCGGAGGAGGATTCGCGCGCGCTTGATCATGCGCTGATGCCGCCGGCGGAATATCTGCTGATCGAGGTGACGGATACGGGCAGCGGTATTCCGAAGGAAAATCTCGGCAAGATTTTCGAGCCTTTCTATACGACCAAGGATCCGAGCAAGGGCACGGGGCTCGGCCTTTCCACGGTCTATGGCATCGTCAAGCAAACGGGCGGATTCATTTTCCCCTATTCGACGATGGGCAAGGGAACGGCCTTCCGGATTTATCTGCCGCGGTATTTTGAAACGGCTGCAGACGTCAAGGCCGAGGCGGAAGCCAAGGCGGCTGAAGCGATGCCGGATACAGCCGATCTCACAGGCAAGGGCACGATCCTGCTGGTCGAGGACGAGGACGCGGTGCGTACCTTTGCGGCGCGGGCGCTCGGCACGCGCGGCTATGACGTCTTGCAGGCCGAAAGCGGCGAGGCGGCGCTGGCCATCGTCGAGGCGCATGAAGGGGTGATCGATCTCATCGTGTCCGACGTCGTCATGCCCAATATGGATGGGCCGACGCTGATCCGGGAGCTGGCGGGCAAGCTGCCCGGCGTGAAGATCATCTTCGTCTCGGGCTATGCCGAGGATGCTTTCGCCAAGAGCCTCGATCCGGATCAGGAGTTCCATTTCCTGCCCAAACCCTTCTCGCTCAAACAGCTCGCCGCCGCCGTCAAGGATGTGATGGGAAAGAGTTGAGGCGATTCCCTGCGATCATGCGACGATATGTTTGCACATGTGAGAACGCCTGCGGAACTTGGTCTATTTTATTATTTTATTTCAAAGGCTTAAATTTTTTCTTGTCGACGGGAACAAAACCGGTACATTAACCGACAATTGCTTCAGCGCAGTCCGCATGAAATAAGGGGAACCAGATGGCGAAGAACGTAGTGCAGCTCTCGGATAAGGGCGACAAGGGCGATAAAGGCAGTATGGACAAGCAGAAGGCTCTCGAGGCCGCGCTCAGTCAGATCGAGCGGTCATTCGGCAAGGGTTCGATCATGCGGCTCGGCAAGAACGAGCAGCTGGTCGAGATCGAATCCGTTTCGACCGGGTCGCTGGGGCTTGATATTGCGCTCGGGATCGGCGGTCTGCCGCGCGGTCGCGTGATTGAAATTTATGGCCCTGAATCTTCGGGCAAGACGACGCTGGCGCTTCAGACCATTGCCGAAGCCCAGAAAACGGGCGGTGTTTGCGCTTTTGTCGATGCGGAACATGCGCTTGATCCCATTTATGCCCGTAAGCTGGGTGTCCAGCTTGACGATCTGCTGATTTCGCAGCCCGACACGGGCGAGCAGGCGCTTGAGATTTGCGACACGCTGGTGCGCTCGGGCGCGGTTGACGTGCTGGTGGTGGATTCGGTGGCGGCGCTGACGCCCAGGGCCGAGCTTGAAGGCGAGATGGGCGACAGCCTGCCGGGTTTGCAGGCGCGGCTGATGAGCCAGGCGCTGCGCAAGCTTACCGGTTCGATTTCCAAGTCGAACACGATGGTTATTTTCATCAACCAGATTCGCATGAAAATCGGCGTCATGTTTGGCAGCCCGGAGACCACGACGGGCGGTAACGCCTTGAAATTCTATGCTTCTGTCCGCCTCGACATTCGCCGTATCGGCGCCATCAAGGATCGCGACGAAGTGGTGGGCAACCAGACCCGCGTGAAAGTGGTGAAGAACAAGGTGGCCCCGCCGTTCAAGCAGGTCGAGTTCGACATCATGTATGGCGAAGGCATTTCCAAGATGGGCGAACTTGTCGATCTGGGTGTGAAGGCCGGGATCGTCGAGAAGTCGGGTTCATGGTTCTCCTATAACAGCACGCGCATTGGGCAGGGTCGGGAAAATTCCAAGACTTTCCTGCGCGAAAATCCGGAAATGGCTGCCGAGATCGAGGCGGCTATCCGCGCCAACGCGGGCCTCATTGCCGAGCAGATCTTGCAGGGCGATATCGAGTCCGACAGCGACGATGATATGGGCGATGACGATATGGAGGCGAGTGCGTAAGCACGAGCCCGGCTCGAAATGTGAGTGTTTCCTGCAAGCATTCGAGCCTTTTCAAGTGTTTCTCTGCCTGAGTGCAAGAGGCGGCGTCGGGGTCCCCACCGGCGCCGTTTTGCTGTCTGGAGGGTGGCGTTCATCGGGGCGTCGTCGGGGACGAAAAACCGGGGATTGACTATTTTCGGGGATTTCCAGACGGGCCGGGGATTTCTAGACAGGAGTGAGGGCGAAAGGTAAAAGCTGGTAACAAGTCAACTGCCCTGATCGGGGCCTCGTGTCGGGGCGCTTCATGCGGGGCGGGCATCAGTTTTTTGAGCGAGACACACGGAATGGCCGGCCTCAACGAGATCCGCAGCACCTATCTGGACTTCTTCAAGAAGAACGGCCATGAGGTCGTTCCTTCGGGGTCCCTTGTTCCGAATAATGACCCGACGCTGCTGTTCACCAATGCGGGCATGGTGCCGTTCAAGAATGTCTTCACCGGTCAGGAAAAGCGGCCCTATGTGCGGGCGACCTCGGCGCAGAAATGCGTGCGCGCCGGCGGCAAGCACAACGACCTCGACAATGTGGGATACACGGCGCGGCATCACACGTTTTTCGAGATGCTCGGCAATTTTTCATTCGGCGATTATTTCAAACCGGACGCCATCGAATTCGCCTGGAACCTGATCACCAGGGAATTCGGCCTGCCCAAGGACCGCCTGCTCGCGACCGTCTATCACGACGACGATGAGGCGCATGGGCTGTGGAAGAAGATCGCCGGTTTCAGCGACAGCCAGATCATCCGCATTTCGACGTCGGACAATTTCTGGTCGATGGGCGAGACGGGGCCTTGCGGTCCCTGCTCGGAAATCTTCTTCGATCACGGCCCGAAGATCCCCGGCGGCCCGCCCGGCAGCGCGGACGAAGACGGCGACCGGTTCATCGAAATCTGGAACCTCGTCTTCATGCAATATGATCAGGTGGCCGAAGGCGACCGCCGTCCGTTGCCCAAGCCCTCGATCGACACGGGCATGGGGCTAGAGCGCTTTGCCGCGGTGATGCAGGGCACGCATGACAATTATGCGACCGACGTGATGCGTGCGCTGATCGTGGCGAGCGCGGAAGCCTCGCGCACCGATCCCGACGGCCCGCATGCGGTGAGCCATCGCGTGATTGCCGATCATCTACGCTCAAGCTGTTTCCTGATTGCCGATGGCGTGATGCCATCGAATGAGGGCCGCGGCTATGTGCTGCGCCGGATCATGCGCCGCGCGATGCGCCATGCGCAGCTGCTGGGTGTGGCGGAGCCCTTGATGTGGAAGCTGGTGCCCGCGCTCGTGCGTCAGATGGGCGACGCTTACCCCGAACTGCGCCGCGCCGAAGCGCTGGTGAGCGAGACATTGAAACTCGAGGAGCGCCGTTTCCGCGAAACGCTGGTGCGTGGCTTGAAGCTGCTCGAAGATGAACTTGACAGGATTGGCAGCGCCAAGGTGCTGCCAGGCGATGTCGCCTTCCGTCTTTATGACACCTATGGTTTCCCGCTCGACCTGACGCAGGATGCGCTGCGCCCGAAGGGCATTCAGGTGGAGCAGGCGGGTTTCGACAAGGCGATGGCGAAGCAGCGCGAGGACGCGCGCGCGGCCTGGTCGGGGTCGGGCCAGAAGGCGACGGAGACGGTCTGGTTCGAGCTTCGCGAAAAGCTCGGCGCAACGGAATTCCTCGGCTACGAAAACGAGACGGCCGAAGGCAAGGTCGTCGGTCTCGTGGTCGATGGCGCGTCGGTGACGAAGGTCGCGAGCGGCCAGGAAGCGGCGATCATCACCAACCAGACGCCTTTCTATGGTGAGTCCGGCGGTCAGGTGGGTGACACGGGCGTGCTCTTCAGCGGCGTGGGTGCGGAATTTGTCGTCAGCGATACGTTGAAGAAACTCGGCGATATGGTCGTGCATTTCGGCACGCTCAATCACGGCGCTCTCGCCGTCGGCGATGTGGTCGAGATGAAGGTCGATCATGCGCGCCGCTCGGCGACGCGGGCGAACCATTCGGCGACGCATCTGCTGCATGAAGCGCTGCGCCGTGTGCTGGGCGAGCATGTGACGCAGAAAGGCTCGATGGTGGGGCCGGACCGGTTGCGCTTCGACTTCAGCCATCCCAAGCCGATGACGCCAGAAGAGATTGCCGAGGTCGAGGCCATCGTCAATCGTGTGGTGCGCCAGAACCGCGATGTGTCGACGCGTCTGATGACGCCGGACGAGGCGATCGAGGCAGGCGCGCTGGCGCTGTTCGGCGAAAAATACGGCGACGAGGTTCGCGTGCTGGCGATGGGCGTCAATGATGCCACGCTTGGCGGAGCCAAGCTGGGGAACGATGATCTTGGTGCGGATGGAAAAGCCTATTCGGTCGAGCTTTGCGGCGGCACGCATGTGCATCGCGTCGGCGACATAGCGATCTTCAAGATCGTGAGCGAGACGGCGGTCGCCTCCGGCGTCAGGCGCATCGAGGCGCTGACGGCGGAAGGGGCGCGGCTTTATCTCGTGGAGCAGGATCGTCTGCTGCGCGAAGCGGCGGGCGCGCTGAAGATTGCGAGCGAGGACCTGCCCGCGCGCGTGACCTCGCTGATGGACGAGCGCAAGCGGCTCGACCGCGAGTTGAACGAAGCGAAGAAGAAGCTCGCGATGGGCGGCGGCGGGGCGGGCGACGGATCGTCGTCCGGCGAAGAGGAAATTCCTGGCGGGAAATTCATCTATCGAGTTTTGTCGGGTATCAGTCCCAAGGACTTGAAAGGTTTGGTCGACCAAGCCAAAGCTTCGGCGCCGGATTCTGTGATCGCGTTCGGGACGCAGGATGAGGAAGGAAAAGGCGCGCTTGTTGTAGGGGTGAGTGGCGCGATGCTCACCTCCAACA
>JBAQNC010000032.1:0-7803 GCA_049303435.1 Parvibaculum sp. | reverse complement strand
CCCCACGAGGGGGAGGTAAAACTCAGGCGGCGGCTTCGATGCCTTTTTGGGCGAGGAATTCGCGCAGCTCGCCCTGCTCGAACATCTCGCGGACGATGTCGCAGCCGCCGACGAATTCGCCTTTGACGTAGAGCTGCGGGATCGTGGGCCAGTCGGAGAACTGTTTGATGCCTTCGCGGATGTCGCCGTCTTCAAGGACGTTGATGCCCTTGAAGGGGACGTTGAGATAGGTCAGCACCTGCACGCAGGCGTTGGAGAAGCCGCATTGCGGGAAGACGGGCGTACCCTTCATGAAGAGCACGACGTCATTGCTGGAGACTTCTTCACGGATGCGGTCGAAGACCGGATTTTCGCTCATCTCGATATCCTTTCGCGCGGGTGGGCGCGTTTGTTGTGATTGCTTAATCTGCTGGCGCTGAGGTCTGGAGGGCGAGAGCGTGAAGCTCCGTGCCCATGCCGCCCTTGAGCGCATTGTAAACCATCTGATGCTGCTGGACGCGGGTCTTGCCGCGAAAGGCCTCGGAGATGACGTTGGCGGCATAGTGATCGCCGTCGCCCGCGAGGTCACGAATGTCGATGATCGCGTCGGGGAGCGCCGCCTTGATCAGTTTCTCGATATCCGATGCACTCATGGCCATAAGGTCAGTCTCTCTTGTCGTTCGGCGGTATCAGGCGTCCAGAAGGTCGGGTCCGGCCATATAGGCAGGAAACCAGCCTTCGTGGGTTTTGGTCATTTGTTCCAATGATATGGGTGCGCAACCGCTCAGTGTCAATTCCGAGCCGCCGGTCTTGCCGATGCAAAGGGCTGGAACGCCCCCTTTTTCGGCGCGGGCGAGAAGGGCATCGACGTCGTTTTGGGGCAGGGTGACCACATAACGGCCCTGATCCTCGCCAAAGGCCCAGGCATGGGTGGCGATATCCCTGGGCGCGGTGACCGATGCGCCGATGCCGCCGGACATGGCCATTTCAGCCAGAGCGACGAGGAGGCCGCCGTCGGAAACATCGTGGACGGCGGTGAGATTGCGGGCGCGGATCTCCTCGCGCACGAAATCGCCATTGCGGCGTTCGACGGCGAGATCGACCGGCGGCGGGGCGTCGGGCGCGCGGCGACCGAGAATGTCGCGCACATAGATCGACTGGCCGAGATGGCCTTTGGTCTCGCCCAGCACGACGATGGCTTCACCCGCCTTCTTGAAGGCGATGGTGGTGCGGACGGCGATATCGGGCAGGAGGCCGACAGCGCCGATGGCGGGCGTGGGCAGGATGCCCGTGCCATTGGTTTCGTTGTAGAGCGAGACGTTGCCGGAAACGACGGGGAAGTCGAGCGCCTTGCAGGCCTCGCCGATGCCTTTGATGCAGCCGACGAACTGACCCATGATGTCGGGCTTTTCGGGATTGCCGAAATTGAGGTTGTCGGTAATGGCGAGAGGCTCCGCGCCGACGGCGGTGAGATTGCGCCAGCATTCGGCGACCGCCTGCTTGCCGCCTTCTTCAGGGTCGGCAAAGCAATAGCGCGGGGAGACGTCGAGCGTGAAGGCGAGCGCCTTGGGGCCCTCTCCGATGCGGATGACGGCGGCGTCGCCGCCCGGTCCGATGGCGGTGTTGCCCTGAATGAGATGGTCATATTGCTCCCAGACCCAGCGGCGCGAGCACATGTCGGGCAGGCCGATGATCTTGCAGAGCGTCTGCGAGATGTCGTTGGGGGCGGGCGCGTCTGACGGCGCGATCATGGCGCGCTTGGGGGTTGCGACCCAGGGACGATCATATTCAGGCGCTTGGTCGCCCAGATCCTTGATCGGCAGATCGGCCATCAATTCATTGTGGCGGAAGACGCGGAAGCGCAGATCGTCGGTGGTCTTGCCGACGATGGCGAAATCCAGATGCCATTTGCGGAAGACGGCTTCGGCTTCCTTTTCCTTGGCCGGGTCGAGCACCATGAGCATGCGCTCCTGGCTTTCAGACAGCATCATCTCATAGGCGCTCATGCCCTCTTCGCGGCAGGGCACCATGTCGAGATTGAGTTCGACGCCGAGGTCGCCCTTGGCGCCCATTTCGACAGCCGAACAGGTGAGGCCAGCGGCGCCCATGTCCTGAATGGCGATGACGGCGCCCGTCTGCATCAGCTCAAGGCAGGCTTCGAGAAGCAGTTTTTCGGAGAAGGGGTCGCCGATCTGGACGGTGGGGCGCTTTTCTTCCGTGTCCTGATCGAATTCGGCGGAGGCCATCGTCGCGCCGTGGATGCCGTCGCGGCCCGTCTTGGAGCCGAGATAGACGATGGGAAGGCCCACGCCCTTGGCTTCGGAATAGAAAATCTTGTCGGTATCGGCAAGGCCTGCTGCGAAAGCATTGACGAGGCAGTTGCCATTGTAGCTTTCGTCGAAATTGACTTCGCCGCCGATGGTGGGCACGCCGAAGCTGTTGCCATAGCCGCCGACGCCCGCGACGACGCCGGAGACGACGTGGCGGGTGCGGTGATGTTCGGGGGCGCCGAAGCGCAGCGCATTGAGCGCGGCGATGGGGCGCGCGCCCATTGTGAAGACGTCACGCAGGATGCCGCCGACGCCTGTGGCCGCGCCCTGATGGGGTTCGATGTAGGAGGGGTGGTTGTGGCTTTCCATCTTGAAGATGATGGCCTGACCGTCGCCGATATCGACGACGCCCGCGTTTTCGCCGGGACCGCAGATGACGCGCGGGCCGGTGGTCGGCAGCGTGCGAAGCCATTTCTTTGACGACTTGTAGGAGCAATGCTCGTTCCACATGGCCGAGAAGATGCCAAGCTCGGTCAACGTCGGCGTGCGACCGATGAGGTCGAGGATGCGCTGGTATTCGTCGGACTTGAGCCCGTGTTCGGCGATCAGCGCAGGCGTAATTTCAATGTCGTTGGCGCTCACGCGATGGTCTCCAGCAGGCTTTCGAAAAGGGCGCGGCCTTCGATGCCGCCGTTCAACTCTTCGATTTCATTTTCAGGATGCGGCATCAGGCCCATGACATTGCCCTTGGCGTTCATGATGCCGGCGATGTCGTTGAGGGAGCCATTGGGGTTGGTGCCTTCGGCATAGCGAAAGACGACGCGGTTTTCGCCTTCGAGGCGGGCGAGCGTTTCGGCGTCGGTGAAATAATTGCCATCGCCGTGGGCGACGGGGCAGCGCCAGACTTCGCCCTGTTTGTATTTGTTGGTGAAGGCGGTGTCGGCATTGGCCGTTTCGAGCTTCACATGGCGGCAGACGAATTTCAGATGATTGTTGCGCATCAGGACGCCGGGCAGCAGGCCCGCTTCGCAGAGCATCTGGAAACCGTTGCAGACGCCCAGCACATGCAGGCCCTGTTCGGATTTGCGTTTGACGTCGGCCATGATGGGCGCGCGCGCCGCGATGGCGCCGGTGCGCAGATAGTCGCCATAGGAGAAGCCGCCAGGCAGGACGACGAGATCGACCTTGGGCAGTTCCGTTTCGGCGTGCCAGATGGCGACGGGCTTGGTCCCGGTGATCTTTTCGAGCGCGTTGAGCATGTCGCGCTCGCGGTTCGATCCGGGAAAGACGATGACGGCGGATTTCATGCTTATTTCTCGTCGATCTCGATCGCGTAATTTTCGATGACGGTATTGGCAAGGAGCTTCTTGCTGATGTCATCAATGGTGGCGCGGGCGCGTGCCGGGTCTTTTTCGTCAAGCTCGACTTCAAAGAACTTGCCCTGGCGAACGCTTGCCACATTGGGGAAGCCGAGGGTTTCAAGCGCGCCTTCGATGGCCTTGCCCTGGGGGTCAAGGACGCCGGTCTTCAACATCACTTTGATGCGGGCCTTCATGGGAGGTCTTATCCTTTAGTTCGGTTTCAGTTCCTTCCCCCCGAGGGAGGAAGGTGGGAGAAAGGCGTGGATACGCGGGTCAAGCCCGCGCATGACGCGCAAAGAGACGCGTCATTTAACGAGCGTCGGTCCTCTGCGCTTGGGTTCGTTTTCGAAGAGGATGCCGAGGCGGCGGGCGACTTCCTGGTAGGCTTCGATGAGGCCGCCCAGGTCCTGGCGGAAGCGGTCCTTGTCCATCTTGTCGTTGGTGCGGGTGTCCCAGAGGCGGCAGCTGTCGGGGCTGATCTCGTCGGCCAGCACGACGCGGACCATGTCGCCTTCATAGAGGCGGCCGAACTCGACCTTGAAGTCCACGAGACGGATGCCGATGCCGAGGAAGAGGCCGGAGAGGAAATCGTTGATGCGAAGCGCGAGCGCCATCATGTCGTCGATCTCTTGTGGCGTGGCCCAGCCGAAGGCGGTGATGTGTTCTTCGGAAACCATCGGGTCGCCCAGCTCGTCGTTCTTGTAATAGAACTCGATGATGGAGCGGGGCAGCGGCGTGCCTTCCTCGATGCCGAGGCGCTTGGAGAGCGAACCGGCGGCGACGTTGCGCACGACGACTTCGCAGGGGATGATCTCGACTTCGCGGATCAGTTGTTCGCGCATGTTTATGGCGCGGATGAAGTGGGTAGGCACACCGATTTCATTCAGCCGCGTGAAGATATATTCGGAAATCCGGTTGTTGAGGACGCCCTTGCCTTCAATCGTGGAATGCTTCTGATTGTTGCAGGCGGTGGTGTCGTCCTTGAAATGCTGGATGAGGGTGCCGGGTTCGGGACCTTCATAAAGGACCTTGGCCTTGCCCTCATAAACGCGTCTGCGACGGCTCATGTCATGATTCCAATTGGTTGGCCTGAAATCCTGAGATTTCAGGTCGGTGCCACGAGGCGTTTGAAGGCGGGGAGGCCCGGAATCGCCTCGCCCACTGGCGCGGAACTTACTCTAAGGCCCACGGCGATACAATGCGACTATCTGGGCGACTATCCGGGCGACTATCCGGGCGACTATCCGGGCGACTATCCGGGCGGGCGGACCGCCGTTTTGCCGGGCAATTCGGGTTGGTCGGCGGGGCGCGACCACATAGTCTGTTTTGAGCCGGTTTTGGCGACGGTTCGGAGTTGATTTGGCGGGCTGGCGCGGCTATGCCTAGGCTTCCTAATTCAAGTTCAAGGCCCGGAGAGATCATGTCCAGCTTCGACAAGCGCGAAGACACTTTCGAGAGCAAATTCGTCCATGACGCCGAACTGCAATTCAAGGTTGCAGCCCGACGCAACAAGCTGCTGGGCCTCTGGGCTGCCGGCCTGATGGGGATCGAAGGCGATGCGGCCGCCGAATATGCCAAAACGGTGGTGGCCGCCGATCTGAAGGAAGTGGGCGACGAGGACGTTTTTGTGAAGATTCGCGCCGATTTCGACGCCAAGGGCGTTGAGCAGTCCGATCACCAGATCCGCCGGACCATGGAAGAACTGCTCGCCAAGGCGAAGGAAGAGATCAGGACGCAAGGCTGATTTGGCGCTGAAGGCGATTTGGCCGTCGGAATTTCCGTTCCGGCGCGCGGGCTGTTCCTTTATCTCGTGAAGTTTCAGTGAATTGATTGTTTCCCGGCTGCTTACCGTCCCATAATCGGGATACGGGGAGCGGGGGCGCAATCATGTTCGAACTGGACACCTATTCACCCATTAACGTGCTGAAGCCGGTGGCTGCGAATGTCTGGATCGTCGATGGTCCGGTTGTGCGCATGAACTGGCTCTGGACGCATATTCCCTTTTCGACGCGCATGACGATCGTGCGGCTGGGCAATGGCGATCTCTGGGTTCATTCGCCCACGGAACTGACAGGCGCGCTGATGGACGAGATCGACGCGCTGGGCCCCGTGCGCCATATCGTGGCGCCCAATCGCATCCATTATGTCTGGGTGCGCGACTGGCAGGATGCCTACGCGCAAGCCGTGACCTATGCCGCGCCGCTGGTGGCGGAAGAGGCGAAGCAGACGGGGGCGGTGTTCGATGTGACGCTGGGCGAGGCGCCGGTGGAAGCATGGGGCGGCGAGATCGTGCATGTGCTGGCGGGCGGGGCCTATCTGGTGGAAGCGGATTTCTTTCATCGACCGTCGGCGACGCTGATCCTGACGGACCTCATCGAAAATTTCGAGCGGTCGAAGATCCACGGTTGGTTCTGGCGGCTTCTTTACCGGATGACCGGGGTGCTCGATCCGCAAGGCTCGATGCCGCGCGATTTGCGCACGACTTTCTGGAAGCATCGCGGCGCGTTGAAACGCGCGGTGGAGACGATGATAAGCTGGCAGCCGGAGCGCATTATCGTGGCGCATGGGCGCTGTTATGACAGTCATGCGGTGCCGGAACTGGTGCGCGCTTTCAGCTGGCTCAGGGTAAAATAGTAAAAAAGAGAGGGAGACGATGGCCGAGTACAAGAATGTGACGATCGAGAAAAGCGGGCCCGTGGCGCTGGTGCGCTTCGATCGCAAGGGCGCGCGCAACGCCTTCAATCAGGAGACGATCCTTGAGCTGACGGATGTGGCGCGGCGCTTTCAGGATGATCTGGAAACGCAGGCCGTGCTGCTGACGGGCACGCGGGAGGCTTTCTCCGGCGGCATCGACCTCAAGGAGCGCGCCTCGCGGGCGGTGACGGCGGGGAGCGATCTGGAATTGCGGCAAACCTATTATCGCGGCGTCAAACTCTGTCAGGCCTGGGAGGACATGCCGCAGGTGACGGTGGCGGCCATCGAAGGCATGGCGGTGGGGGCGGGCGTCGCCTTGCCGCTGGCGCTCGACTGGCGCGTGATGGGCAAGGGGGCTTTTCTCTATGTGCCGGAAGTGAAGATCGGCATCAACCTGCAATGGGGGGCGCTACCGCGTCTCGTCACGCTGGTTGGACCGGCGCGGGCCAAACGCATCTGCATTCTCTGCGAGCGGATGGGCGCCGAGCATGCGCTCGACTGGGGGCTGGTCGACGAACTGGCCGACGACGGCAAGGTGGTGGAAGCGGCGATGACGCTGGCGCATAAGGCTGCCGCCATGCCTGCGCCCGCAGTGCGCATGGTGAAGGAAGCGATCAACGCGACGGCCAATGCGCTGCACAGGGTGAGCGCCTATGCGGACGCCGATCAGAGCCAGTTGTCGACGAATTTCCGTTCGGCGCAGGCAGAGAGCGACAAGTTCGTGAAGAAGGGCTAGGCGTCGGCCCTCTTCTGCAGGCGCGTGGCGATCTGTTCGAGCGAGTAGAGGTGGTTCGACTCTTTCGGGATGTCGTAGACCGCCGTGTTCATGGTGCGGACGCATTTGCGCACGACTTCGCCGGTCTCGGGATGCGTGTCCACGTCGATGACATTGAAGCAGCAGGTGTTCTGGTCGATGGCGTTGAAATTGGCGAGCCCGGTGCCGAAGGCCCAGCCGAGGAAGAGGCGGTTGATGCCGCCATGCGCGACGATGGCGAGCGTTTCCCAGTTCTTTTCCGCCAACACTTCCTCGAAGCGATTGATGACGCGGGCGTATACGTCTTCAAAGACATCGCCGCCGATGTAGCGCGCGCCGGGGACATGGGCGTGTCTGAAGGCATAGGCGAGTTCGTTGAGGTCGGTGGCGTTGCGGGTGGCGGCGTCGCCCTGGAACTCGACGAAAGCGTCTTCCTTTTCGATCTCCAGCCCACGGCCTTCAAGGATGAGGGCGGCGGTTTCGTGGGAGCGCGGGAAGCTGGAGGCGATGGCGCGGTCGAAGGGGATATTGGCGAGCGCCTTGCCTGTCAGGGTGGCCTGTTCGCGGCCCCAGGGGGTCAGCGGCACGAGGGTCGAGTCGGCGACGCGGACGCCATTGTCATCGACATAGGAAACATCGCCGTGGCGGAAGACGTAGATGCGGCGGCGATGCGAGCCGTCGAAGGCGGTGCGAAGCATGGGAGGTTCCTCGTTTTATGAATTGCGTGTTGGGCGCAGTATAGGGC
>JBAQNC010000031.1:0-4692 GCA_049303435.1 Parvibaculum sp. | reverse complement strand
GGACCCCACCGCCGACGCGCCGCTTTACCGCCAACTCTATGACGCCTTGCGCGACGCCATTCTCGAAGGACGCTTGCCGGCGGGCGCTTGCCCGCCATCGATCTTTTCCCGATGACATTGTGGAGCCGCCTTCGGGCGCGGCGCGCGGCGTGGTCTGCAAAGCCGAACAGGTGATCGTCACGACCGGCGCGCAGGCCGCGCTGATGCTGGCCGCCCAGATGATGATCGATCCCGGCGATCAGGTCTGGCTGGAAGACCCCGGCTATCTGGGCGCGCGCGGGGCCTTCATCGGCGCGGGCGCGGACATCGTTCCCGTGCCCGTGGATGATGAGGGCATCAATGTGGATGAAGGCCGCAAGCTCGCGCCGACGCCGCGGCTCATCTACGTCACGCCGTCACACCAGTTTCCCTTGGGCTCCACACTCTCGTTGCAGCGGCGGCTGGAACTGCTGGAATGCGCGCGCGAGGCAAACGCCTGGATTCTGGAGGACGACTACGACAGCGAATATCGCTACACAGGCCGCCCGCTCGCCTCGCTGCAAGGGCTCGATCGTTCGGACCGCGTCCTCTATATGGGAACATTCGCCAAGACCCTTTTCCCGGCATTGCGCGTGGGTTATCTCATCGTGCCGGAAAACCTGGTCGACGCCTTTCGCACGGCCATTCGCCTGACGGGCCATGTCGCCCCCGCCTCCATTCAGGCGGCGCTGGCCGATTTCATATCCGAAGGCCATTACGGCACCCATGTACGCCGCATGCGCGCCATCTACGCGGACAGGAGATTATGTCTAATAAACGCCGCTCGACACGATCTCGAGCCCTGGCTGGAAGTCTCGTCAGGCGATGGCGGCATGCAGATGGTGGGCTATCTGCATGGGAATCTGGACGACAGGAAGGTCGCCGCCCTGGCAAAAAAAGCCGACATTCACGTCTCTGCCCTGTCGGGTTATTCACTTCGCCCGCACCCGAAAATGGGGCTCTACCTGGGGTTTGCAGCCATTCCCGAGACGCGGATCGTCAAGGCGACGCAACGTCTTGCTCATGTCTTTCAGGACATGAGCTGACCGGAAAACACGCTGTCGGACGCTAGTCGACAAATTATCACCCAACAAATAATCCGTTGACGGCGAAATTGCATATATGTAAAGCGAGCCGATAGGCCGTGGTCTACAAGGATTGAAAGCCGCCCACCCGTATATGTGAACATAATTCATGTATATGCGCACATAGAACTATCTTTAATACTCAAATGCTCCTTTGCGGAAAAATTGTTCCTTGGAATAATATTTAAGACTAAAATAACTCTTTGGTTTTCATGGCGACAGACAGCCACGGAACAAGGCGCCCGAAGCGGCGCGAACCATCACCCGACAAGCGAAGCAGAAGGATCGAGAATTGGGATTGGAACAATACCGCCGCTCGGTAAAAGAGAGCAAAAGAGCGTCGATTCTGGCGGCCGCCCATGAAAACTTTCTGAAAAATGGTTTCAGCCGCGCTGCCGTCGCAGACATCGCGCGCGAGGCGGATGTCTCGACTGCGACTCTTTACAAACACTTCCGTTCGAAAGAGGAACTCTTCGCGACGGTTGTGCGCGAATCCTATGGCGAACTGGGCGAGGAATTCGGCGACATCAGCGCAACAGGTTCGGCGCGCGAGGTCTTCCACAAACTTGCTCGCGCCTATCTGCAGGCGCAATTCGACCACAGGGTCGTCGGCCTGATGCGCATCGTGATCGCAGAAGTGCCCACTGCGCCCGATGTCGCCATCGACGCCTACAACTTCATCACCGTCCACCGCTATGCGCAACTGACGCGCATTGTCGATCAAATGGTCGATCGCAAAATGCTGAAGCCGCATGATACGAAACTGAGCATCGTGCTGCTTGCCGGCATGATAAAGGAAGTGTTCATCTGGCCCGCCCTTTTTGACGTAAGCGTCACGCTTCCCGATAATGCCGATGACGTGATCTACGAAGCCATCGATATTTATCTTGCTCGCTACGGCGCATAGATCCCTTCCGTTACAAGCCAGGATACAAATTGGACTCTGAAGAAACCAATTACAGATCGTCTGTCGCACAAGCCAAACGCACAGCCATTCTCGACGCCGCCCAGACGCTTTTCCTCAAGACAGGCTACAGCGCCACAGGCATGACCGAAATTGCCGCGCTTGCCGATGTCTCGACGGCGACGCTGTATAAATATTTCCGCTCGAAGGACATTCTCTTCAGCGAAATCATCGAGCGCGCCACCAAAGATCTGGACATGGGTCTGGGAAAGATGACGATCGACGACGATCTGGTCAAGGCCGCCTACAAGACGATCAATCGCCTGCTCAAATCCCACCTCGACAACGGCCTGCCCCAGCTCATGCGCATCGTCATTGCGGAAGCCTATTCGTCACCGGAACTGGCGCGCGACACCTTCAGGCGCATCACCGAAAAATGGTACGGGCCCAGCAAGAAAATCATGGACAAGCTCGTCGTCGCCGGCGTCGCAAAGCCCCATGACACGGACTTGAGCGCGCGCTTCCTGATCGGGATGATCAAGGAAGCCTTTATCTGGCCCTATCTCTTCGGCATCGAGGCCGATATCTCCAGGGAAAAGCGGCGCGCGACAATGCGCGAAATCGTGTCGATCTTCTTGACGCGCTATGGCACCGAATCCTTCAAGGCCGACGAAGCCACGAGAGAATGGGTCAAGCCATTGCCACGAACGCGTAGCGATTGAGGCTGAAGAAGAATTCGCCGCGCTCGATCAACCGCAGCTGATCGTCATACCAGCCCTGAATTTCATCCGCCGACAGACCATGTTTCGCGCCATTGGCGCGCACATAGCCATGAATGGTGCGCATCATGCCGCCCGCATAGCTCTTGGGCTGCCAATGCGGCGTCAGCATCGGCACGATCTCGACGCGCGCGACCTTGAAACCCGCCCGCCGCAGAGAAGCGCCAAGAGTCGCGGGCAGATGCGGATCGGCCAGATGATCGTCCCAGCAACGCAACACGCGCTCCATGCAATCAGCATCGCTCGAATGCCAGACGATGCTGCGCCAGTCGGTATCGAGAATGAGGATGCGCCCGCCGGGCTTCAGCACGCGATGCGCTTGCGCCAGCGCGCGCGGCAGATCAGCGACATATTCGAACACCTGCGTCGTGACGACGGCATCGAAGGACGCGTCAGGGAAGGCAAGCTTCGTCGCCTCGCCTTCGACGCATTCGGCCCAGGGCATGGCGGCGAGCCGCGTGCGCGCCATCGTCAGCATGGGCTTTGCCATATCGAGCCCGACGAGACGGCCCGTATCTCCGACCATCAGCGCGAGATCATGGGCCAGCAGCCCCGGCCCGACGCCGATATCGAGAATATGCTCGCCCGGCCGCGGGCAAAGCATGTCGATGACGCGCGCCCTCTGCCCCACGACATCGGGCGTCAGATACATGGCCTCCATCGCGCGCGCCGCCTTGTCGTCGAATTCGAGCATGCTGCTCATCGCAAAGTCTCCTGATGTCCAAATTCACTGCGCACCGGCGCCGCAAGCGCCGCCGAGATCGCCTCGGGCCGGTCGAGATCGGCGACGAAAATCCGCTCGCCCGAAAGCGTCTTGATATCGAGCGCGCCCCCGCCGAGCAACCGCTGGGGAAGGGAGCGGCGCACCCTCACATGAGCGATCTCGCTCAACCCGATGCCGACATCGCGCACGCGCAACACCCCGGTGCGCAGATAAAGCTCGCGCCCCTCCTTGCGCAATTCGACCGTCAGCACCCGCGCCCGAAGCGCGGCGGCAAACAGAAGCAGCGGAACCCCCAAAGCCTCGACCAGCAAGGCCACCGACGCCAGCCCCTCAAGCCCCGGATCGCGCGAATGCGCCCAGCCATAGATCCCCGCCCAGACCAGCGCCACGACCAGCGTCGGCAGATAGATCGTCCAATGCGCGCGCGCGGAGACGGCGGGCGGATGAGACGAAGATGAAGACGGATTCGACATGGGGGAAGGATTGCAGAGGCGAACGCCGGTGGGAAGAGCAAACGGACAGGTCCTCGCCGGGCGAACCGGCAAGGCTGAGACAGAGGACAGGACAGACCCACAAAATGAAGGGGCGCGGGGCTCAATTCCGATGCACGCGGTTCCACGCGTGACGCGTTAACACGTATGGGGCGCATCGAAACCTCGCCCCGCGCACGACATTTTTACGACTTCTCCGTCTTCCCTTGCGGTACTGGTCGGGCGTCTGGCTTCATCAACGAGTCCGTTAATCCCGTTCGATCCAGATGTCGCTCACCGCCCACACCCCGGTCGGTCCGGAAAATCCCTTGTTGGCGGCAATGACTTCAATATGGGGGCCGAAAGGGGGAGGAGGATAAGTTTTTGGGTGGGGATTTCCTGGGACCCATAGCCCGATATCGACTATGACTTGCGCTTCACCCCATAGTCCGGTCCCATACGGGTCGATTCTAACGCCTGAGGACCCTATGCCCACACTCGACTGGATCGGCAAACAAGCCGTTCTCCACCATCACCGCGACGTGCCCTATCGCCTGATCCATTGCGACAAGGACCTCTCCGCCGGTGACCCCGACGCGGGCAACCTGCTGGTGCAGGGCGACAATCTCGAAGCGCTGAAAGCCCTGCTGCCCTATTACGCGGGCAAGGTGAAATGCATCTATATCGACCCGCCCTACAACACGGGCAACGA
>JBAQNC010000030.1:0-4909 GCA_049303435.1 Parvibaculum sp. | reverse complement strand
GGGTGAAGCTGCGCGAAGAGCCTTTCGAACAAGCCCCCCCGCCAGGATCGCTGGCGCGATCCGACCTCCCCCTCGAGGGGGGAGGTAAATTTGGCGATGGGATTTCGGGACTTTCGGTCATTATCTTACGCGTTTGGGTAATAATCTTGCTGAAAGCCAGCCATTATCAGAGTAAATAGAGCCTTACCATAGCCCAGTCACCAACGGATTAAGCCATGAAACGGGCAAAGCTCGACGCCATCGATCTTCATATTCTGGCCGAATTGCAGGCCAACGGGCGGATCACCAATGTGGATCTGTCCGAAAAGGTCGGCATTTCCGCGCCGCCCTGCCTGCGCCGCGTCCGGGCGCTTGAGGCGGCGGGCTATATTCAGGGCTATCACGCCGACCTGAATGTGAAGGCGCTGGGCTTCGAGGTCACCGTGTTTGCGATGGTCGGTCTGCACTCGCAGGCCGAGGCCGACCTTCAGGCCTTCGAGGCGCGTGTCGCCACATGGCCGCTGGTCCGCGAGTGCCACATGCTCAACGGCGATATCGACTTTATTCTCAAATGCGTCGCGCCAGACCTCTCGACCTTCCAGCGTTTTCTGACGGGCGAACTCACGCCCGCGCCCAATGTGGCCAGCGTGCGCACCTCGCTGACCATCCGGCAGTCCAAGCATCAGCCGGGTGTGCCGATCGAGGCGCTGGGGTAGGTGGGATTTTCTCCAAAAGAGAGTGTCACCCCGGGCTTGTCCCGGGGTCCAGGAGTTCACCCCAAAAACCGTCATGCCCCGGCTTGACCGGGGCATCCACGTCTTGTCTTGCCATTTGGAGTAAAGTTGGATGGCCCGATCAAGTCGGGCCATGACGTACTGAGTGTGATAACGAAGAAAAAAGACCCGTCCTACTTGAACGACACCTTCAATATCTCGTAGCTTTTCCCGCCGCCGGGCGTGTTCACTTCCACAGCATCGCCGACCGTCTTGCCGATCATGGCGCGCGCGATGGGGGAGGTGATCGAAACCTTGCCCTTTTTCACGTCGCCTTCCATCTCGCCGACGATGCGATACTTCACTTCTTCTTCCGTATCCTCATCGACCAGCGTGACGATGGCGCCGAATTTTACCGTGTCACCCGAGAGTTTCGAGACGTCGATCACTTCGGCGCGACTCAACTTGTCTTCCAGTTCCTGCACGCGGCTTTCGTTCAGGCCCTGCTGTTCCTTGGCGGCGTGATATTCGGCATTTTCCGACAGATCGCCATGCGCGCGCGCTTCCGCAATCGCCTTGATGATGCGGGGGCGTTCGATGGACTTGAGAAATTTGACTTCCTCGACCAGAGCCTGGTGCCCTTCAGCGGTCATCGGAATTCTTTCCATGTCGGGTCGTCTCTTTCGTTTCATTGTCGGACACAGCGCTTGCGGCTCTGTCCGATGGCGGGACCGTTCCGGCAGGCTGCCGGTAAGGAACTCCCTGATTTGCTACTAAAATGCCGCCGGGGCGTTCAGTGACGCTCCGGGCGGTGATTTGATCCCTGATTGTGGGTAGCGGAAGGCCGAAGGTCAAATGTTGAATTTGAACTTCGGCCCTCTGTTATTTCTTGCGCTTTTCTATTCCGCTGCCGTAGCGAGCCTGGCGTAGGACTGGAGGGAGGCGACTTCCAGCTGGCCGTTGATGATGGCTTCGATGCCGAGCACCGCGGCGCGCGCGCCCGCCACGGTCGTGTAATAGGGCGTTTTCATCATCAGCGCCGCGCGGCGCAGCGATTTCGAATCCTCGATCGCCTTGGCGCCTTCGGTCGTGTTGAAGATCAGCGCCACTTCGCCGTCCTTGATCCGGTCCACGATATGCGGACGGCCTTCCAGCACCTTGTTGATGGTGCCGACCTTCAGGCCCTGTTCGCTCAGGTAGCGCGCCGTGCCGCCTGTGGCGATGAGGTCGAAGCCCAGTTCCAGAAGTTTCCGGCAGGGGCCGAGGATCTTGTCCTTGTCTGAGTCTTTCACCGAGATGAAGGCCGTGCCGCTTGTGGGCACCTTGGTGCCGCCCGCAATCTGGCTTTTGGCGAAGGCGACGGCAAAGCTCTTGTCGAGGCCCATGACTTCGCCGGTCGAGCGCATTTCCGGGCCGAGCAGCGTATCGACGCCAGGGAAGCGGGCAAATGGGAAGACAGCTTCCTTCACCGCAACGTGATGATAGCGGAAGGGCTTCAGGTTGAAGCTTGCGAGTGGCACGCCCGCCATGATCTTGGCGGCGATCTTGGCGATCGGGTCGCCGATCACCTTGGCCACGAAAGGCACCGTGCGCGAGGCGCGCGGGTTCACTTCCAGCACATAGATCGTGCCGTCCTGCACCGCGAACTGCACGTTCATCAGCCCGATGACGTTCAGCGCCAGGGCCATGGCGCGGGTCTGCTCTTCGATCTCCTTGATCGTTTCCTTCGGCAGCGAATAGGGCGGCAGCGAGCAGGCGCTGTCGCCCGAATGCACGCCCGCTTCTTCGATATGCTCCATGATGCCGCAGACGAAAACGTCCTTGCCGTCGCAAAGCGCATCGACGTCCACTTCGATGGCGTCGCGCAGATAGAGGTCGATCAGCACCGGGCTCTTGCCCGAGACGACCACGGCCTCCTTGATGTAGCGTTCCAGATGCGCCGTATCGCGCACGATTTCCATGGCGCGACCGCCTAGCACGTAAGATGGGCGGATGACGACCGGATAACCGATGCGTTCGGCGATGGCGACAGCTTCGGCGTCCGTGCGCGCGATGCCGTTGGGCGGCTGGCGCAGGTTGAGGCGGTCGAGCAGGTCCTTGAAGCGGTCGCGGTCTTCGGCCAGATCGATCATGTCGGGCGAGGTGCCAAGGATCGGCACACCAGCGCGTTCCAGATCATTGGCAAGCTTCAGCGGTGTCTGTCCACCAAACTGCACGATGACACCGGCCAGCGTGCCTTTGCGCGTTTCCACGTCGATCAGTTCCAGCACGTCTTCAGCCGTCAGTGGTTCGAAGTAGAGGCGGTCCGATGTGTCGTAGTCGGTCGAGACCGTTTCCGGGTTGCAATTGACCATGATGCTTTCGATGCCGATCTCGTCCAGCGCGAAGGCGGCATGGCAGCAGCAATAGTCGAATTCGATGCCCTGACCGATACGGTTCGGGCCGCCACCCAGAATGATGGCCTTCTTCTTGTCGGTCGGATCGCTTTCGCATTCGGCCTGACCGGCAAAGTCGGTCTCATAGGTCGAATACATATAGGGCGTCAGGCTCTCGAATTCGGCGGCGCAGGTGTCGATGCGCTTGAAGACGGGGCGCACGCCCATGTCGCGGCGCAGTTTGCGTACGTCTTCTTCTTCCTTGCCCGTGAGCTTGGCGAGACGCGCATCGGAAAAGCCCATGGACTTCAGCTTGCGCAGGCCCTGTTTGTCGCTCGGCAGGCCCTTGGCGATCACGTCGGCTTCCGCGTCGATGATTTCCTGCATCTGTTCCAGGAACCAGGGTTCGTAAGCGCAGGCCGCATGGATCTGGTCGAGCGGCATGCCAAGCCGCATGGCCTGGGCGATGACGAGGATACGATCCGGCGTCGGACGACCGAGCGCGGCGCGAATGGCGTTCTTGTCGTCGCCTTCGCCCATGCCGGGTACGGTGATGTCGTCAAGGCCCGTGAGCCCGGTTTCGAGCGAACGCAGCGCCTTCTGCAAGCTTTCCTGAAACGTCCGGCCGATGGCCATGGCTTCGCCGACCGATTTCATGGCCGTGCCGAGCAGCGGTTCGGAGCCTGCGAATTTTTCGAAGGCAAAGCGCGGGATCTTCGTCACCACATAGTCGATGGTCGGCTCGAAGCTTGCGGGCGTCACCTGCGTGATGTCGTTCTGCAATTCGTCCAGCGTATAGCCGACGGCCAGACGTGCCGCGACCTTGGCGATGGGGAAGCCCGTGGCCTTGGATGCGAGTGCCGACGAACGCGACACGCGCGGGTTCATTTCGATGACGACGAGACGACCGTCCTTCGGGTTGACCGCGAACTGCACGTTGGAACCGCCGGTTTCGACGCCGATCTCGCGCAGCACCGCAATCGAGGCGTTGCGCATGATCTGATATTCCTTGTCGGTCAGCGTCAGGGCCGGGGCCACCGTGATCGAGTCGCCCGTATGCACGCCCATCGGGTCGATGTTTTCGATCGAGCAGATGATGATGCAATTGTCCGCCTTGTCGCGGACGACTTCCATCTCATATTCCTTCCAGCCGAGGACCGACTCTTCGATCAGCACTTCGGTGGTCGGCGAGGCGTCGAGACCGCGCTCCACGATCTCGGTGAATTCCTGCTTGTTATAGGCAATGCCGCCGCCGGTGCCGCCCATCGTAAACGAGGGGCGGATGATCGCGGGCAGGCCCACCATCTCGAGGCCGGCCATCGCCTCTTCCATATTATGCGCGGCGAGCGAGCGCGGGCTTTCGAGGCCGATCTTGTCCATCGCGTCGCGGAAGAGCTGGCGGTCTTCGGCCTTGGCGATGGCGTCGCGTTTCGCGCCGATCATTTCGACATCGAATTTCTTGAGCACGCCCATCTCGTCGAGCGCCAGCGCCGTGTTGAGCGCCGTCTGTCCGCCCATTGTCGGCAGCAGCGCGTCGGGGCGCTCCTTCTCGATGATCTTGGCGACAATCTCCGGCGTGATCGGTTCGATGTAGGTGGCGTCGGCCAGATCCGGGTCGGTCATAATCGTCGCCGGATTGGAGTTCACCAGAATGATCCGGTAACCCTCTTCCTTCAGCGCCTTGCAGGCCTGCGTGCCCGAATAGTCGAACTCGCAGGCTTGTCCGATGATGATCGGGCCTGCGCCAATGATGAGGATGCTTTTGATGTCTGTACGTTTGGGCATTTTTATTGATTACCGACGACGGAGAGTTCAAAGCCCTCCCCCTTGAGGGGGGAGGGT
>JBAQNC010000029.1:0-1719 GCA_049303435.1 Parvibaculum sp. | reverse complement strand
GGATCACATGTTCGGGTTCTGAGGCAAATTTGGGGCTTTGGCGCCGGTCATGGACCGCTAATAGATGCAATCTGCGCGACGCTCGAAGAAAATTCTTTTCTGGTTGGCCGTCGTAGCGCCTATAATCGCCATCGTATCGGAGGCTTGCTCGGGCAGGTAGCGATCAAGGTCACAATCGTTTCCGTTCCCGGAGGATTGCAGAATGGCCCGGAAAATCATGTCGGGATTTGCCGCCGTGTGGTTGATGGCGCTTCCCGCGCAGGCCGGCGATCTGAACGTAAATGTCATCGGCATTCACTCGGAGGTCGGCGCGGTCATGATCGGCGTCTATGACAGCGCCGAACGGTTCACGAAGGCCGTCAACAACGCGGCGCATGTCGGACTTCTGAGCGACAAGGGACGCCTGATCGGCGTGACGCTCCGGGCGAGAAGACTCAATCAGGGCATCGGCTTCCTGAAACTTCCTCCCGGCCGCTACGCCATCATCGTGTACCACGATGAAAACGATAACGGGCTCCTCGACAAAAGCACTCTGGGCATCCCCCAGGAGGGATATGGCTTCAGCAACAACGCGCGCGGCTTCTTCAGCGCGCCGTCTTTTGATGCTGCCGCCGTGACCGTGGGCGACGCTGCCACAAGCACATCTATTGCCCTTTCATACCCGCGGACGCTGTCGCCGCGTCGTGTCGGAAAATAAGTTCTGCACGCGACGGTGAGAAAGGATGAGCGACGTGGCACAAGAGGTATTGTCTCGGTCGTATGTTCGGGTTTTAAGCGACTTTAACGCGGTGGCGCGGCATAATCTTTTCTCAATGCACGCCCGACAAATTCCTCCACCGGTCCCCAGCACTCTAGCGTCTGTTGGTCGGTCGTCGTCGCGTCGCGAAGCCCACTGAATTCATGCCACGAATGATCGTCGTCATTAGGGCGTCCGCCCGACCATTCCCAGAGTTTCGGCCGCAGATCCGGCACCCCCAACTGATCGGCAACAAAATATTCATCCCGTTCGAATCGATCTTGAATTTTTCTCCTACTGGCCTCATCCAATCGACCATCCAATAACACTGCGCCATGCGCCTTGTAATTGGATGCATCCCGGTAGAGATATTCAAATATCGTATGGCTCATTTATCGGCTTCTCGAAGAGTACGTCATTGTGCCATTGAAGAAATTCCGGCGCGGGCAAAAATCGCTTCGGGACAATAATCTTCTCGCCTTCAAGAACTAAAAGCACCTTGCCCAATTTTGTTCTCTGTCCCTCTTGCCTAATTTTCTCAGACACGCGAATAGAAAAGTCTGGCGTGACGGTAATCAACCCTCGGTCGAACGCTTTGTCATGAATTGCTGACAGGCAAAGTCCATTTCGGGGATTTAGGCGATTTTCCGCATCGGACGCCCAAGGAACAATATGACTTGCAATCAACAACTCAGGCGTTGTCACACCACTCATACAACACTTGCCATCGTAACTAGCTAATACTGAGCGTCGGAAGAAATCCTGCCGCTTTCGGACATAGACCACAGCTTGCTGCGTTTCTCCTACAAATGATGCGGGAGGCTCCGCCAATTCTCCCACCTCAGATTCGTCATGTTGCCGATTGGGTTTCAAGTTATCGAGAATCAGTTCGCAATCATCGTCGAGTCGTCCCAAATCAGTGCTATACGCCTGCCAAACTTGACGATCACCCTTTGACGTATTTCCAAGCCCGCTTCTACCCG
>JBAQNC010000028.1:0-10722 GCA_049303435.1 Parvibaculum sp. | reverse complement strand
CCTGTAGGCCAATTTACGGTCCCATCGCGCGTCATACGGGTGTAGGCTTTCGTACGCCTCACAATTCATTTGCAAAGGGAGATCGCATCATGCGTAAAATTCCGACATTAGCTGCTATTGGTTTTCTCGCTGCGGGGTCGTTCGTCGTGAGCAGCGCCGCCTTTGCCGCCGCGCCGCAGCTTGAAAAAGAGATTGCCGCCGCCGCTGCACATGCGGGCTATGCTGCGGGCGCAGACAATATCGATGGCGTTCACGCGCATCTACACCACACGATCAATTGCCTCGTCGGTCCGGACGGTACTGATTTTTCGGCCAAGGATCTGAACCCCTGCGCCACGCTCGGCAATGGCGCGATCCCCGACAGCAAGGACGAGCCGACGACTTCGGCGCTGCAGGATGCGCTGACATCGGCCAAGGCAGGGCTTGCGGCCAGTGATCTGGACAAGGCCAAGGAGGACGCCAGCGACACGCAGGCGACGCTCGATACGCTGAAATAGGGATATTTCCCGCAACGTCACTGTGGCCATTCGACGAGACTCTTTCGTCGGTGGCTTCAGAGGACTAAGCTTCCCCCAACAAGAAATTCAGAATGTGAGGGAAGAACAATGCCGCAAAGCAACAGTGAAGTCGATATCGTTATTCGCGGCGGCACGCTGGTCGATGGAACGGGCAGCGCCCCGCGCAAGGCCGATGTGGCGATCGACAAGGGCGTGATCGTCGGCGTCGGTGAAATCTCGGCGAAGGGCCGCGAAGAGATCGATGCGTCGGGCCTGCTGGTGACGCCGGGCTGGGTCGATATCCATACGCATTACGACGGTCAGGCGACATGGGACGAGCGCATGACGCCGTCCTCCATTCACGGCACGACGACGGTGGTCATGGGCAATTGCGGCGTCGGCTTCGCGCCGGTGCGCAAGACCGATCACGATACGTTGATCCGCCTGATGGAAGGCGTGGAGGATATTCCCGGCGCGGCGCTGCATGAGGGCCTCTCCTGGAACTGGGAAAGCTTCGGCGATTATCTCGATCAGCTTGAATCGCGCCCGCGCGACATCGACGTCGCCGCGCAAATCCCGCATGGCGCATTGCGCGTCTATGTCATGGGCGAACGCGGCGCGAACCGCGAACCGGCTACCGATGCCGAGATTGCCGAAATGAAGACGCTCGTGCGCGACGCGATCAAGGCGGGCGCGCTCGGCTTTTCAACGACACGCACGATGGTCCATCGCACAGCCGACGGCGATTTGACGCCGACGGTGGGCGCGGCGGACGCCGAAATGGTGGCGATCGCCGAAGGGCTGAAAGAGGCGGGCACGGGCGTACTGCAATGGGTTTCCGACTTCAAGGAAATCGACCATGAGTTCGGCCTCATCACGCATCTGGTGGAGCTTTCGGGTCGTCCCCTGAGTTTTTCGATGGTGCAGGCCGATGTCTGGCCCGACCAGTGGCGCGATCTGACGAAGCGGCTCGATGCGGCCGCCGCCAAGGGCCTGCCGATCAAGGCGCAGGTGCAGGGCCGTCCGGTGGGGCTGATGCTGGGCCTGCAAGGCTCGGTGCATCCTTTCGTGACGCGGCCGAGCTATGCCGCGATTGCGCATCTGCCGCTCGCCGAACGCGTCGCAAAGATGCTGGAACCGGCCTTCCGCGAAAAGCTTCTGTCGGAAGCGCCCGAAGCGGGGCATCCCTTCGTCAATTCGCTGGCGGGCGCCTATCACAAGATGTTCGATCTCGGCAATCCGCCGAACTATGAACCGGCGCCTGAGGAGAGCATTGGCGCGCGGGCCAAGGCGACAGGCCAGAACCCCGACGAGATCGTCTATGACATTCTTACCGCCAACGGTGGCACGGGCTTCCTCTTCTTCCCGCTGCATAATTATACGGACTTCAATCTCGACAATACGCTGACCATGATGCGCAACCCGAACACGCTGTTCGGTCTGAGTGACGGCGGCGCGCATGTCGGCGCGATCTGCGATGTCAGCGTGCCGACCTATATGCTGACGCATTGGTGCCGCGACCGCTCGCGCGGTGAGCAGCTCGACCTGCCTTTCGTCGTCAAGAGCCAGACGCATGATACGGCGCAAGCCATGGGCCTCATGGATCGCGGGCTGATTGCGCCGGGCTACAAGGCGGATGTGAATGTGATCGATTTCGAGCACCTGCAGCTGCGCCCGCCGCATATGGTCTATGACCTGCCTTCGGGCGCGCGCCGCCTGATGCAGGAAGCCGACGGCTATGTGGTGACGATTGCCAGCGGCGAGGTTATCTATCGCAATGGCGAGCCGACGGGAGCCCTTCCGGGCAAGCTGGTGCGCGGGGCGAAAAGCGCGCCTGCGGCAGCCTAAATCGGTCAGGCGATCTGGGGTTCGAGAGCGGGCGCCGGTTCGGCGCCCGTTTTTGCCTTGTAAAGCGGCGCTTCGTGCTCGATGAAGTGCCGCGCGCGTTCGGCCACTTCCTGCCAGCCCGGTTCCAGCGGCAACCAATGGGAGCGTCCGGGCAATTCCTCAAGCCGCGCATTATGGCCATAATATTCCGCAAGGCGGCGAGTGACCGAAAGCGGCGTCAGATAGTCGTCGGTTCCCGTCAGCATGAGCATGGGGCAGTCGATCTTCCTGGCGTCGATCAGTGCGGCGCGGCGTCTGTCCAGAAACCAGAGCGCCAGTTCAAAGGTGATGCGACCGGATTCCGGCACCAGCGTCGAATAGAGATTTTGCGCGTCGCGTTCGTTCAGGCCGTTGAGGCAGGTGTCACGCATGATGCGATAGGACGGACGCTGCGTCCGCCGCCAGAAGGACATCAGGTGCGCTTCACGGAGAAAGAAGTTCCAGACCGTGCGGTTGAACGAGAGGACCGGCGCGCAATGGGCGGTCGCCAGAAGCACGTTTCCCCGAGTGAGCCCGCGCGCCGCCATCATCTGGGCGAGCGTGCCGCCCATCGAGTGACCGATGATGAAAGGCTTTTCATCCAGCAGACGGATTTCGCGTTCGAGGTCGGCGGCATAGTCGAGCAGGCTCGTTGTGCCAAGTTCCGGATGGCTTGGCTCGTCGGGCTCTGCATGGTGGTGGCGCAGCGTCGGCACAATGACGCGATAGCCGTGGTCTTCGAGGTAATGGCGGAAATTCGCCCAGACATGGGGACGGCTCCACATGCCGTGAATGAGCATGATGGTGCGACCGGTCGGTGCGTCCAATGTCGGCTTGCCCTGATGGATGTCATGGGTCATCGTAATGTAGACCATTAACCTTGGCCGCCACTGACCATTGCGTGACGGGAACAAGGAAAGAGACAGGGGGACGAGATGAGCATTGAGACCTATCGGATTTTTGGCGGGCTTGGTTCGCCCTATTCCATGAAATTGCGCGCCGTCATGCGGTACCGCCGAATCCCGCATGTCTGGACGCAATTAAACGATGCAAACGCTTACGAAATTGCCAACGTCCGGCCTCCGGTGATCCCTGTATTGCAATTTCCCGACGGAAATATGCAAACCGACAGCACGCCGCTTGTTTACGAGCTGGAGAAACGCCATCCCGGCGAGCGATCCGTGCTGCCGGAAGATGAATCTCAACACTTTCTTAGTTTTCTGCTTGAGGACATGGCCGACGAGTGGGGCACGAAGATGATGTTCCATTATCGCTGGTTCCTGCCGCGCGATCAGGCGCAGATGTCGCTCTGGCTCTCTTTCGACCGCAGCGCCGAGGGCGGGCTGGCGAATATCGAGAAATACGCCGCTGCCTTTTGCGACAGGCAGGTGGGCCGCATGGCGCTTGTGGGCTGTACGCCCGGCAACAAGCCGCTGATCGAAGAGACAGCGCATCAGGTTCTCGATTTGCTCAATGCCCATGTACCGGAGGAGCGGTTTCTTTTTGGCACACGTCCCTCGATTGCCGATTTCGGCTGGATGGGTCAGCTCTCCCAACTCGCCGTCGATCCGACGCCTGCCGAGATGATGCGTGAGCGCGCGCCTTTCACCTTCCGCTGGCTTGCCGAGCTTGATGACGCCTCGGGCGTCGAAGGCGAATGGCGCGACGCCGAGCTGGCGCTTTCGCCTGCGGTGAAAGGACTTCTCAAGATGGCGGGCGAGGTCTATTTCCCGTTCCTTGTCGCCAATGCCGATGCGATGGGACATGGCGAAGAGACGTTTTCCTTTCGCGCGCTCGGCCATTCCTATGAGCAGGGAACCTTCCGCTATCAGGTGAAATGCCTCAGCACCCTGCGTGCGCGCTTCGCGAGTTTGAGCGATGCGGCGCGCGAGAAACTCACCCCCGTTTTGCGTGATGCGGGCTGTCTGGAATTTTTGGCCGCACCCTGATCATGCGCTGCGCTCTTGTGTAACGCGCGGAATGTCGGCAATGTTTCAAATGTCGGGACGCGTCGTCGTCTGACGACGCCAACATTGAGGTCAAATTCAAAATGACGGAAAGACGAAAAGCACCTGGTCGACCGAAGACGGTCCGCGCTGCCAAGGGCACACGGCGGACAGCCGCGCGTCCTGCCAAGGCGACAACCACGGCGACCAAGGCCAAGGCACCTGCCAAGCCAAAGGCAGCAGCCAAACCCAAGACAGCGACGAAGACAACAGCCAAGCCAAAGGTTGCAGGCAAGCCGAAGGTTGCCGCCAAACCAAAGGCTGCTGCAAAGCCAAAGGCGAAAACCGCCGCAAGCAAGGTAGCCTCGCGTCTGACCAAGGAACAGGTCAAGGCCAAGAAGGCGCTTGAAAAGCAGGTCAAGAGCGTCGCCCGTGATATCGACAAGGCAGAACGCGAAGCCAAGAAGGCGCTGCGCTCGACCGAAAAGCGTTATCAAGGCGTGCTGACCCAGCTCAAGACCGATCGCAAGAAGCTTGAGAAGCGTCTGAAGACGCTCAAGGTTCAGGGCGAAGGGGCCTTCGACGATATCAAGGTCGGTATCGAAGGCGCTTACAAGGAATTGTCGGAAGCTGTCGTGAAGGCCTATGGGCACTTCAAGTAAGCGCCGACAAGGCTGAATGAAATGAACGCGGAGCCCCAAAAAGGTTCCGCGTTTTTTTGTGAGTTGTGAACCGCTCAAACGGTTGCATGGGGCGGCGGGACAAGGCTTACTTCCCGGTATTCAAAATAGACTTCAAAAATCGGGAAGAAACGAATGAACAGAGTTCTCGCGCATACCGGCGCCAAATATCCGATCGTCCAGGCGCCTATGGGCTGGATCGCGCGCGCGCCGCTGGCGTCTGCCGTCTCGAAGGCGGGCGGGCTCGGCATCATCGAAACCTCGTCGGGCGAGACGGAAGCCTGCAAGGCGGAAATCGAAAAGATGCTCGAACTCGGCCTGCCTTTCGGCGTCAATCTGCCGATCATGTTCCTGCGCGACGACGCCATGCTCAAATATCTCTGTGGCTCGGGCGTCAAATTCGTCACGACCTCGGCGGGCAGCCCCGCCAAATTTGTCGGGCCGCTGAAGGAAGCGGGCATCGTCGTCTATCACGCGGTGCCGACACTTGATGCCGCCATCAAATGCGCCGACGCCGGTGTTGACGGTCTCGTCGTGGAAGGGGCCGAAGGCGGCGGCTTCAAGAACCCCGAAGAGGTCTCGACGCTGGTGCTTCTCCAGGCCATTCGCGAGAAAGTCGATATTCCGCTGATCGCGGCGGGCGGCATTTGCGACGGGCGTGGCATGGCGGCGGCCTTTGCGCTGGGCGCCGAAGCGGTGCAGATGGGTACGCGCTTCGTGAGCTCGCTCGAAAGCCCGGTTCACAAGAACTACAAGCTCAAGATCGTGGATGCGAAGGAGACCGGCACTTATGTCCTCAACAAGAAGGCGACGCCCTGCATCCGCGCCCTGAAATCGGAAAAGATGGACGCGATCTACGAAGAAGGCCGTATGCCCGCCGATACGTTCAAGAACATCAAGGGTGTCTATTTCGATGGCGACATGGAGGCGGCGCCTGCCCTGGCAGGCCAGAGCGCGGGGCTCATCCATGAAGTGAAGCCGGTGAAGGACATCATTGACGAAACGGTAGCCCAGTTCTTCGAGATCACCGCTCGCATGGGTGCGATGGCGACGGCCAGGAACTTCGGCTGAGGCCTAATGATAACGTGAGGCGGCGTCGAAGGGCGTCGCCTCATTTGTTGCAGGCCGCGTGAGGTAAAGTCCCGCCGCGCTCAAGCAAAGCGCCAGCCGCTGCGCCGGTTGCCAGATAGCGGAAGCCTGGCCGGGCTTGCGCCATTCCGTGTCACATTCCATCAGCGGCGTGCCGTCGCGGGCCTGCATGGCGGAGACAAAACTCAACAGCCGCGCCTCGTCGCTCGTCAGCACTCGCCATTTGGGGCAGGGAATGGCGAGCGGACGCGAGGTGGCGCGCATGAGAGCGCCCGTCAGCTCGGCAATCAGCGTCGCGCCTTCGGGCATATCGGCGGCATGGCAGGCACGCTGCACGACCAGTGATACTTCCGTGCCGTCACCGATGTGGGTCCATTGAACGCGCATGGCCCAGACGACAAACTGGGCGGCAAAGCCAAGATCGCCCAAAGCCTGTTCGACATGGAATGGCGCGCGCGGGCGGGGGGCGAGAAACTGGGAAAGATCGGCAGGCCTCATGGAGTGCTCCTTCAATGCGAGAAGGGTATAGTATCGATATTGATAATCATTCGCAAATACTTTATGCGCGCTGATGACCCTTTCGCGCCACGCCACGGGGGGGCTGCCACAATGTGACAATTCGGGAGAATTCCTAGGATTTTATTGACATTGGGCACTGCGCAATCTACATGAGCTCCAAGAACGCAATCGCACGTGCCTCAGGTCACCTGGTTATCGGTAACGACGTACGCGTCTCTTTTTGAAAGTTGGGCGGTGCTTTCGAGGCACGGCAGCTAGGTTTCTGAGGAGAATGCATATGCCGGTTTATAGTCTCAGGGGCTAACGCCCCGGATGAAGTCGAGCCGCTGATCTCTGGACTTTGAATTCAAAGTCCGTCGCGAGGAAGCACGTTGGGCGAGATCGCCCCGCACTCGGCACCCTTTCATAAAGACGAAGCTCTCGCAGGCTGGCCCTGCAAACGCTTTCTGTATCCCTGACGATACCCCGACGCGTTGCGCCCGAACCGGCGCGACCGAGGGGCTGTTAGTCCAATCTACTGGTTGAGGAGTGGCGATAAATGCCCAAGGCCAATGTTCTTTTTCAAACGGTGAACGAGCCGAACAAAACCGCGGCACATGCCGAGGCTGAAGTGTTCGAGTTTCCCGTCGATCACGCCGATGTCCGCGCCTCCGCGTCGGGGCAGTTCACATCGACCGACGAACGCACCGATTTTTTCATCGAGCGCGATGGCGAACGCTTTGCCGGAACTCATCTCATCATTGACCTCAATGGCGCAAGCCGTCTCGACGAGCTTGAGCACATGGAAAATGCGCTGCGCCGCTGCGTGGAAGTCTCCAAGGCGACGCTGCTGCATATCCACCTGCATCACTTCACGCCCAACGGCGGCGTCTCGGGCGTGGCGGTTCTGTCGGAGAGCCATATCTCTGTCCACACCTGGCCCGAAGCCAATTACGCAGCCTTCGACGTTTTCATGTGCGGCGAGGCCGAGCCGATGAACTCGATCGAAGTCTTGCGCGAAGCCTTTTCCCCGTCTGAAATTCGCGTCGACGAGTTGCGTCGCGGAAAGGACATGGTATGAGCGCGCGCTGGATCGCGGAGACCCTTCATGAAAATGAGGGCCTCACGACCAGCTTTCGCGCCGACAAGGTCTTCTATGAAGAAAGCACCGGCCAGCAGGAACTGGTGATCTTCGACAACTCGATCTTTGGCCGGATGATGACGCTGGATGGCGCGACGCAGGTCACGACGGCTGACGAATTCATCTATCACGAGATGATGACCCATGTGCCGGTGCTGGCGCATGGGGCGGTCAAGTCGCTGCTGATTATCGGCGGCGGAGACGGCGGCATCCTGCGCGAGGCCGCACGTCACAAGTCGATCGAACGAATCACGATGGTCGAGATCGATCCTGCCGTAACGGAATTCTGCAAGGAACATCTGCCGATGGTTTCGGCGGGCGCCTTCGACGATGCGCGTCTTGACCTCGTCTTCGAGGACGGCACGAAATTCGTCGCCGAAACGGAAGAGCGCTTCGATGTGATCATCGTCGATTCGACCGACCCCGTCGGACCCGGCGCGGTCCTTTTTGAAGAGGTTTTTTACCGCAATGCAAAACGTTGCCTGACCGAAGGCGGCGTGCTGGTGACGCAGAACGGCGTGCCGTTCCTGCAGCCAGCTGAACTAACAAGTTCCGTGGCCAAGTTCCGTCGTCTGTTCACGGATGGAAGCTGCTATCTCGCCACCATCCCCACCTATGTCGGCGGGCCAATGGCCATGGGATGGGCGACCGATAATGTCGCGTTACGATTTCAGGACGTCGGGATATTGCACTCGCGATTCGCAGCCGCAGCATTTGAAACGCGCTACTACACACCTGAGGTGCACGCCGCCGCCTTCGCCCTGCCGCGCTATGTCGAAAAGTGCTTGCCCGTTCGCATTTGAAATGGCGATTTTCAGCGAGCCAATTTTTGGGGTGTATTGACGTTTTGTGTCGTGGAAACACCCCAAATCATGTTTCATTAATTGCATTAAATCGGTAGTGAATTCAGATGTCGGACTGGCAGAAAGCCGTCCGCACTCGACGTCTTCAAGGTGGGAGGAGCGCGTGGGGTTTGTTATTGGGCAATTCGATAAACGGTCGGACAAGTCGCTGTCGGTCGAGGATTCGGAATTCTGTGAACGTACGGTCGGCGGCACGGCGATCTTTTTTTCAGTCCTGTTTGTCTCGACCTGCATCAGTGGCTATGGGATTTGGCAACTCGCTGAATATCTGATCAGCAAATTTCACTGATCCCGTTCCGGCCTCAGAGCGACGCGTAGGTCGCTGCAATAAGAGCGTTGGCGCGCACGTCGCCTGCCAGATCAGGCCCCATCTGGTTCATCACGTAGGAGATGCCGAGACCCGCCTTCGGGTCGGCCATGCCGAACGAACCGCCCCAGCCCGAATGGCCGAAGGCCGCTTCATTGGGTCCATAAAGTCCCATCACATTGAGCAGATACCCTGCCCCCCAGCGCACGGGCATGGCGAGCACTTCGTCCATGCCGGAAATCTGCTGCGCGGTCATGGCGCGAATGGTCGAGGGCGTGACGAGGGACTTGCCGTCAAGCTTGCCGCCATTGGCGAGCGCGCCATAGACGCGGGCGAGCGCGGTAGCCGTGCCTTGTCCGTTGGCGGAGGACAATTCGGCCGCGCGCCAGAAGCGCTGATTGGGAACGGCGGCGTCGGGCGCGGGATTGCGGAAGGCGGCGACTTGCGAGGGATTGAGATCGCCCGCCGCCAGCGGACTGGCGTTCAGGGCGGGCACCATTTCCGCGACGCGAGCCTCTTCCAGTTCCGGCAGGCCGATGAAGAAATCGATGCCGAAGGGCATGGCGATCTCCTCGTTGAAAAAAGTGCCGATGCTCTTGCCGGTGATGCGCTTGACGAGTTCGCCGATAAGCACCCCGACGGTCAGCGCATGATAGCCCGACCGCGAGCCGGGCTCCCAGAGCGGGGCCTGCGCGGCCAGACGCGCAGCCATCAGCGGCTGGTTGCACATATCTTCAACGGTGCTGGGCTCGGTCGGCCCGCAAAGCCCCGCCTGATGCGAGAACATCTGCCCGATGGTGATGCGTTCCTTGCCGTTGGCGGCAAATTCCGGCCAGTATTTCGAAACGCGTTCGGCGTACCCCATGAGGCCGCGCTCGATGAGGAGTCCGCCCACCAGCGCGCCCATGCCCTTGGTGGTCGACCAGACATTGGCCAGCGAGTCGTGGCTCCAGGATTTCGTGCGGGCCGCGTCCGCGTGGCCTGCCCAGAGGTCGACCACGACTTCGCCACGCTGAACCACCGAGACCGAAGCGCCGACTTCGCCGGGCGAGGTGAAATTCGCCGCAAAGGCCTGGCGCACAGGCTCGAAGCCCCTGGCGCAATGGCCATGAATTTCAACGCTCGCAATGCTGGTGTCAGCCATCGGTCTTCCTCCCCCCAGAGTGTCGATGCCTGCTCTGCCTTCCCTCCCAGAAAGGCTCCCTTTTACAGGGACCGAGTCAGGTCAATTTCTTGTCTGACAGAATGATACCGTCAGCATCGGCATAAAGCCAAGCGCCGGGGGTGAAGGTGACGCCCGCAAAATTGACCACTACATCGGCTTCGCCCTTGCCCTCGCGCGCGCTGCGCCTGGGGTGGTGATTGAGGGCCTTGATGCCCACGGACGCTGCGGCAAGCTCGGCCCTGTCGCGGACGCAACCATTGATGACGACGCCCGCCCAGCCGTTCTTTTCGGCAAGGGCTGCCAGATTGCCGCCGAACAGCGCGCAATTCATCGACGCCCCGCCATCGACCACCAGCACGCGGCCTTCGCCGGGCGTCTCGACGGCGGCGCGGACCATCACATTGTCTTCAAAGAGCTTGAGCGTGGCGATGGGACCGGAAAAGGCGATGACGCCACCATAGTCGTTGAAGAGCGGCGCGCAGTGCTGCACGTCGCTCTGGTGGGCGTCGGAGAGATCGGTGGTGGCGGGGTTGGTCATGGGTGGGGCATCTCGTCTGTTGAAATTCTGATGAAGGGCTAACGATACCACATCGTCATGCCCCGGCTCGACCGGGGCATCCATCTTTTTGGTGAGCATGAAGGAAGCTGGATGGCCCGATCAAGTCGGGCC
>JBAQNC010000027.1:0-4248 GCA_049303435.1 Parvibaculum sp. | reverse complement strand
TTGCCATTCCAAAGCCTGCGTCTGCCGAGGCGGTTGCGAAGGCTGCGCCGGATGAGGTGTCGGACGTCGCGCCTGTCGCTGCGCCCGCCAAGGGTGACGCTGCTCTTTCCAGCATGGCGCTTGAAACGCGCGCTCAAGGTCGGGCCGCCTATGGTCGTCTCGTCTGGAAGAAGATCGCCGAGGCCAAACCCGCAGGCCTTCACCGCAAGGGCGTCGTCGATATGCGCTTTGTCATCACCGCGCAAGGCGAACTTCGCAGCGTCGAAATCCTGCGTTCGACCGGCAATGCGGAGCTTGAAGCGCTGGCCCGCCAGACGCTCACCCGCGCCGCGCCCTTTCCGCCGCCGCCCGCGGAGCTGGGGCAGGGCGATCTTTCCTTCGAGATCCCGTTCAATTTTCAGTGATGCGGATCAGTCGATGGAGGTAGAGCAGTGTAGGACTTCAGATCGTCAATCATTCTGCGAGTGAATAGTTCTCGTCCCTTGGTGTTGAGGTGAAGTTCAGTGTTGAAGAACATATTGCGCGGGTAGAAGGCGCCAGAGCGGTTGCCGACCACAGTAGAGCCAATATCGGAAATATCCTGCCGAAATTGTCGGTCTGCTTTCCTCCAATCGCCATTTTCGTTCTGTTCGACCAGGTAAGGGGGATAGGCAAAGACGACAGTCACTCCCCTTTGCCGCATGTTCTCCACAAAGGTTCGCAGGATTTTTTTTGTATTCTGACAAATGGCGCCTGGCTTGTCGGTGGCGATGCCCTGCCCCGAAAAATGGGCGCCGATATTGTTTTGCAATGTTCCGTATACATCCAGATTGTAGGCGGAATAGGAAAATCCGGCTGTTCGCAATTTGCCGCTTCGATAGAGTTCCATGATTTCCTTTGGAGGCACCATGGCCGCCAGGCGGTCTTTCATTTTACTTGGGTTCAGTTTAGCGCGGAGCCATGCGCCCAGAATTTCAAGCGAAAGCGACGGACTGCCAGAATCTAGAACGATTTTTACCCGGTACAGAAAGGGCAGAGAGTCAAAATAGGCATGATCCCATGCAAGGGCGTTGTCGAGCTGCCAGTCGGTCCATTGTTCGCGTCCACAGCTGTAGTGAGGCGGTTCCAGAGGCAGGACAACCAGATCGCCGGACTTCATTGTGGTGTAAGCCTCGCTCAAGATACGTTTCAGCCGTAGCCCGGCGTGAAGTCCAAAATTGAATGTTGGTCGTCCAAGTTCCGTGGATATCTTTGCTGCGTCTATATCGAAGAGTGTGCTTGATCCGCCAAAGAACACGATTTTCGGGGATGGAATTTGAACGACCAACTCACGCTTGACGATGATTAATGGACGAGCCCAATATTCCGCCTTGATAGGACCGTGGAGATAGAAAATGATGCCAAAATGCACGGCTATGGCGGTGAGGGCGGCAAGCAGGAATTTGAACAGATAGTTTCGCACGGCCCCTCCTAGAATTGGAAATAGAGAAATTCGGAGACCCGGTGAGGCGAAAGCCCTGTCAGGGCCAGTCCGAATAGAATGCTGATTGGAAGCCAGAGTCGATAATTTTGCGGTGCCCAACGAAGCATCTTCAGGCGGCCTTCCGGTGCGTCGACCTTCTCATAGGCGGGGTCATAGTCCCGCATGAACTGTTGCGTGTTCGGCAAGACAAGCGCGACCAGCAGAGCGCCGATGATGGGCAGGAAGTCGCTATCGGGCAGGCCGCTGATGGGGAATGCCTTGTGTTGCGCCACGCCGAAGCCGCCAAACATGCCGGTGAGCATGACTTGCGCTGAATGAAAATTCTCTGCGCGAAATACCACCCAACCGACAACGACAACAAGAAATGTGAGGATGCCCGCGGCCAGGGTTCCAAGCTTCTGGAAGCGGCCAAGCAGCATGCCGCTGCGCTGGTGCGCCGCGCGGAAGCCGTGATTGATTATCAGGTAAACGCCATGCAATGCGCCCCAAGCAACAAAAGTCCATGCTGCGCCGTGCCACAGTCCCCCCAACAACATTGTTAGAAAGAGGTTGATGTAGCGACGTCTTTTCCCCTTTCGGTTGCCGCCCAGCGGGATATAGAGATAGTCCCTGAGAAAGGTCGAAAGCGTGATGTGCCAACGCCGCCAGAACTCGATGATGTTCGTTGCCTTGTAGGGTGAGTTGAAGTTCAGCGGTAGCTTGATATTGAAAATGCGTGACAGCCCGATGGCCATATCCGAATAGCCTGAGAAATCGAAATAAAGCTGAAGCGTGTAGGCAAGGGCGCCTGCCCAGGCTTCCACGAACGCCGGGTGTCCGTCATGCAGCGAGGCCGAGAATATTGGCGTTGCGATGAGCGACAGGCGATCGGCAATCAGGACCTTCTTGATGAGTCCGATGGCGAAGATCGTAAGACCGACAGATATATTTTCCGCGTCGATGCGATATGTTTCCGCCTTTGCGAATTGCGGCATCATTTGTTTGTGATGGAGGATCGGGCCCGCAATCAAATGGGGAAAGTAGGAAACAAACAGCAGGTAGTGGATGTAATTATATTCGCTGGCCTTGCCCTTGTAGGTATCCACAAGGAAGGCGATTTGCGTGAAGGTAAAAAATGAAATGCCCAGCGGCAGCAGAATTTGATCGAACGGCGAGGGCAGGTTAAACAGGCTGGCAATCGAGGCGCCGAAGAAATCGGCATATTTATAGTAGCCGAGAAGCAGCAGATTGCTCGCCACGGCGAGAGACAGCATATGCAGGAGGTGCCGCTCTTTACCGAAGGATTTCATCCGTCCGATCAGAAAGCCGGCGGCATAGTTGAATGTGATGGAGACCAGAAGCAGGCCGACGAATTCAACGTTCCACCAGCCATAAAAAAACAAGGATGCCGCGGCCAGCCACGCACCTGCGAACGTCGGGCTTTTGTGGCCAAGCGCGAAAAAGCCGACAAATGTGATCGGCAGGAATATGAAAAGAAAGGGCAGGGAATTGAAAAGCATTTTTAGCGGGTGCCGGTTGTAATGCGAAACGGATGGTCTGACGTGAAATCGTGCTTTACATCTAGCAAGCAGGTTTGACGGTTATTGTTTGCATCCAGCGTCCGACGATGCCAACCGGATATTCAAATCCTACGGGAAATCCAACCCAGTTTTCAGGCGCGATCACAGGCAATTTTCTGCTGCTCAGATAGCCGCCCCACCAGGACAGAGTGCTGTTCGACACCACGCCGCCGTCGCATAGCGTCATCATCGCGAAGTCTTCGTAGACGTTTTTTCCGGCAAAGAAATAGAGGCCATCCGAGCCCAGTGCAGTTTTTGCATCTTCGATATTGTCGCTGACGCAGATGAATATCGTATCGGGGTTGGCGGTGCGGATTCTTTCGATTCCCTCTTTGAAATAGCTTATCGGCAGCAAGGGAGATTTGCCAATAATCGTCCATTCCTTGTAGTCGCCCTGGCGGACATGCACGAAAGCCCGTGGGCCCTCCGGTAGTTGGGCCAGAAACTCGCGCGCTGCTACCTTGTGCTCATCCTTCAGGTGAAAGTGAACCTTCTCTACATGGCTGTGGTGCTGAAGGTGGCTGCGATCAATCAATGTCAGTGGTAGCAGGCCTGAGGTCTTGCGAATCTTTTCGTCGAGAAGGCGATATCGGCCATGGGGAAGATTGACCTCGAATTTGGTCTGGAAGATATGATCGATCAGGTGAAGCTTTGCCAGCCGACGGGCCGCGCGGAACAGGAAACGGGTTTTCCATTTTTGGGAATCGAGCGTTTTTGTGCTGCGGTCCCAATCGAACCCTTTTTGCATTTCCTGAAACCCAGTGGAAATGACCTCTGTGTCCGCCGGAAAATTCTGATCTATAAATGCGGCAATGAAGAGTTGATTGCCTAGACGTCCGTCGCAGGTCACAAGAACTTTTCTCTTCATCAACGTCGTCCTGTCGTTCGACTGAATATTTACATGATGGACGAAATTACAGTCGTATGTTGTTGTTTTTTGCGTCCTGCCGGGCTTCTGGACATTTGACCAACATTTCTTCGCCCTTCTCGTGCCTCTCTACCTTCTGCCCTATATTGCCCTCAAAGGGCAAAAAGACGGGGACGAGACGTGACCAGACCAGCTTCTATATCCGATTGGCGTTTGCGGGCGCAACGTCGCCTGCCGCGCATGATGTTCGATTATATCGACGGCGGCTCCTATGCGGAATCGACGCTTCGCCGCAATGTCGAGGATTTCGAGCGGATCGCGCTCCGCCAGCGCATCCTGACCGACGTGTCGAAGCTCTC
>JBAQNC010000026.1:0-2859 GCA_049303435.1 Parvibaculum sp. | reverse complement strand
AATGCGTGGCGGCAATAGCCGCCGCGCCTAATGTTTCGAGCACGAAGTCGCGATCAGACACGCTGTCGAGCGAATTGCGGGTTGGGCCATCAAAGCCCAGTTCTTTTGCCGTGCGATGTCGGTCAATCGGAAAGGATGTTCCGGCAAGAGCTGCGGCTCCGAGCGGGCTTTCGTTAAGTCGCTTGCGCGCGTCGGCAAAACGTCCACGGTCTCGTCCTGCCATTTCGACATAGGCGAGGCAGTGATGGCCAAAGGTCACTGGCTGGGCCGTCTGGAGATGCGTGAATCCGGGCATGATGGTCGCGGCGTGCGCCTCGGCCTTTTCGACAAGCGCCAGTTGCAGATCGGCAAGTTGCTCGTCGAGATGGTCGATGGTGTCACGGATATAGAGCTTGAAGTCGAGAGCGACCTGGTCGTTGCGCGAGCGAGCCGTGTGGAGGCGTCCGGCTGTTGCGCCGATCAGGTCAGTCAAACGTGACTCAATGTTCATGTGAATGTCCTCAAGCTCGCGCTTGAAGGTGAAGCGCCCTTCCTCTATCTCCTTGAGGATGGAATCGAGGCCCGCGATAATCCGGTCAGCATCGGGTTTTGAGATAATTCCTGTTTCGGCCAACATGGCGCAGTGCGCTTTCGAGCCCCTGATGTCCTGGGCGAAGAAACGTTGATCGAATCCGATGGAGGCATTGATTTCCTCCATAATCTTGTCGGGGCCTTCGCCAAATCGGCCGCCCCACATTTTATTGCTCATCTAGGGTTCTCTGGGTCTTATGCCCGGACGCCCCATAATTTTGTTGGGGGACACCCGATGTTTGAGTTTCATCCAAAGCTTATCGCACTTTTTACAGGAATAGGCCTCGTCATTCTTGGGGCGGTATACTTGATCGTCGGATCTGAAATCAATCCTTTACATAACGGCGTTGCGGGCAGCGGATCGTCCCTGAACGCCTATGCGGTGGGTCAGGTCGCTAACTTTCGGGCTCATGACGTGCCCCAAGCCGTGCCGGATCTCATATTTCAGGATGGGAATGGCAAAAAAGTACATCTGTCCGATTTCAAGGGGCATGTGGTTTTGCTGAACCTGTGGGCGAGTTGGTGCGTGCCCTGCCGTGAGGAGATGCCCACTCTCGACGCTTTGCAGGGTGAAATGGGGAGTGGCAAATTTCAGGTTCTGGCGCTCAGCGTGGACAAGGACGGGCTTGAGGATGCGCGCAAGTTTTTGGCGTCCATCAATGCGACCCATCTGGCGCTTTATAATGATCCTACCTCACGCGCCAATTTCCAGATGAAGGGCTATGGATTGCCGACCACCTTGTTGCTCTCGGCGAAGGGTGAGGAGCTTGGGCGCATCGTTGGTCCGGCGGAATGGAACACGCCGGAGGCCAAGGCGCTGATGGATGCGGCGATCAAATCTTACGGGCGCTGATCGAATAGGCGAAAGGCAACTGCGGCGCGCCTTCGGGCGCCCGATATTGACCCTGGTCGTCGCCGATCATTCCGGGAATGCCCGGCCAGACGAGGCTGTCATGCTCATGCAGGAAGTCAATGTGCAGGCCGGCGTTTGCCAGCGCCGTGATGACTTCGCCAATTCCGTGCTGCCATTCATTTGACTGGTGATGTTTCAGCGAAACGGTCGGGTCCGCATAGTCGAAGGGACTTTCCCATCTTTGTGGTCCTTCAAGGAAATAGGAACGCACGACATTGAGATTGTCGAGATAGCTTTCTTTCCGGTCCTCGAAGATCCAGAGGATCGGGTGCCCTTCAGCGATATAGAAGCGTCCGCCTGGTTTCAGGCATGTGGCGGCCGTTTGCGCCCAGAGGTTGATGTCGGAGAGCCACATCAACACACCCCAGCTTGTGAAGACAGTGTCGAAATCCGTGCCCGCAAGCGCGGGGGCATCTTCTACGCGACCTTCGACGAATTGTGCCCGGATATTGGTTTCGACGGCCAAGGCACGCGCGGCGTCAATTGCTTTGGGTGAGAAGTCGAGGCCGGTTACATGTGCGCCGAGGCGGGCAAGCGACAGGGTGTCGAGACCGAAATGGCATTGGAGGTGGAGAAGCTTTTGTCCCGTTATATCGCCCAGCTCTGCCAGCACGATGGGATCGAGTTTCGATTGCCCGGCCTTAAATTCTGCGACGCGATAGAAATCCGATGCGACGTGAATGTCGACAACTTCGTCCCAGCGGGCGCGGTTTTGTTCGATGGGATCGGGTGCTTCGGTCTTATCTGGCATGACGCGGCCTCCTTCAAAGCCTCGCCATTTGCGAAGCTGCTCAGGATATGAAGACGTCGTCTTGTGTCAAGCGAGGCCCTCAATGCTCGGCAATCATCACCCCGATGATCTGGCGGATGTCGGTGTTCGCGTCCTGCGTAGTTTCAGTGAGCGGGCATGAAATGCCGTGCCAGACGATGTAGGGGCGTTTGGAGCTGGACATCCTGCCTGTAACCATTGCCGCTCGGCGGGTCGTGTAGGCGGCCTGCATGCTGTCCATCCATCGGCTGCGCACCCGATCTGGGTGGGTCGGCGGGTTGCAGTCAGTTCCAAATTCGGAAATCAATTTGCCGGTGCGCTCTTCGCCGACAAGGTCAACGAGCGCGGTTCCGAAAATCCGGACGCGATAGTCGGCCCCCTGATTCTGTACGTCGCAGATGATTATATGGGGCAGCAGCGCAATAATCTCCGAAGGGCGAATGTCGGCACGGCTGGGCATATCGCGTGTGCCGCGCTTGGCGTTTCAATAAGTAAGAAGTTGCTCAAGGGCTGTATGGCGTGGAGCATCGAGAAAATGGAAATCATCTTCTGTATCATCAAATTGCATATCTGTGCCGCCCACCTTGTTTCCTCCCTGGTGTGCTTG
>JBAQNC010000025.1:0-37899 GCA_049303435.1 Parvibaculum sp. | reverse complement strand
CTTGACGCAATCGGGCACATGCTTTTGCCGGTTCTTGTAGTCCATGCATTTGCAGGTCGTGCAATCGAGCAGCTTGCAACCGACGCTGGTATAGGAAATTTCCAGCGTGTCTTCGTCTTCCAGTTTCACCAGACAGCATTTCGCACAACCGTCGCAGAGCGATTCCCACTCCTTGCGGCTCATCTCGTGCAGCGTCTTGCGCTTCCAGAAGGGCTCTTTTTCCATGCGCGAGACAGAACCCTCAAACCCCTGCTTCGGTCAAGCCCCGACGAGCCGCTCTGTGCCCCATTGACACAAAATTTCCCGACCTGTCCCAATTTCCGCCCCATTGCCAACGCATTGCGTCGGAATACTGCGTTTCGTCGCCCTTCCCGGCGGCATGAGGCTTGCCTGTTTGAATGTCGAGAACAAAGCCATCGGGGACCATTAACCTTGTCAGAAGACGACGACTATCCGACCGACGCCCCTGAAGAGATTTCAGAGGACACGCCGGAAGCGGGAGCGGAAACGCCCGCTCCGACGCCTGCCCGCGTGCGCCGCCGTCGTCCCCTCTGGCTGCGCCTGGCGTCCTTCGGCTTCACCGCCGTTCTGGTGGCGGGCGCATTGCTCGTCCTCGTCACGCTGCCCAAGCTTCGTCATGACATGGAGGTCGGCCCTCCCCGGACGCTGGCCCTCACGGTGCTCGACGATCAGGGCAATGAGATCGGCAGCCGCGGCGGCACGATGGCGCCTCCCGTGCCGCTTGGCGAATTGCCGCCCTATCTCGTCAAGGCCTTCATCGCCACGGAAGACCGCCGTTTCCATTCGCATTTCGGTATCGACATGTGGGGCCTCGCGCGCGCGGCCTGGGCCAATCTGCGCGCCGGACATATTGTCGAGGGCGGTTCGACCATTACCCAGCAGCTTGCCAAGAACCTCTATCTCGACAATGACCGCACCCTCTGGCGCAAGGCGCAGGAGGCGCTGATCGCGCTCTGGCTGGAACAGAATTATACGAAGAACGAAATTCTCTCGACCTATCTCAACCGTGTCTATCTCGGCGCTGGCAACTATGGCATCGACGCCGCCGCACATTATTACTTCGGCAAGAGCGCGCGCGACGTCTCGCTCGCCGAAGCCGCCGTTCTCGCCGGTTTGCCCAAGGCTCCCTCGCGTTTCGCGCCCACAAACGATCTGGCGCTTGCCCGGGCGCGCGCCAATGTCGTGCTCGACCGCATGGTCTCCAATGGCGATCTCACCGAGGCCGAAGTCGCAGGCGCACGCCAGCATCCCGCCGCCGTCGCCGCGCGCGCACGGCGTGACGGCCCACAGTATTTTGTCGACTGGGTCGCATATGAGATTCAGACCCTTTTGCCGGAGGCGCATGGCAGGCTCACCATCAAGACGACGCTCGACCCTGCTCGCCAGCGCGCCGCCGAAGACGCCATAGCCAAGGCGCTGAAAAATGGCGGCGAACATGATGTCGGTCAGGGAGCCGCCATTGCGCTTGCCACCGACGGGGCCATTCTCGCGATGGTCGGCGGTAAATCCTATATGGAAAGCCAGTTCAATCGCGCGACACAGGCCGAGCGCCAGCCCGGCTCCGCTTTCAAGCCGATCGTCTATCTCGCGGCCATCGAAAAAGGCTATGACCCCAATACCGAGGTCACGGATTCACCCGTCACGCTCGGCGAATGGGCGCCGGAGAATTATGACGCCGGATATGAAGGCGCCGTCACGCTGACCGAGGCGCTTGCCCGCTCGATCAATACCGTCGCCGTCAAACTCGGCGAAAAGGTCGGCGTCCAGAAGATTGCCGACACCGCCGCGCGTCTCGGCATTTCCTCGCCCATCCCGTCAAACCTGTCGATTGCGCTTGGCAGTTCCAGCGTCACGCTTCTGGAACTCACGTCGGCCTATTCGACCTTCGCCACCAATGGCGAGCGCGCCGTGCCCTATGGCATCGCCGAGATCGCCGACATGAATGGCGAGGTGCTCTACAAGCACCGGCCCGCCTCCTATCATGTGACCAGCCCGCAGAACGCGCAGGCTATGACCTATATGCTGCATCAGGTCATGGTCTCGGGCACAGGCCGTCGCGGCGCGCTGCCCGACCGCCTCACCGCAGGCAAGACCGGCACCAGCCAGGATTATCGCGATGCCTGGTTCATCGGCTACACCGGCAGCGAAATCGCTGGCGTCTGGTTCGGCAACGACGACAACAGCCCGACCAAACGCGCCACCGGCGGCAATTTCGCCGCTCCCGTCTGGCGCGACTATATGGTCGCCTCGCAAAAGCATGTCGCGCCCGTGACGCTGGCTGGCGTTTACAGCTTCAAGGCCGTCAAACAGGCCGAGAAGGAAAAGCCGATCATGAATTTCCTGTCCCAGCTGGCCGAGCTTTTCAACGTCGCGCCGCGTCTCGATATGCCGGACGACCAAAATTTCAGCGGCGGCCGTCAGCACGAAGCGCCCGGCCTCAAGCTTGGCGGCGGCAAGCCGAGATAGGCTCTCCTGCCCTCGGCCATTGCCTCGGCGGGGCCAATAGGCCATACAGTCCGCAGTCTCAACCAAATCTGGATTTCCCGTGGCTCCTCCGCTGCTTGCCCTGCGCGATATTCGCGTCGCCTTTGCCGATCAGGTCCTGATCGACGGTGCGGGCTTTGCCCTCGCGCCGGGCGACCGTCTGTGCCTTGTCGGGCGCAATGGCGCGGGCAAATCGACGCTTTTGCGCATTGCCGCTGGCCTCGTCGAGCCCGATGGCGGCGAACGTTTCCTTCAGCCCGGCACCCGCGTTTCCTATCTCGCCCAGGCTCCCGACTTCGGTGGCGCCAAGACCGTCCTTGATTATGTGACAGCCGCAGGAGCCGAACCGCATCAGGCCGAGGCCGTGCTCGACGAACTGGGCCTCGACCCGCAGATGCTCACCGGCAATCTTTCCGGCGGCGAAGCGCGCAAGGCCGCCATCGCCCGCGTGCTGGCCGACGAGCCCGACATTCTTCTATTGGACGAGCCGACCAACCATCTCGATCTGCCTTCCATCGAATGGCTCGAAGACCGTCTCTCGCAATTTCGCGGCGCTTTCGTTCTCATCTCCCATGACCGCGCCTTCCTGCGTCGGCTCACCGCCGGTTGCCTCTGGGTCGATCGCGGTACGGTGCGCCGCCTCGACAAGGGCTTCGGCCAGTTCGAGGAATGGACCGAACAAATCCTTGCCGAAGAAGAAGTCGTGCAGCACAAGCTCGATCGGCTGATCCTTGCCGAGACCCAATGGTCGCGCGAAGGCATCAGCGCCCGGCGCAAGCGCAATCAGGGTCGGTTGCGTCGGCTCCACGCCATGCGGTCCGAACGCGCCAAGGCCATCGCCCAGACCGGTCGGGCTCTTCTCGCCGCCGACACAGGCACGGCGTCTGGCACGCTCGTCATCGAAGCCAAACACATCTCCAAAGCTTACGGCGAGCGCGTCCTCATTTCCGATTTCTCGACCCGGATCATGCGCGGCGACAAGGTCGGCCTCATCGGCCCCAATGGGGCGGGCAAGTCAACGCTCCTCAAGATGCTCATGGGTCTTCTTCCTCCCGATGAAGGGACAATCCGTCTAGGGACGAATCTCACTCCCGTCATCCTCGACCAGACCCGCGCCTCGCTCGACCCCGAAGCCACCCTTTGGCAGACACTTTGCGAAGGTGGTGGCGACCAGGTCATGGTCCGGGGACAACCCCGCCATGTCGTTTCCTATTTGCGGGATTTCCTTTTTCGCGAGTCTCAGGCGCGTCAGCCCGTGAAGGCGCTCTCGGGCGGCGAACAGGGCCGACTTATCCTCGCCCGTGAATTGGCAAAGCCGTCGAATTTGCTCGTACTCGACGAGCCCACCAACGATCTGGACATGGAAACGCTCGATCTCTTGCAGGAAATGCTCACCGATTATGATGGAACCGTGCTGCTGGTGAGCCATGATCGAGACTTCCTGGACCGCGTCGTCAGCTCCGTCATCGCCCTTGATGGCGCTGGCAACGCCGAAGAATATCCCGGCGGCTACTCCGATTGGCGCCGCTTCAAAGCCAGCCGCGACACACCGACCGCTCCCGCCAAGCCGGTCAAAGCATCAGTCAAAGACGACCGTACACAGAAGAATTCGACGAAACTTTCCTACAAGGACAGCCGGCTCCTCGAAGACCTCGCAAAGCGCATGCCGAGGCTCGAATCCGATATCGCCGAACTCGAAGATAAACTTGCCGACCCTGATCTCTACTCGCGCGACCCGGAAGGCTTCGCGCGCATCACCGCGCAACATGACGCACTCCGAAACGAATTGTCGGAAGCGGAAGAGACATGGCTGGAACTCGAAATGAAGAAAGCTGAACTGTCGAGCTCCTGAGGTTAACCAAATTCCGATATTCCATTTGACGCCTCGCGCATCAAAGCGTTGGATGTCGGCATTTGAAGATACTTGGATTGCTTGTGAAAACCTTTCTGAAACTTTCTGCCGCGCTTTCCATCGCGATCCTGATCGGCGTCGGATCGAGTGTTGCCGCGCTTTGGCATGAAGCGAAGTCGGGGGAGGCAAGTCGCAACTCTCCTAACCCTTACGCGCGTGCAGCCTATGCAGCGCGCGATCTCTTGCCGTCGCCCTTGACTCCGCCCAAAGATGAAGGGCGCACTCCATGAGAACATGGCCCCTTTGGATCATGGGCACACTGGCTGGCGCCGCCGTCATCCACCTGGCCATCATTCTCACCCTTGCCAACATTGCCGGCGGCAACTGACGCTGTTCTTCTAGCGTCCGTGACCTTGCGCTGTTAGCATCGCGGTTAACTGAAACGCACTCGCAGGGTCTCGCTCCATGAACCGCAAACTGCTGCTCGGCGGGGTTGTCGCCGCCATTGCTGTCGCCATCATTCTTGTGCTGGTCATCGGGCCCGGTCAGAAGATCGACAGCAAGGATTTCCAGATCACTTTTGCGACAGACTGGAAAGCCGAAGCCGAACACGGCGGCTTCTATCAGGCGTTAGCCAAAGGCTATTATAAAGAGGCTGGGCTCGACGTCACGATCAAACAGGGCGGACCAAGCGTGAACGTGCCGCAGTTGCTTGCGACCAATACGATCCAGTTCGGCATCGGCTCCAACAGTTTCATTCCGCTCAATATCGTCGCGGCCAAGGCCGGTTCCAAAGCCGTCATGGCGAGCTTCCAGAAAGACCCGCAGGTTCTCATCACGCATCCGCGCGGCGACATCAAGTCGATTGCCGATATGAAGGGTAAGCCGATCCTCGTTGCCGACGCGACGATCAGTTCCTTCTGGCAATGGCTGAAGGTCAAGTACGGCTTCACCGACGAACAGATTCGCAAATATACTTTCAATCTCGCGCCCTTCCTGACCAACAAAAATGCCATTCAGGAAGGCTATCTGTCGTCCGAACCCTATACGATCGAACGCGAAGGTCACTTCAAGCCGCACGTCTTCCTGCTGTCGGATTATGGCTATCCGGGCTACGCCGCTTTTATTCTCGCTACGGATGAAATGATAGCGGACCATCCCGCCATTGTTCAGAAATTTGTCGATGCGAGCATCAGAGGCTGGGTCGACTATCTCTATGGCGATCCGACACCTGCCAACGACCTCATCAAGCAAGCCAATCCGGAGATGACCGACGAGTTGCTCGCACATGCCATCGCGACGCTCAAGGTCAATGGCATTGTCGACAGCGGCGACACAGAAAGACTCGGCATTGGCGCGATGACCGACGCGCGCTGGCAGAAGTTCTTTGATGAAATGTCGAACACCGGCGTTTTTCCGAAAGGGCTCGATGTGCATAGCGCCTATACGCTCGAATTCGTCAATCATGGCGTTGGCAATGATCTCAAAGCCGAACTGATGAAGAAATAGAGGCCGGGGCACGTGACCACACCTCTTATCGACCTTCATTACGTCAGCAAGACCTATGACAATGGCACGCTCGCATTGCAGGATGTCACAACCAGCATCGCACAAGGCTCGTTCGTGTCGCTGCTTGGGCCGTCCGGTTGCGGCAAGAGCACGCTGCTGCGCATCATTGCCGGGCTCATCGCGCCGACGACAGGGACGATCAAATGGCCCGCAGCGAATGATGAGCGCCCCGAAGATATCGGCTTTGTTTTTCAGGAAGCCACGCTCATGCCCTGGGCGAACGTGCTCGAAAATGTCTATCTGCCGCTGAAACTTCGAGGCAAATCTCTCAAAGATGTCAGAGCGCAACTCATGGATGCGCTTTCGCGTGTGGGTCTTGCCGATTTCGCCAATGCTTTTCCGCGTGAATTGTCCGGTGGCATGAAGATGCGAGTCTCGATTGCGCGGGCACTCGTGACACGGCCACCCGTTCTGCTGATGGACGAGCCTTTTGCGGCGCTTGATGAATTCACGCGCGAGAAACTCGACGATGATCTTCTAACTCTTTGGGATGCCGAAAACTGGACGGTCATATTCGTCACGCATAGCGTTTACGAATCCGTCTATCTCTCCGAACGCGTGCTTGTGATGGGCGCGCGACCGGGGCGCATCCTGCGCGATCTCACCATTGACGCGCCGCATCCCCGCGACCGATCGTTTCGAACGACGCCTGCCTATATTCAATGTTGCGCTGAAATTTCCGACGCGCTGCGTCACGATGCGGAGGCCTAAATGGAAGACTCTCGTCTCCTTCGCGTTCTCATTCCCACGCTCGTCGGCGTCGCCTTCGTCTTGCTATGGGAGTTCCTCGTACGCGCCAACGGGATCGCCGAATTCGTACTACCTGCACCAAGTCGGATCGCGTTAAGCCTCTATGAGAATTTTGATTCCCTGATGGCGTCCCTTTGGGTCACGCTGTCGATCACCCTGCTCGCCTTCTTCCTCGCCGTCGTCGGCGGTATCGGTCTTGCTATTCTTTTCTCACAAAGTCGACTTGTGGAAATGGCGCTCTTTCCCTACGCAGTCATTCTCCAGGTGACGCCGGTCGTCGCCATTGCGCCGCTCATTCTCATCTGGGTGGGCTTCGACCGCACACATCTGGCGTTGCTGATCCTTGCCTGGGTCGTCGCTTTCTTCCCGATCCTGTCGAACACGACGCTAGGTCTGCGCTCGGCCGACCACAATCTGCGCGATCTCTTCCGCCTCTATGGGGCAAGTCGCTGGCAAATCCTGAGTGAACTGCAACTGCCCTCCGCGCTCCCCTATATGCTGGCGGGCATGAAGATTTCCGGAGGCCTCGCGCTCATTGGCGCCGTCGTCGCCGAATTCGTGGCCGGGTCCGGCACTTCCACGGGGCTTGCCTGGCGGATCATCGAGGCCGGAAACCGGCTCGAGATCCCCAAAATGTTCGCCGCGCTCATCCTGCTTTCTACACTAGGAATTGTGATTTTCTTCTGTCTCAGCTGGATCGAGCATCGTCTGTTGCACCATTGGCATGAGAGCGCCCTGCGTCGCGAGGGTTGAATATCACATTATTTGGCCAATTTTAGCCATTTTTCTTTTTTTGTACGGTTTTATTTTGTGAATGAAATATTTTCACACTCCGGTTGACGATCTTTATAAAAAATCCCATGTTACGCCCAAGTGGAGATCGCCTTCGGGGGCGTTCCCTATCCAATGTTCAAGGAGGGCGTAATGGCCCAGCATTCGCGCAAAGGCGCCCAGTTTCAGGCGGTGACCGCTAACCGTTTGCTCGATGGCGTCGTCGTTTACCTGACCGCCGACAACGAATGGTCGGAATCCCTACAGGACGCGGAAGTCGCTGACGGCAAGGACGCTGCCGAAGCCCTGCTCGCCCGCGGCATTGTCTTTTTTGAACCGGAAAATTTGGTGATCGACGTCTATCTCTTCGAGGTAGAGCCGACGGATGAAGGCATTCGCGCAGCAAGCGTGCGCGAAGCCATCCGGCAGGCAGGCCCGACGGTCCGGACCGACCTTGGCAAGCAGGCCGAACTTGCAGGCGTTCACGCCTGATTGAACGCCCTGCCCAAGGTGTTCGCGTAAGCAGTTAAAGGACGTTTCATGTATCGGTATGACGAATTCGATCAGCAGTTGGTGAACGAACGTGTCGCGCAGTTTCGCGGGCAGGTGGCGCGCCGTCTTTCTGGCGAATTGGCGGAAGACGAGTTCAAGCCCCTGCGGCTGATGAATGGCGTCTATCTCCAGCTCCATGCCTATATGCTGCGCATCGCCATTCCCTATGGCACGCTGTCATCGCTTCAGCTTCACAAGCTTGCCGACATATCGCGCAAATATGACAAGGGCTATGGCCACTTCACGACGCGGCAGAACCTGCAATTGAACTGGCCCGCGCTGAAAGACATTCCTGACCTGCTCGATGAGCTCGCAACTGTCGAAATGCATTGCATCCAGACGTCGGGCAACTGCATTCGCAATACAACGTCCGATCATCAGGCGGGCGCCGCCCCCGGCGAAATCGAGGACCCGCGCGTCATCTGCGAAGTGATCCGCCAATGGTCCACCTTCCATCCGGAATTCTCGTTTCTGCCGCGCAAGTTCAAGGTTGCTGTCTCGGCAACCGAACATGATCGCGCCGCCATTCGTGTTCACGACATCGGCATCCAGGTTGTGTCCAACGATGCAGGCGAGACAGGCTATGAAGTCTGGGTCGGCGGCGGCCTCGGTCGCACGCCGATCATCGGTAAAAAAATTTCAGACTTCGTGCCGCGTCAGGACCTGCTCGCCTATCTGGAATCTGTCCTACGCGTCTACAACATGTTCGGTCGCCGCGACAATCTCTACAAATCGCGTATCAAGATACTTGTTCATGAGATCGGCGCGGAGGAAATGCGCAAGCAGGTCGAGGCTGAATTCGCGGAAGTGAAGGCAAAGGGCGCGTTGCAACTGCCTGATGAGGAAGTCGCGCGCATCCAGCACTATTTCGCCCCGCCCGCCTTCGAGATGCTGAGCGACGACGTGACGGAGATTGACGCACTCGTTGCCAAGGACAAGGATTTCGCGGACTGGATGAAGTCGAACATCTCGGCGCACAAGCAGGCCGGCTATTCCATCGTGAATATTTCATTGAAACCCACCGGCCTCACGCCCGGCGATTGCACAGCCGAACAGATGGACGCCGTCGCCGATATTGCGGAGAAGTTTGCCTTTTCGGAAATTCGCGTGGCGCATGAACAAAATCTTTGCCTTGCTCACGTTCGCAAGAAAGACCTCTATGAGGTTTACAAGGCGCTCAAGGCCGCGAAGCTTGCGACGGCGAATATCGGTCTGATCACCGACCAGATCGCCTGCCCCGGCCTCGATTATTGCAATCTCGCCAACGCACGCTCGATTCCTATCGCCCAGGAAATCTCCGAGCGCTTCAAGGATATCGAGCTACAGCAGAAGATCGGTCGCCTGCATGTCAATATGTCAGGCTGCATCAATGCCTGCGGACATCATCATGTTGGCCACATCGGTATTCTCGGCGTCGACAAGAAGGGCGTCGAATATTATCAGGTCACGCTCGGCGGGGCGGCTGACCAGACGGCAGCCGTTGGCGAGATTGTCGGACCAGCCTTCACCGAAGGCGAGATCGTCAACGCGATCGACACCATCGTGAACACCTATCTCGACATCCGGCAGGATAATGAGATTTTTATCGATACCTATCGTCGTGTCGGCGTGCAGCCGTTCAAGGAGAAGCTCTATGCAGCTCATTAAAAATGGCAAAATCGTTGCCGATGAGTGGACAACGGTTTCGGACGAAGACGCCCTTCCAGATGGTCCGGTGATCATCAGCCTCGATCGCTGGAAGAATGAGCAAGAGGCACTGATCGCACGCGATGGAAAGCTTGGAATCTGCCTCAAGAGCGGCGAAGCACCTTCGCAGATTGCCGAACATCTTCAGCATTTCGACGTGGTGGCGCTCGAGTTTCCGATCTATCGCAACGGCCGCGCCTTCTCTTATGCAAATCTGCTAAGAGAACGGTATGGCTACAAGGGCGAAGTGCGCGCGGTTGGCAATGTATTGCGGGACCAGTTCTACTTCATGGTTCGTGTCGGCTTCGATGCGCTGGAAGTACGCGACGAGATCACGCCGCAGATTTTCCAGGAGGCGATCGGCTCGTTCACCTATGACTATCAGCCGAGCGCCGACAACAAGCCGAGTGTTCTGTCTCTGCGCCAGCGCCTTGCCGCCAATGCAATGACGGCAAAAGCGAGCTGACGTCACTCGTTTCGTCTGAAAATACTAGGCCCGACTCTCTTTCGAGAGCCGGGCCTTTTACGCAACAGGACTTGTAAACTATTCAGCGCAGATCAAGCAGCGCGAAGCTTTTCGAAGGCTTCCGTGAACTTCGTCGCGTAAGGCGCAGTCGCCTCACGAACGGCCGTCACGGCAATTTCATTGATCTCGCGAGCGGCGTCGAGATTGCGCTTCAGCGAGGCGCGAAGGAATTCGTTCTGCAGTTCGACAGCGGCGCGAATATCGCCAGACTTCATTACGGCCTTCGCGGTTTCGACGGTTTCTTCGAAATTCGTGCGCGTCAGTTCAGTGATGATGCCCTGAGCGATCTCAAGTGAATTCTTGTCCTTCTTCGGCGCGGCTTTGGGGGCGGCGCGCGAAGCGGCGGGCTTCTTGGCGGCGGCGGGTTTAGCTTTGGGCTTCTTGGCCTTTGAGGCTGTGGTCGCTTCAGTCATTTGTATCTCCTGCTTTGCGGGGACGCTGCTTTTCGGTGCAACGTGATGCACAAACCAAGTCACTGAATTTGTGCGCTGCACAATCAGTAAAGGCGCATAGGCCCTTACGTCAAGTGGTTTTTGTGCATTGCACAAAAACTCTCCCTAACATCGCCTCAGATGAATGAAAATCTCTTTATATTAAAAGGAGTTAAGTCAATCTTCGACATCCGGCCGTCGATCAGATCGGCAAGCCCCAAGGCGCTTCCGGTCGCCAATGTCCAGCCCAGAGAGCCATGCCCCGTGTTGAGAAAGAGATTCTGGAATTTCCCCGCTTGCCCAAGAATTGGGCTGCCGTCAGAACTCATCGGACGCAACCCGCTCCAATATTCCACGTTATCTTCAGCACTCTTCATCTGCGGAAGAAGCCCGATCGTTGCGTCCAGAACCGAACGCGCGCGACGCATTTCGATTTCCGCGTCGTAGCCACTGACCTCAGCGGTGCCTGCCACACGCAGCCGATCGCCAAGACGGCTGACGACAATCTTGCGCGCTTCGTCGGTCATGCTGACATTTGGCGCGAGCACGTCGCTTCGAATGGGCAGGGTCACCGAATAGCCTTTCAGTGGATAGACCGGAATGCGCACGCCCACCATCTTTGCCAGACGCGGCGTGCCTACACCTGCCGCGAGCACGACGGCGTCGGCATCGAACGTCCAGGCGCGCGTATGTACACCCTTGATGCGATCACCTTGAGTCTTGAAGCCCGTGACTTCGACGCCGGTGACAAAAGCGACGCCGAGTCTCTGAGCACGCTCGGCGAGTTGGCTCGTGTACTTATGTGCGTCGCCGCTGCGGTCGCTCTCGCAATAGATGCCACCGAGGATCGCGCCTGACTCAAAGGCGGCCCCAAGCGCCGGTTCCCGTTCCACGCATTCGCGCGCGGTCAGTACCTTCTGCTCGAGGCCGGCATCGCTCATTTGTGCAAGACCCGCCGAAGCCGCCTTCAGCGAGCCCGCATGATGGAACAGCTGCAGGATGCCTGCACGCTTTTCATCAAATTCAATCGGGTCATTGTCGAACTTCTCCGCAATTTCATCCATCCGCGCGCGCGACAAGAGCGCGAGAGAAAGGTTCGGCAGCACCCGTTCGGCGCGCGCTGAAGCACGGCAGCGCGTCAGGAACCGCAACAACCAGAGCCATTGCTCCGGATCGGCCTTCAATTTCAGACGGAAGGGGGCATCGGCACGGCCAAGCCAGCGCAGGACAAGCCAAGGCACTTCCGGCCCCGCCCAGGGCGCTACTTCGCTGGCGCTCAACTGGCCGCCATTGGCAAAGCTCGTTTCAAGCCCGGCCCCGCTGCGGCTATCCAACAGGGTGACCTGATGCCCGCGTTCGGCCAGTTCATAAGCGGTAGTGACGCCTATAATGCCGGCGCCGACAACGACGATTTTCAAGATGAACCTCCAGATGAAGCCACTCTACTCTGGAGACATGTCGCATGGAAGCATCGGAACGGATCGGGCATACTCTCCGCCGGTGATCGCCGCGAAAGAGAATGCAATGCGTTGGGAAGATGGTGAGCAGGGTGGCAATATCGAGGACCGGCGCGGGCTGCGCCCTCGCATGCCCCGAGGCGGTGGCGGCGTTGGCATTGGCGCGCCGGGCGACTTCACCAAGGCCTATGTGATCGCGCATGAAGTGGGTCATCATGTGCAAAAGGTTCTGGGGACCGCCGCCAAGGTACAATCAACCCAGCGCAGTGCGTCGAGCCGCGCGCAAGCCAATCGATATTCCGTCGCGCTAGAACTCCAAGCCGACTGCTATGCAGGCGTCTGGGCGGCCAATGCGCCCGCCGCCTCGCGTGGCGCCATCGGCATCGACAGGCGCGACTTCGAAGATGGCTTGCGCGCCGCCAACGCCATTGGCGACGACACGCTGCAAAAATGCGCGCAGGGCCGCGTCATGCCCGACAGTTTCACGCATGGCTCCAGCGCCCAGCGCGTTCAGTGGCTGCGTCATGGTTTCGACACCGGCGATCCGGCGCTATGCAATACCTTCGCTTCCCTCTAAATCTCGCCATTCAATTTCCGCCTTTCGGAGTTTCTCATGTCTGACAGCCTCTGGCCGCTCGTCCCCTCGCCTCGTTCCATCGACATCGATCATGCCGAAGGGCGCACGCTCTATCTCCGCGACGGCAGCACACTGCTCGACGCCAGTGGCGGAGCGATCTGCACCAATGTCGGGCTTGGACGCGCCGAAGTGGCGCAGGCGGCAGCGGCGGCAATGGAACGTATGAGCTATGCCATTCCGCCCTTTGTCACGCCGGAACGAGAACGATTGGTCGAGCGCTTGCGCCGCGCATGGCTGCCGCCGCATCTCACTCGCGTCTGGCTCGCCAGCGGTGGTTCGGAAGGCGTCGATGCCGCTTGCAAGCTCGCCCTCCAGCATTTCATGGCAACGGGCGAGACAAGCCGCAAGAAGATCATAGGGCGCGACATTTCATATCATGGCACCACGGCGCTGGCGCTCGGCGTCGGCGGCCACGTGGCGCGGAAGGCAGGCTTTGAGAGCCTGATGCCCGACTTTCCCCATGCACCAACGCCCTACGCATTGCGCTCGCCGCTCGGGCGCAATCATCCCGATTTCGACATTACGGCAGCGCAGGCGCTGGAAGACATCATTCTGGCGGAGGGGCCGGAAACCATCGCAGCCTTTATCTGCGAACCGATCACAGGATCATCGGGCGGCGCGATCATGCCGGGCGAACGTTATTGGCCTATGGTGCAGGAAATTTGCCGCCGCCATGGCGTTCTTATTATCACGGACGAAGTGATGGTCGGCTTTGGCCGCACCGGCAAAAGATTTGCGGCGGAACATTTCGACCTCAAGGCCGACATCATGGTCGCGGGCAAGGGGCTGGCGGCCGGCTATGCTCCCATCTGCGGCGTCTTTGCAACCGACGCTGTTGTCGCCCCGCTTCGGGAAAAAGGCATGGCGCCCATGTTCTATACCTATAGCGGTCACACCGGTGCCTGCGCGGCGGCCGACAAGGTGCTCGAAATCATGGAACGCGAGAACCTCGTCGCCCGCTCCGCTGAAAAAGGCGAAGCCCTGCGGGAACGCCTCGAAGCAACGCTGGGCCAGCATCCCAATGTGGCTGAAATTCGAGGGCGCGGGCTTTTCTTCGGGCTGGAGATTGTCGCCGATCGGGAAACCCTGGAAATGTTTCCCGTTGAAACAAACATGACCGGGCGCATCGTCGCGGCGGGTGTCAAGGAAGGCGTCTTCTACTACAGTGGCGGCACGGGCGCCGTGCGCGACATCATTTGCATAGGCCCATCGTTCACAGTGGAAGACAGCGAGCTTGATCGCATCGCCGAGATACTCAAGCGCGCCATCGACAAGGCTGTCTCCTAGTCGCCAGACTTATCGCCTGCCATCAGGAACTCACCGCTCCGATCACGCCGCGTCTTCACCTCATCGTTGGACGGCGGCGCGCTTTCGACATAGACGGACTGGCTCGGGAAGGCAAAGCCTGCGCCTGCCGCCTCAACGATTTCCTTGATCTTGAAGGCGAGTCCTTCCTTCAACGCCAACCACTCGCCCCAGACGGTCGTGTAGGTGAAGCAATAGATCATGAGGTCGATGGAAGAAGCATTGAAGGCGTCAATTCGCACGAAGAGCGCGGCCTCTGGCGGCTGCACGAATGTATCGCCAGATTTGAGATAGTCCTCGATCTCGTCCCGGATCATACGCAATTGATCATGTGTCGTGCGATATTCAAGACCGATCGTCCAGGAAATCCGCCGATAGGTCATGGCGGAGAAATTGGTCACCGCATTATCGGCGAGTTGCTGATTTGGCACGAAGACCGGCGCCTTGTCGAAGCGTCGAACGAGCGTGGAGCGAAATCCAATCTTCTCCACGGTGCCTTCAACCACGCCATCAACCTTGATCCAGTCACCAAATCCAAAGCGGCGTTCGATCAGAATGGAAATGCCACCAATCAGATTACGGAAAAGGTCCTGAGCGCCAAGCGCAACAGCGACACCGAAAAGGCCGAGACCTGCTATGACCGGCGCGACCTGAATGCCCCAAATTTGCAACACGGTCGCCGCACCGATCAGAACGATCCCGACACGAGCGCCAGTAATCATCCAGTCGAAAATTTCCGGCGTCAGGATATGTCCGAGGCCACGGAAAAATTCGCCGACCGGCGTAACGGCATTTTTCAACGCCCAGAAGATAGCGATAGCGATGAGGGACCGATTGAGATACTCCGCGCCGATTTCAACCTTGCCCGAAAAATTCAGATATTGGGTCGCAAGGAAGATACCTAGCGCCAGAAACAGGAATTGCAGCGGATCGGCGATCGCATCGCGCAGCCGATCATCCAACGTATTCTTTGTCTTCTTCACCCAGCGCGAAAAAATGATCAGCACATAACGAGCAAAAAGCCCCCGCATAACAAAGAAAAGTCCGAAAATGCCAAAGGCAATCAGGATGTCGCCAATGCTGCGGCCAAACACGCCGGTCTGCCAGACGTTCACCGTCAGCAACCAGAACTTGTCGAATTGGGAGAAAAAGTCAGGCATTACTCGTCAATCCAGATGGGGTACTCAAGCGGCGGCGGCCACACGTTCACGAATGGCGGAGAATTTTATCTTCGGCCACTTCTCTTCAGTATAGCCGAGTTCCCAATTGCTCTTGGCCAGGAACACCGGCGCGCCATCTCGATCTTCGGCCATATTGCCGCGATGAGCTTCGACAAAGCGCTTCATCTCGGCAGGATCATCAGCGAGCACCCAACGCGCAGTCTCAAAGGGTGCGGCCTCAAACCCGACCTTGATTTCATATTCGCTCTCGATACGCGCGGCCAAAACTTCCAACTGCAATCGCCCGACCACGCCGACAATCCAGTTTGCGCCGATCTGCGGCTTGAAGACCTGCGTCACGCCTTCTTCGGCGAGGCTTTCCAGAGCACGACGCATGTGCTTGGCTTTCATCGGGTCGTCGAGACGCACGCGCTGAAGGATTTCCGGCGCGAAGTTCGGGATGCCGGTGAAGGTCATGTCCTCGCCTTCGGTCAGCGTGTCCCCGACGCGAATGGTACCGTGATTGGGAATACCGATAATGTCGCCGGCAAAGGCCTCATCCACCAGCTCGCGGTCCTGCGCGAAGAAAAGTGTCGGGTTATGAATGCCAATTGTCTTGCCGGAGCCCGAGACGCGCAGACGCATGCCGCGCTTGAAGCGGCCGGAGCAGATACGCATGAAAGCGATACGGTCGCGGTGATTGGCGTCCATATTCGCCTGCACCTTGAAGACGAAACCGGAGACTTTTGGCTCATTCGGCTGGACAAGACGCACGGATGACTGCTGGGGACGCGGCGTCGGCGCGAAACGCTTGACTGCATCCAGCAGCTCACGGACACCGAGCTTGCGCAGCGCGCTGCCGAAATAGACCGGCGTCATATGGCCGGCGCGATAAGATTCAATATCAAATTTTGGCATGCCTTCACGCGCGAGTTCCATCTCTTCGCGGAAATGGGCGAGTTCTTCCTCGTTCATGTAATTGGCAATCTCATCGCCGGAGAGCCGCGTCGCTTCCTTGCCCTCGCCGAGCTTGTCGTAAGGGATGAAGCGGTCATGTTCTGGATCGAAAATTCCTTTCAACAGTCCGCCCATCCCCGCGGGCCAGATCATCGGCGCGCAGTCGAGCGCAAGCTTTTCGGAAATCTCATCCATCAATTCGAAGGGGCTGACGCCTTCGCGGTCGATCTTGTTGATGAAGGTGATGATCGGAACGTCGCGCAGACGGCAGACCTCAAAGAGCTTCAGCGTTTGCGCTTCGATGCCCTTGGCCGCGTCGATCACCATGATGGCGCTGTCAGCGGCCGTCAGTGTGCGATAGGTGTCTTCGGAGAAGTCTTCATGGCCCGGTGTGTCGAGCAGATTGCAGGTAATGCCCTCATATTCAAAGGTCATCACGGCTGAAGACACGGAGATGCCGCGCTGCTGCTCGATCTTCATGAAGTCCGACCGGGCGCGACGGCTGTCGCCACGCGCCTTGACCTGTCCGGCAAGGTGAATGGCTCCGCCCATCAGGAGCAGATTTTCAGTAAGGGTCGTCTTACCCGCGTCAGGATGAGAAATGATGGCAAAGGTGCGACGTGTGCTGACCTCTGTGTCAATATCGCCTGGTCGGGCGGTCGCAGTCATATTCAAGCTATTCTCCGGTTCAATTTGGCCGGACCCTACTCCATGGAGGGGCGGACTGTCATCCCATAGAGGGCCCCATGTGGGCCTTGCATCGACCCGAGGCCGAAATTGACAATGCGACGCGCGACAAGATGACAGATGCACAGCGCAAAGGCATGGGCGAAGCTACGGCATCGTTATTTATCTATATGAGGAAGAACAAGAAAATGACCAGTGCACGAGACATCATTACCCCGCATATGGACGTCATTTTGAAAGAAGGCGCCGAAAACCAGATTCCGGGCGATGTGCTCGGTCGCATCCTTTTCGAGCAGGTCTTGCGGATCTGGCGCGAATGCCGCTCTCTGGAGGACATCCGTCAGGAACTCATCGAGTCCATCGACCATCTCGATCCCGATGAGGATTTCATGTTCATGCGGCCCTGATCAGAATTTGCACCTTCAGACCACAGGCTCCTGAAGAAAATGCCGTCCGGCCCGGTCCTCGATCTCGACAATCCAGAGGTCCGGGTCAAACTTCCGTTGCCGGGTAATATAGGCATCGGCATCCGCTTCAGGGACAGGATCGGCTCCTGTCCCTGACAGCCACTGAAATGAGCCGTCGCCCGCCCTGATCGGCGAAAAGACCCTCGCATGACCATCCAGGCTATTGACCTTGACCAGAACAACTCCCGATGTGGCATCGCCCCGGGCCACCACCATTGCAGTGACTCCCTCCACTTCGCAGCGTCGGATCAGGGCTTTCACCCAGATTTCAGCCTTCAGACGCGGCGCCATCTCCATAATTTACCCTAAACCCTGACAGCCTACGGAAGAACCCGAATAGCGATCATATGCGTTTGCCGAAAGTCCGTGCGAGCGGTAGACTTTAAAAAATGTCCCAACATAGATTTATTCGGCAACGCGAATGGGGTCGAGGTCGAAATTGGAGAGGCATATGCGAGTTGTTCGGCTGGGGATCAAATCAATGAATCGTTCGGTGTTTCAAGGCAGCGTCGGCGCGGCGCTCCTTTTCGTCGTCCTTTCCGGTTGCACAGTGGTTCAGGGCAATACCGCCTCACTCGACAATATGAAGGCCGCCGCAGTGGCTCCGGCACCGACCGTCGCCGCCGATGCAATGACAACGGGCAGCCTTGCCGAAACCAGCGTAGCGAGCGCCGGAATTCCGATCCCGCTCATCTCGCCGCGCCACGAAGGAATCAAGGTCGCCTCGATCGATCCACGTTCCGGTCTTAGCGCTCTCGCTCTGAATGGCGGTCTGCCGCTTAACAAAATGGCCGGGGTCTATATTCGTTTTGACAACGCAATCAATGGAGCCGAGGCGAGCAAGCTCAATACGCCAAAGGAAATTCGTCGGATACTCAAGATGCTCCGCTTCAAAGCGCCCGAAACATTGGCCGATGGCTGGTATGCCGTTCAGGCTATGGCCGCTGCCAAAGACCCCGCCTTTTCCCGCGGCGCTCGCGATGAAGTACGCAAGCTGGGTGAGGCCCATTTTCTGGCCGCGCTGAATGATCCGAATTATGTGCTGACGCTTCCAGGCGCTTCATCTGCAATGGCCGCAGTCATGACCTCTGCAAAGTCGGAGGACGAGCGTTTGATCAAGCTACGCAAGCGCTTTATTGAAACGGCTTTCCATTTCCAGAAACAAAAATGGGGCATGATTACCCCGTTGCACGTCGGCCCCACCACCGATATGGCGCAGACAGAACCTGTTTCAAAGCAAATCCGTCAATTTTTCGCGAGCCTCTCACCTGTCTCACCAGCCCAGGCCTATTCGCGGTCGGTGATGTCGAAGATTTTGGCACAGGGCGCGCGCGAAGCCATCTCGGCACCGGTCATCTCGGTGTCAGGCACCAAGGATGAAACGTCATCCTGCCTCAACTGGGCGCGGCTCAATCTCAACCAGTGCATCGCTGCCGCGCATTTTCCCTCTGAAGAAGCATGGTGCGTTGGCACACATGCGGTTGAGGAAGTGCGCACCTGTTGGGCGGCTGCCCTTCCGGCAGGCCCCAACTAGGCCGCCAGACATTCATTCAAATTCAGACCCCGCAGGCATTTAACCTGCGGGGTTTTTTGTTCTTGCTTAGCCCACAAGTGGCTGCGGCCCTTGACTGCGCACAATTGATTTGAATTTGAAACAAGTGTGAATCGGATTTGAAAAAAATACGCTTCAAATTAGCGAAGTAGTTTATAAAAATTGAAATATAATTTACTTCAAAATTCAAGTATAAGTTTTCTTCTATTTAAATTACAAGAGATGATAAGCTGTATATGCACCAAGTATAACTGCATTTTATCTATTCGTTTAACTTGGTATCGACGGACACAGGCCTAGTTTTGTTCCAACGAGACGCGAAAGGAACAGCATCATGTCATTCATCCTCCGAGCAGCCTTCTGGCTTACCGTCCTGGCATTTCTCCTGCCCACAGGTGGCAATCAGGCCACTGCGCAAAACGATCAAACCGGGATGGTCGTTCCGACCGCCTATGACGAATCTGGCGCGGCGATGCCCAATAATGATGTTGATGCCGGCGAAATGCTGTCCCTCGCAGCCCAATCGGCGGGCGATATGATGGGCTTTTGCGACCGCAACCCGCAGGTCTGCTCTCGCGGTAGCGCCATCGTCGCCCATGTCGCCCGTCAGGGCAGCTACTACGGCTCCAAAGCCTTTCTCTGGCTGACTGAAAAGGCTCAGGAAACACAGAAAGCGGGGCCTGCGGCAAAAGCCGCGAGTACGGAACCCCGCCCTGCCCCCAATTCGCATCAAACTGGGGCTTAATCAGGGAAAATCGGCTCTACCCTCGCTTCCTCAATGCTCTTCCGCCTTGCGCCGCCCGGCTTTTATCCGGGCGGCGCTTGTGCATTCAGGCGTCGGCGGTTATCTCCTGATGATGAACGAGAGACCAGCCATGAACCCAAACACGAGCATTGAAGACCTGATTGACGACTTTTCCTTCCTCGATGACTGGGAAGAACGCTATCGCTATGTCATCGAGTTGGGCAAAGAGCTGGAACCGCTGAGCGAGGCGGAACACTCAAGCGCCAACAAGGTTCAAGGCTGCGTTAGTCAGGTATGGCTGGTCTCGGACACCCGGAATGACGATGACGAGGCAAACCCGCGCCTCTTCTTCCGTGGCGATAGCGACGCCTTCATCGTGAAAGGCCTGATCGCCATTGTCCTTCGTATCTATTCAGGGCAGACCGCAAAGACCATTCTCGATACCGATGCGCGCGCGGTCTTTGAGAAGCTTGGCCTGAACGAGCATCTGAGCCCGCAGCGTTCCAATGGACTTTATTCGATGGTCCAGCGCGTCAAGAACGACGCCGCGGCACGGCTTGGCAACGCGACCATAAACTAAGTTGCCGGACGCCCACGCCGTTGAGTACCCCGCCCGCCGATGCCGTAATGCCTCGAGAGCTGATCAAGGGCTATTTGCAACACGACCTTTGCAGAACGCTGGGGCCAGCCAAAGCTGCGTTCAATTTCTTCAAGCCCACGCTGGTTGCAACAGGCTTCGACAAGCACGTTGACGAGCCCATCACCAACCGCGTCAAAAGCCCTTGCCAGACGTTCGCGCGCGGCGAGCGCCATATCTGTCAATTCGGCAGTATCTCGCGGACGCTGCCCATGCACGTTTCCGCTCAAAGCAAATGACCAATCCGCTGTCGTACGTGCGTTCATGTTGGCAATCGTGAAGTCCCGCCGCAGACGCTCCCCCGCCTCCACCTGCACATCATTGAGCAGGGGTTTACCGTCGGCTCCCTTGCGTCGACTTAACCAGGCAAGTGACGTCTCGGCCTCGTTATACTCGACCTCGATCAGGGTCTCTTCATGCGGGACACGTCGATGTCCCCGCATCTGGTGTTGAGCACGAAAGGGATCGGACGCATCTTGCGAACGACGCCAATAGGCCCTGCCCGCCTCGCTCAATGTCCATGTCACCGCCGCCTTGTCTTCATGACGGATCAGAAAATCATGTCTTTCAAACTGGGCCCAAATGTTGGCACCCAGACGCAAAATTGGCTTTTTCGTTCGACCAGAGGTCAGGAAGAGCCCGAATTCTGAAGGCGTGAGTTGTGTGAGGTAGCTTGCAGGTTCCACAAGTCGTCTCAGGATTCGTCGCGCCTCCTGCTCAAACTGATTTTTGGAAATCGTTTTCATTGACTGAGCCTGGCAAACGAATTGCCGACATGGATTCCCGTTGCACCCGCATTCTGCCCCGGGCCAAACTCTCGGATAGCAATGGACCAGACAGCAAACTCCAACCGATCAACCAGCAGATCAAAGGCGGGATCGTCGCGCCGGTCTTCAATCTGTCGGCAAGCGTGGGAAGCCGTCGTTCGATCACGTCCAAAATGCCGCCCTACGGCTGAAAGACTCATGCCGAATACAACATGCATCAAATACATGGCCGTTTGCCTCGCGAGCGCGACGGGAGCTGCCCGTCTTGTCGGCGCCTTTATCTCAGTGACAGAAATCCGGAAGGCGCGGGCGACGATTTCCTGCGCAATCGTCACCTGCGCATGACGCTCGAAATCATTGAGCCGCCGGGTTTCGACGCGCGAAACCTTCAGCCCGCATTCCCCATGATTAAGCTGTCCTTTGCCAATTCCATGCATGCTCCACCCGACATCCGGCATCTTGTTGCTCCCAACCTTGACGAATTTCTCTAGGAACATTAGATGAACACGTGAATGCTCCTAACATAAAATTACGCGTTTCGTACTTACCGGGGATAAATTAACGTAATTTTCGTACCGCCGTTCAAACGCGAGGAAGGTGCCACCGTGAAAACGCGCATCCGCTACCATCGTAAATTGCGACGCTTGACCCAATCGGACGTCGCAAAGCTGATCGGGACTACAGCTGCGACGGTCTCAAGACTTGAAACCGCCGAAATGAATGTTTCGATGACGTGGCTTCAGCGCTTTGCTGATGCCTTCAACGTGCCGGTTTCCGACCTCATTGAATTCACGCCCACACCAGGAAGAATTCCTTGCATTGGCGAAATCGGTCGTAGCGGTGCGTTGTTTGAAGCTGAAAAAGGTCAAGACGACGACATCAAGCTGGAGTCACTGTCGCGCAACCCGGTCGCCATCCGCATTCGCGAAAACTTTGGTCAATATTGCGTAGGCGATGTCATCATTGCGGACAGAATGTCTGCCGAACATGTCATTCACGCCATAGGACGCGACTGTGTCGTTGAAATTGAAGGTGAGGAAGGCGGTTTCGGGCGACTGATATCGTCAGACAACGGAACCTATCTTCTTGTTCCGCCGGAACCTGGCGCCAAGGTACGCAGCTTCCCGCTTCCAAACTGGGTCGCACCTGTCGTGATGCTGATCCGTCATCTCTAGTTGTTGCCGCACTGCACCCGCACGTCGCGGGCTCCGCCTGCAGCGCCGTCGCATTGCATCCCCGGAAAACACATGGCGGTCGGTACGCCCGTAAAGATAAATGCGATATAAGCGCTGCCGTCATTCGCCTCTACCGTGCCCTGAAGCTCGATTCGGCGCGTCTCATTTGGGCTCAGCGTAAGGGTATCGCCAACGGCGGGCTCGGACAGGGGAACATAATGATCGCCATCAAAGGTCAACGTCGCCCGACCGCCGGCCGACACTTCACACCAGGCATGAAGTTCGGAGGACTGTCCCTTTGACGAGATGATCGGAAATTCCGCGATCTGACCCACGCCGATAGTGTGATCCCCGGTATTCAGAACAGCAGCCTCACTCGCCGATGCCGATGCGTGTGCGCCAAGACAGGCCGCGAGAAAAACGAATGTAAACAAATTGAAATTACGCATGCCGCCCCTGTCCCTCGCTCTTCAACAATGCGTTGGTCCAGATGTCACATTATACGTGGAATAAAATCAAGCCGTACGGACAGAAGAGCGCTCAACAAGCGCTCGCGCCTTCTCCGATTGCAAAAAGGCGTCATGGCCCAAGACCATGACGATATTCGTATCGGCGTCCATCAGCGGCAGGCGAAGCCAGAACTGAAATATTTCAGGCTTGCCCCACGGCACCATTTGCACGACGCCTTGCGCAGGGCGTGCGCCGACCAGCACTTCCTCATAGGCTGCTTCCCAATAGGTCCGCTGATCGCCCAGATCGAAATCCGCCAGCATGCGCCCCGTAATCTCCAGACCGAGATAGTCGCGCAGCCGCGTACCGGCAAGCCGGACATTCAATTGCAGCGGCTCGCTGCCCTTGACGTCATAAAGGCTGAGCGAAGGTAGCAACGACTTGAGTTCGGCGGGCTGAATATCGCCACGTGAAGGAAAATGTGAATCTGTGCACTTGCTACGCCAATAATCGAACAGCTCAGCTTGTTCGGGAATAATGAGCTGAGCTCGAATGGCCTGATCTTGTTGGGTCAGGTGCGCCTCCTGCAGCTCGGCCTTTCGACAAAGACCTTGCGAATCACTTATGTGATGATGAGTCGGTGCGACCGTCTTGGCAAGTGGAAGAACCCGGTTAGGTTGGACACGAACCGAAAGGAGACTTTATTTGCCGGGGGTGCGGCGACTTCTGCCGCTTTGGCCCAAGCCCATTTTCTTGGCCAATCGCGAACGAGCCTGAGCGTAATTTGGGGCGACCATGGGATAGTCGGGCGGCAATCGCCATTTCTCGCGATACTCGTCCGGTCCCAGATTGTAATGCGTTCTCAAGTGCCTCTTGAGCGATTTGAACTTCTTGCCATCTTCCAGGCAGATCAGATAGTCCGGCGTAATGGACTTGCGAATGGAAATAGCAGGCTCCGACTTTTCGACAGGGCCCCGACCCGCTGCACCAGCAGCACGGGCCAAAGCATCAAACACTTGATGGATCAGCGTCGGAAGCTCAGTTGCGGCAACATTGTTGTGGCCAACATATGCGGACACAATCTCTGTTGTCAGATCAATGATTTCAGCTTTGTCACTCATATGGCCCCCGTCTACAACCTGCTTCGATTTCCATCGCTTCAAATCGAAATATTCAACCAAACAAGCGATGTGATTGAGCAATGTTGTAGAATATTCACCTCTCCCGAAAGAAGCACAGCGGGTTTATACCAACTGCCCACCCAAGCATCAATAGACCCCAACACTAGATATCAATGAAATTCTTTTCTTTAAAATATTCACGCAAAACAACATGCGAATTACATTTATATTCCTCAAAATTCGCCGAATCCCGAGGCCGAGTCCGCTCTTCCCCTCCCGATTCTCGTCAGACATTTGGTCGCAAATTCCGGGCTCTCAATACATGACCAAATGCCCTATATGTTCAGGCACAACAAATTCGGACAGAACCCGATGTATCTGAGAGATATTTGGTATTTTGCGCTGCCGGGCGAAAGCCTCAAACCGGGTGACCTCATTCACAAGGTGCTTCTGGGTGAACCGGTCGCCATAGGGCGCGATGCCGAGGGCGCGGTTTTCGCGTTGCGCGACATCTGTCCTCATCGCGGAGTCCCGCTGACGGCGGGACGCATGCTTGACGGCAAGGAAAGCGCCTGCGGCAAGAATGTGGTCGAGTGCCCCTATCATGGCTGGCAATTCCGGACGGACGGCAGCTGCGCGTTCATCCCCTCACTCGTGCCGGGACAGGATATCGAGGTCTCGCGCATCCGGGTTCGGAAATATCCCGTATGCGAAATTCAGGGCAACGTCTGGATCTATATGGCGGACGAAAAACGCGCCGATGTCGAACCGGATCATCAACCACCCATGATGCCGGGCTTCGGCGACCACACGGTTGCTAATATCCGCGAGACAATGACTTTTTCCTGCCACATCGATCACGCCGTCATCGGGTTGATGGATCCCGCGCATGGGCCCTTCGTACATCAGGCCTGGTGGTGGCGATCCACTGCCTCCATTCACGAAAAGTCCAAGGCATTTGCCCCATCGGAAATGGGCTTTTCCATGGTCGAGCATGTGCCATCGAGCAATTCGCTCGCCTATAAAATTCTCGGCGGAAATCCGACGACAGAAATTTCCTTCCGTTTGCCGGGTATCCGGATCGAGCGCATCACAGTTGGACAACATCGCCTCGTCGGCCTTACGACAGTGACGCCAATTGACGAGAACAACACGGAGATCACCCAGTCCTTCTATTGGACGATGCCGTTCCTGACCGTGTTCAAACCCATTGCGCACCATTTTCTGCGGCGATTCCTCGGGCAGGACCGCGATATGGTGAACCTGCAGCAGGAGGGCCTCAGGTTCGACCCGCGACTGATGCTCATCAACGACGCCGACGTTCAGGCCAAATGGTATCACAAGCTGAAAAACGAATGGGCTGAGGCCGTCGATCAGGGCCGCCCATTTGAAAACCCAGTCAAATCCACCACATTGCACTGGCGCAGCTGACAAGCGCGTCTGTCCATCAGAGTAACATGGCAGACCTGTTGACGGATGAAGGCAACAGGTTTGATAGACATTCTTCGCACCCTATGGTTCGATTGACGTCCACAACGTTATGTTTCCCGATTTCAGGTCGTAAATAACTTTCATAAGAAGAGAGCGGATTTCGTGAGCGAGCCGATCGCGGAAAAAAAGGCAGAACAAAAAGAGCCGCAGCATCTGAAGGATGCAAATGGTCGGACGCAATTCGTTGTCCTGCCCGCTGAAGAATACGTGCTGCTGACACAGACGGTTGAAGCCGCGCGCGAACTGATGGATGTCCGCAGCGCCCTGAAGGCAAATGTCGTCGACAGGATGGGAGGCAACAACGGCATTCCCGCGACCGTCGCCCATCGCCTTGCAGAGGGCGAAAACCCGGTTCGGGTGTGGCGCGAAAATCGTGGTTTGAAAGCTGTCGCTCTCGCACGCGCTGCCGGGATCAGCCCCGCCTATTTGTCCGAGATCGAAACGGGCAAAAAGGATGGAACATTTCGCACGATGGCGGCGATTGCACATGTCCTGAACGTGTCTCTCGACGATCTGGCGCCGCCGATCGACAACAATGGCCGCAAGGAACGCGAGCGACGCGCGCTGATCGAAGGCGTCCGCGCTCAGGTCCGGATGATCGTCGGCCTGGTTACGGGTCCGGTCGACTTCAACACGGCGGCCGTTCGTCGTGCGGTTACGACCCTGGCTGCCAATGCCGTCTCACTGAAAGCCATTATCGCTGAAATTGGCGGCGATGATGATGTCGATTATTTGTGGCTGGACGATGTGTTGTCAGGCGTTCGCCAGGTGCTTGATCTGGTCGACAACGCGGAAAACGACATCATCGAAACAGCTGCACGTGCGCGGAATGCGCTCGAAGAGATCGTCACCCAACCCGGCTTCGTGCCGTCTGTCGATCGGATCGCACACAAACGGCAGGGCAAGGCGGCGAGTGCTGCCGAATAGGCTCAGGCGGAATCAGGAACCTGTGCTTCGGTCGACAATATCCAGTCCCAGCAATGCAGAACGAGATCGGCGCGATCATTTGAAATGACGTCGAACGTAGCGATCAATTGATCGAGCCAGTTCTTGTCGGCCTGATCTACGCCGCGAAATCCAATGACTGCCGTCATCAGATCGGAAAAATCGTTCCGCCCCATTCCGATGGCTTTGGAAAAAACGGCCATCGGTTCGCCGCCAAGGTCGTTGAAAATGCGAAAAGCGGTCTCGGGCCGAATGCCGCCGATAAAAGCTATCTCTGCCATGAACGCATCGCGCTCATGGCGAGTAGCTTGGTCGATCAACCTTGCAATCTGCTGCCTTGTAGCGACAACCGGCGGCTTTACAAGTGAGAGGATCGCCTTCAAAGCGTCGTCGGCTTTCTCAGCCAGAACACCGACATCCAAAAGACCGTCAAGGGCCGCATGAAGCGCTCGGCGCTCAACTGAAAACCGTATGAGAATTTCCCGACGCGTTTCAGGCGGCGCCCACCAGAACATCATTTGCGCAAGGCGCATGTTGAGTTCGCTTCGCGCCAGCAACAGCTGTTGAAATGGCGGTTCGTTGGCGCTCCGACGCACAAGAACCTCGAATGTCCGGTTGGAAATCTCGGCTGCAGAGTTCGCCAACATCCGACAGATTGCCTCTGTGTCGGCGCACTCCACCAGCGCATCGACAACGGGAGCGGGCAACATCTTGCGTTCCGCTATCGCCATTTGATGTTGCCCCGGATAGTCGCGAACGATCTGAACGAGATCATTAGTCTGGAGATTCAGATTGTTGCGCAAGACCGGACCGGCGACTTCGATCTCGTCACGCGCCAGCGCAAGGAGAAGCTCAGCCGGCCCTTCGGGCAATTGCGCCACCCGCTCGGCAAGCCGCCGACGCGTCGTCACATCAAGGCGAGATAACACCGAAGCCACGACCATATCGATAAGGCCACGCTCCAAAGGCGCAAACTTTCCCGCCGGCAAGACGGCAAGGTCCGACATACGTCGCAACATCAGCTCACGATCGTTCATTTCGAAAGCCATGTCTCGCGCGGCGGAATTGACCGCTTTCGGGCTGGTCGTCGGCATGCCGTAATCCTGTATCTCCGATCAGTCGAGGGGCAAAGCAATAGGACTGACAGATCATAAAAGCACCATGTACGTTAAAACCTCGTAAACCTTCGGGACTGGCGTAAAGGAGCCGGACTTCGTATGTTCTTCATATACCTTATCGAGACCGCTAAAATTGACGCGGCAGGGAATGAGAATTGTTCAATAAACAACTGAAAGCCGCCTGTTTGGCGACAATGTTGCTGGTGATCGTCGGTCTGGCGGGATGCTCGTCGCTCTTCGGCGGATCGAGCGATTACGCCGATGATCCGCTCTATGCGACAGGTTATTCCGATGGCTGTGGCACGGGCTCAGGATTCAATCCGAATGACCCTTCGACATTGATCCGCGATCCGAATGGATGGAGCACGAGCAAGGCCTATCGCGCGGGATGGAAAAAGGGTTTCAACGCCTGCAAGGTTTCGCGAGGCGGACAGACAGGTAATCTTCCCGACGACGCCTATGGCAGACGCAACGGCCCGAGTGGCTACTAGAAAAGAAAGCTCAATGCGCAACATCATCTTCGGTCTGATCGGCCTGTTTGTCCTTCTGTTTATCGTGCTGCCCGTGGTGCGCTATCGCACGGTGGATCCATGCCGGATGCTGGCCAAGGAAATCGCCGACGAAAATTATCGCTCGGTCGCCAAGGCCATCGGAACAGAGCCCGGCGAGACACCGGAAGCGGCACAGTCAATGGCGCGTATGGTGACGAGCCAGTATTCGGAAGGCGAATGCGTGATGAAGCTCAAGGATCGCTGGCTCGGCATCGCCGCGAGCGAAAAATAGAGCAACGCTATTTGGCCGCGACCTCTGCGGCCAAATTCAAATCGGGCGTTTCCATTTCAGATTTGTCCGGCAATTCGCGCCACACAACGCCTTCGATATTCTCGACCAGAGCGGCACCGTTTGCCGCCGACGGCAAGTGCAATCCCGGTGAAACCTCGCCGTCAAGAATGGCCTGCGCGGTCGCGAGAACCGCCTCTGCCGTATAGATTTGCGCCGCTGGCGTTTCCAGTCGCGCACGCGCGATATGTCCATCGACATTGCGTGCTTCACCCCAAATGACGCAGCGGGATTTCTTCAGCGCTCTGGAAGAAGGGCCTTCGCCGCGGGCCGCGATCTTGCGCGCCAAAGCGGGTAATCTCTTCCCGCGACGGAAGAGCCATCGACGCCACCCCGGCTTCATCACTGTGCGGATCAATGTGGGCGGCAGCGCCTCGAATGAATTGACCGTGGCGAAGGGGCCGGTCTTTTTCACCAGCAGGCTTTCGTAGCGCCAGGGCGCCAGACAGGTCTCGATTTCGCCTTGTCCAAAATCGATATCGAGCCACCTCTCGCCCGGTTCGGCAGCGACAAGCGCACCGTTTTTCAGGAGTTCGCCGGGGCCACGACATGCCTCTACGAGGTGCTCGGCTTCGGCCTGAGAGAGCAGAGAACGGGAGACGGCGATGGTCAGATCGGTGGCGCTGGGGAGCATTGTGGCGAGACGCGCGGCGACGATTTCGGGGCCGCAAATGTCGAAACCGAGACCAGGGACAAGGGAAATTCCGGCCTTCGAGACCTCGGAATCAAGCTCGAAAATGTGCTCGAAGTCGTGCCATTCCTGCAAGAGATCGAGGTAATGCGTGTGCGTGTTCATGCAAGCCTCGATCAGGGCCTGCGCGGCTTCAGAAAAACGGGGATAACAATTCACCAGAACCGCCACATCATCGAGCTGGGCAGCCAGGCGCGACTTATCCCCGAATCCGAAGATTCGCGGCTCGACCACCCCTGGGGATTTCTTCGAGAGAGAATTGGCGAGTGATGCGACGCGGGCAATGTTCTGTCCGGCGGCGATATGGGCGAAGCCGCATTCAGCGGCGTGACGGGAAATCACTCCACCGGCATATTCATCGACGCCATAAAACAACACACGGGTCTTCATAGGGACTTCCACAAGAATACCGAGAATGGCCGTTCCGTTCCCGGTTTCTTTAGTTCATTGTTCTCGCCTTGATGAGGCTTCGCAATGTTCAACTTTCGATTCCGGTCCAAATTCATCCTGACCCGCTGCATTCGTGGGACATTGGCCACAGGTTTTGTACTGGCATGCCTTGCCTCCACCGTCGAGGTTGGCGCGAGCCAGCCCCGTATTTCTACGGGCAAGGACCTTTATGAAGCGTGCAAGGTGCTGAATGATTTTGCTCTGAACCCGCAAGGCCGAACGCCGCGACTGGGTCTCTATTGCCGCAAGTTCATCGGCGGGTACTTCACATCACTCAAATTTGCGCGCGGTGAAGGGGATGTGAAATCCACCATGACGCCGCCGATCTACGGCAATGATTGCGTCGGATTTGACGGCCCGAGAAGCTATGACCAACTGGCCGGACAGGTCGTGCGCAGCGGCGAGTGGCATCCGGAACTGATGGGACTGCCCGCCGTGGAGCTGGCGGAAAAGGCGTTCGGGACGTCGGCTCCCTGCCCTCGCTGAGACGGCGTCCAAAGCCAATGGGTGAAGCGGCCATGAAAATCGGCATGGCCCAGAATGCGCGTCTCGCCAGAAGGTCAGAGCGTCAATGTGACATCGGCATAGGGTCGCGATTGCGTTTCGTCCGATGACGGATCGAGCGGGTTCTGATCGCAATCCTGGCGACTGCGAATGACGAGGGCAGCGTCGAGCGGCGGCAATGCGCCATCCCATTTCCGGGCGATCTCGACGCCTTCGTCGGTCGAGCCCCATTGGCCAACGCCGAGATCATAATGATAGCGGTCGAAGCCGAGATTGAGACCGGCGCTGGAGCCGATCTCGCAGAGGTCGACGGGCAGCCCCGTCATAGCGGCAAGGCGGAGCGCGCCGCCAAGGATGGAACCGGAGCGCGCGACCTCGTTGGTCTGCGGCGGGCTGTCGAGAAAGCGCGTGAGAAAGGCGTCATGAGAAGCTATGGCGCTGCGAATGGCGATCCACAAGGTTTCGTCATCCACATCATGCGGCGGATAGGCAGCGGTAAGCGTCGGGCAATTGCCTGAACGCGCAAGTGCATTGAGGCCGCCAGCCACGCGAAGGGCCAGCGCATCGCCCTTCAAACTGCCGGACCAGTTCAGGATACGCGCGCCAAATGCCGAATCCTCATCGAGACGTTGGCCGAGCAAGGCGCAGACGCGCCCGGTGAAGGGAGACCCGAGCGCGTCACACGCCTTGCCCTGACCAAAGAATGCTTCACGCACATCAACGGACATGACGTTCAAGCCGCCTGCTCGTCCGGCCAGTTGCCGATATAGGTGGACTGCGGACGGATGAGACGCCCGACGCGCTCCTGCTCCATGACATGGGCAGACCACCCGGCGATGCGCGAGAGCGCGAAGACCGCCGTGACCGCGCTGCGGGGAATGTCGAGGGCTTCGAGCAATACGGCTGTGTAATATTCCATGTTGGTGTCGAGACGCTGGTCGGGCTTCATTTCCTTCAATGTCGCCAGCGCCACCTCCTCGACGTCACGGGCAAAGCGAATGCGCTCGTTACCATTCGTCAAAAGCATGACGGCCTTGTTGAAAACATCGGCGCGGGGATCGCGGACCTTGTAGACGCGGTGACCGAAACCCATCAGGCGTTCGCCTTTTTCGATCTCGCGGACAAGCCAGGGCTTGATGTTGTCGCGTGTGCCGATCTCGTCGAGCATGTCGAGGACGGGACCGGGTGCGCCGCCATGCAGCGGCCCCTTGAGCGCGCAGAGCGCACCGACGACGGATGAAATGAGTCCTGCGCGCGTGGAGGCAATGACGCGGGCGGTAAAGGTGGAGGCGTTCATGCCGTGATCCGTCACCGTGACGAGATAGGCGTTGAGCGCTTCGACTTCCGCCGCGCTGCCGGGCTCGCCGCGCAACATGCGCAGGAAGTCCGCTGCATGACCGGCGCTTGCGACCGGGGCGACGGCTGCCTCGCCCGCTTCACGACGGCAGAGCGCAGCGACGAAGACGGGTACCGCACCGACCGCGCGAATGTGATCGGGCATGCCTGAAGCGTCATCGTCGGCCAGAAGCGACAGACCGGCGCGGAGACCCTCGGTCACCGTCAGCCCTCTGGTGGCGGTGAGCAGGACAGGCACCAGATAGAAGGCGGCGACGCGCGCCTCGCCAAGATCGGCCCTGACACTTTCAGCGCCAGGCGCGGGATCAAGACCGGCGGTGGCCCAGAGGAGCGCGGCGGCGGCCTCGAAATCATGGGTGGCGACAAGCGCCTCGATGTCATAGCCCGCGATGATCAGGTGTCCGGCCTCGCCATCGACATGGCTGAGCGCCGTTTCGGCGGCCACGACCTTGTCGAGACCATTGGCGGTGGCGCTCCGGGCATTGTTGATATTCGACATGATGGCACCTCCTTGCTGACAGCCGGACGCAAAACACCCCGGCTTTGCCAGAAATCTGGAGACAGGCTACAATATCGTCAATCTTGATTAAGCTAATCAATACATAAATAGAGCGCACAAATGCCCGGAAAACCTGCCGCACCTGAAAATCTCTATCTGTCCGCCAAGGAGGCCGCCGCCGAACTGGGGGTGAGTCTGGCGACGCTTTACGCCTATGTGAGCCGGGACATGATCCGCTCCGAGCCCGTGCCGGACAGCCGGGCGAAACGCTATCGGGCGGAGGATGTGCGCGAGTTGAAGGCGCGTCGTCTCGCGCAATCGGCGCCGCCGCCGCAGACGGGAGACGCCAGAGGGCTGATGAATTTCGGCGGACAGCCGGTGCTGGAATCCGCCATCACGCTGATCGCCGACGGGCGGCTCTATTATCGCGGCGTCGATGCGACCGTGCTGGCGCGGAACTCGACGCTCGAACAGGTGGCCGCGCTTCTTTGGGGATGCACCGACGTGCAGCCCTTCTCGCAAGGCGCCGTGCCGGTGATGACGCCCTTGCTTCAACGGGTGAAAGAGGAAGTGGCGCATCTCTCGCCCGTGACGCGATGCCTGTCGCTGCTGCCGATTGCGGCGATGGATGATCCTTCCGTCTACAACCACACGGAGCGCGGGCTGGCGGCGACGGGCGCGCGGCTGATGCGCTTCGTGGCGTCCGTGATCGCCAACGCGGAACCGAGCGCCCGACCGATCCATGAGGTGATGGCCAAGGCGTTGACGATGGGCGACAAGCGGGCGGCGGATTTCATTCGCGCGGCGCTGGCGCTCTGCGCCGATCATGAACTCAATGCCTCCGCCTTTACCGCGCGCTGCGTGGCGGGCACGGGGGCGACGCTCTATGCCTCGGTGCAGGCGGGCATCTGTGCGGCGGAAGGTCCGCGCCACGGCGGCTTCACGAGCCGGGTGGAAAGCTTCCTCACCGATATGGCGCATCGCCAGGACCTCGACGACGCGGTGCTGGCGCGGTTGCGAAACGGCGATCCCGTGCCGGGTTTCGGGCATCCGCTCTATCCCGACGGCGACCCACGGGGTCAGGCGCTGATGTCCATGATGAGGCAGTCCTTCAGCGACGATCCGGCGTTTCAGCGCTCGCAGCGCATCATGGATGTGATGGAAGAAGCCGCAGGCGTGAAGCCCAGCATCGATTTTGCCATTGGCGCGCTCAGCAATACATTGCGTATGCTGCCGGGAGCGGGTCTGGCGATATTCGTCATGGGCCGGACGGCGGGATGGGTCGGCCATGCCATCGAACAACATCGCTCGGGCCAGATGATCCGGCCAAGGGCGCGCTATACCGGTGACGTTCCCCGATAAGATTTTGGCCCCGATAAGATTTTGGCCCCGATAAGATTTTGGCCGCGACAAGACTTTGGCCCAGACAGGACGAAAGGCAAAGCCATGACCGAGAAAAAACGCATCGCGCTGGTTGCAGGCGCAACGGGACTTGTCGGCGGATTTCTGGTCCGAAAACTTCTCATCTCGCCTGCCTTCGACAAGGTCATCGCGGTGACGCGGCGTGAACTCAATGGCCACGGCAGAATGATCGGGACCCATCCGAAATTGCGCCAGATCATCATTCCCCTCGATGACATGGAAGGATTTCCGGCCGACGCCAATGTGAAAGCCGACGACGCTTTCTGCGCACTGGGAACGACGATCAAAAGGGCGGGAAGTCAGGCGGCGTTTCGACATGTCGATTTCGACCATGTGGTGAATTTCGCGCGGGCGGCGAAGGCGGCGGGCGCGAAACGCTTTTTTCTCGTCTCGGCGGTGGGGGCGAGCGCGAAATCGAACATCTTCTATTCGCGCGTCAAGGGCGAGACGGAAGAAGCTGTGAAGGCCGTCGGCTTCCAGGCGACACATATTTTCCGACCGAGCATGTTGCTGGGAGAGCGTCAGGAGTCGCGACCAGCGGAAGCCGTTGCAAGAGCGCTGACGCCTTTCATCAATCCGCTGCTGCTGGGCGGGGCCTCGATCTACAGGGGGATCAATGCGGAGACGGTGGCGCGGGCGATGGTCGGCGCGGCGGGCACAGATATGACCGGCGTTCATGTGCATCACCATGCCGGGATGATGAGACTGGCGCGCGGGTGAGAGAGTCAATTTGAATAGCATTTATGCCGTCATGGCCGGACTTGACCCGGCCATCCACGTCTTCAGCGCTTTAGGTTCAAGTCAAGACGTGGATACGCGGGTCAAGCCCGCGCATGACGAAAACTAATACGAGAGTGAAGTCAGGCCGCTGCTATCTCTTCTTTGCGGACGACACGTTCGGCGGGGATGCAGACGCAGGCGCAGGTGCCTTTGCCATATTCGCTGTTGAGGGTGAGCGTGCCGCCGTGCGCCTCGACCATCGCCTTGGTGAGCGGCAGGCCGAGACCTGTGCCAGCGCGCGTGCGGGTGAAGGAATTTTCGACCTGCTCGAAGGGCTCCATCACCTTGTGAAGCTTGTCTGCCGGGATGCCGATGCCGGTGTCGCGCACGCTCATCTCGATGCCGCCGACTTCGTTCTCGCGGGCCGACAATGTGACCTTGCCGCCTGCGGGGGTGAACTTGATGGCGTTGGAAAGCAGGTTCACCAGAACGCGGCGCACCTGCTGTTCGTCGGCGCGAATATGCGGCAGGGCCTCGCGAATATCGAGCTTGAGCGCGACGCGGGCGGTCTGGAGCGACTGGCGCAACATGCGGATGACCTCATAGCCGATTTCCAGCAAATTGACCTCATCCTCATGGAGATCGAAATGTCCGGCCTCGATCTTGGCCATGTCGAGAAGCTCATTGATCATGGTGAGGAGATGGACGCCGCTGCCGTGAATGTCCTGCGCATATTCGAGATAGCGCGGCGGATTGACGGGACCGAAAAGCTCAAGCCGGATCAGGTCGGCAAAGCCGATGATGGCGTTCAAGGGCGTGCGTAATTCATGGCTCATGCCGGCGAGGAACTGCGACTTGCTTTCGCTGGCGGCCTCGGCGCGGCGTCGCTGGCGCTCAAGCTCCTCGGCGCGGGCAAGCAGAATATCGGCGGTGACGCGCATCAGGTTGGCGGCGAGACCGAGGCCGAGATAGCGGCCCTGTTCGACAATGATGAAGCCCTGAAGACCCGATGTGCCGTCGGATGAAAAAACGCGCGGGCCGATTTCCTCGCAAGTGCTGTCCGCCTCGACGATGATCGGCGTTTCATTCATCAGGCAGGTAATGGGATTGCGGCCATAGATTTCCGGACCATACATGCGGACATAGGTCAGCATAAAATCCTGACGGCTGACGAGACCGACCGGCCGACCATCGCTGACAATCGGGATGTGCATGAGGTCGCCTTCGGCAAGCAAGCGGCTGAACACCTCTGCACAGGTTGTTTCGGGCCCCAAGGGCAAGACGGAAATGGCAAGATCGCGCGCAAGGGGATGAGGCATGGCGGGTAGGGCCCTGAATACTTACTAAACTGCCTTAGTTATGCGAAACCCTGCTTAAGGAAGATTGAAACCGGGACCGTCAATTCAGCCTGTCAAAAAAAATTCATCAATGTGACATGCAACACAGGCGCGCCGACCGACAGGTGCTATAGTTTTTACACAAAGAAATTCAAATAAAGATCTGGATATCGGGGGGATGCGGGTGGTGGAAGTGGAGGGTCGCGGCGTTCAGCCCGATGGCGCCGTCGCGCCAGGGGATCCCTTGGACGGACGAACGGCGCGCTTGCGGCTCTATCTTGGCGGTCAGGCCAGCTGGTATGCGAGCCTTGGCATCCAGTTCGTGCTGTTTCCCTATCTGGTGGCGCAGGAGCTTCATGAGAGCGCGGCGCGCGTCGGCATTGCGCAAATGGCGCTGATGGCCCCTTCGCTGCTTTTCATATTGCTGGGCGGCACGATGGCCGACCACGGCGATGTGCGGCGCATATTGATCCGGGTGCATTTTCTCGCCGCGGCGCCGCCTGCGCTGCTGACGGTGGTGCTGATGCTGGGATATCTCAGCTACGACGTATTGATCGTCTATGCGCTGGCGATGGGGACGCTCAGCGCCTTCGCCATGCCCGCGCGCGACAGCGCCCTCACCCGCATCGCCGAAACAAATATCCAGCAGGCGGTGACGCTGGCAATGGGCACGCAGATGGGGTCGCAACTGGCGGGCATGCTGATCGTCGCCTTCGCCGCCTTTATCGGCGCGCCGGGGCTGCTGCTGTTTCAGATGGCGATGCTTGTGGCAGGCGGGCTGGCGACGCAGAAGCTCGCAGCCCTGCCGCCCGCCCACACGGGCAGCGACACCAGCCGCTGGGCGCAGATCCTCGACGGCATTGCGGCGGCGCGCGAAAACCCGATCGTCTTTGCCGTGATCTGTCTCAATTTCGCGGTCGGGCTCTTTTATGTCGGCAGCTTCATGGTGGTATTGCCGCTGATGGTGCGCGACACCTATCACAGCACGGACGCCCAATTTCCCGCGCGCTTCGCGATGATCAATATCGCCTTCTGGGGCGGAACGATCGCCGCGACGCTGGCGCTGCTGAAGGTGGGGCATATCGAACGGCGCGGACGCGTGATGATGGGCGCAGTGACGACCGGCCTCGTCATATTGGGCGCGATGTCGTTCACCATGCCTTTCTGGGTTCTTTGCGTGCTCTGCTTTCTCTGGGGCATGGGCGCGGGCACGACCATGACCATGGGGCGCACGATCGTGCAGCTTGCGGCGCGCGCCAGCCATCGCGCGCGGGTGCTGGCGCTTTATCAGCTCGGCTTTTCCGGCGGCGCGCCGATCGGTTCGCTCATCATGGGCTTCATCGTCGGCGGGATGGGCATTCAACACGCGGTACTGGCGCCGTCGGGCATGATGATCTTCATCATCGGATTGCTGCTGCTCTCGCCGATCTGGGCCTATCGAGCGGATGAGGCCTGACGTGACGACGCCCAACCCCGCGCCTGAAGAAGACATGCGTTCCGATCTCGCCTGGTACATGGGCGGGATCTGGTTCTATTTCATTTCGACCGGCATTCAAGGCGTCATCTTTCCCTGGATCATCGCCATCGTGCTGCATGAATCGTCGGACCGCGTCGGCATCGCGCAAATGATGATGATGCTGCCGATGCTGATCTTCACGCTGTTCGGCGGGGCGCTTGCCGACCGCGTGGAATTGCGCAGTCACCTCCGGCGCTTGCAGATATTGCAGATGATCCCGCCGATATTGCTCGGGATCATCATCTATACGGGGCATCTGAGCTATGAGGTGATGCTGCTGTTCGGCGTCATTCTGGGAACGCTGGGGGCCTATGTCATGCCGACGCGCGACGCCATGCTGACGCGCGTCGCCATCACCAATCTCCACGGCAATATCCAGCGCGGCGTCGCCATGTCGATGAGCGGGCAGTTTCTCGGACAGGTCGGCGGCTTCCTGCTGGGCGGCACGGCGATGATCGTCGGCGCGCCCGCGCTGTTCGGCTTGCAGAGCCTGCTGCTGCTGGGCGCGGTGATCACGACATCGCAACTGAACGAGGCGCATCCGACGCCCAAGGCCATTCCCGACGGCTCCACCGTGCCCGAAGGCGCGCGGCGTCCATCGCAACTGGCCGACATCAAGGAGGGGCTGATCGTGATGTGGCAGAGCGAGCGGCTGCGGCCCGTCGTTCTGATGATGTTCATGTCGGGCATTCTCTTCATGGGCGTCTTCATGGTGCTCTTCCCGATCATGGTGCGTGACATCTATCACGGCAGTTCGTTCGAAATCGCGCTCATCAACATGTGTTTCTTCGGCGGCATCGGGATTTCATCCTTCACGCTGTCGCGGCTGCGCCCCATCAAGCGGCAGGGGCGCGCGATGATGCTGGCCATGTGCACGGGCTCGAGTGTGATGGTCATCATGCATTTCGGCTTTCCGATCTATGTGGTCGATCTGCTGGCGCTGGGCTGGGGGCTCGCCGCCGGCGTCTCGATGACGCAATCGCGCGCGGTGGTGCAGGAATTCGCCGAGCCGCATATGCGGGCGCGGCTGATCTCGGCGTTTCAGCTGGGCTCGATGGGCGGCGGACCTGTCGGCGCGGTGCTGACGGGCTATCTGATCAAATATCTGGGCGTGCTGGACGCGGTGCTGGTGCCCGTGGGGCTGATGGTGGTGCTGTGGCTGTCGATCTATTTCTTCACGCCGCTGTGGTCGCTGGAAGCGCCGGGGCGGAAGTGAAGAAAATCCCTCCCCCTTGAGGGGGGAGGGTTGGG
>JBAQNC010000024.1:0-19220 GCA_049303435.1 Parvibaculum sp. | reverse complement strand
GGCGAGCGTAATGCCAACCAGGTTGGAGAGGGCCGCCTTTCCGATCAACTCGTGGTCGCCCAATGCGCTTCCAAAGGCGAGCGCCATATTGGGGCCAAGCAGCGGCGCGATCACCATGGCCGCGATGATGACGGCGACATTGTTGTTGAAGAGGCCGATGGCCGCGACGATAGTCGAAAGCAGGACGAGAATGATGAAGGTCTGGTCCATCTTCGCTCCCCGCTCGATCTCGATATAGAGCTCTTCGCGAAGAGCGGCGTCGGAGGATTTTTCTGCGGATTTTTTTTTATCTTCAGCCAGGGGTTCCGGGTCCGGCATGATAGCGTCGACCGGCTGTAGAATGATGCGCCATTCGTCGTCCGCACCCAGCGTTTTTTGCAATGTGTCGATCAGGTCCTGTTGGCGTTCGCTACGGGCGAGGATGCGGACAAACTGCATGCCGTGTTCATCCACCTCGCCGCGATAGCATTCCAGGGCATCGAACTGGTTGGCTGTGGCTTCCAGCGTGTCGGCATTGCCGTCTTTGGCCAACACTTCGATCATGCGAACAGGCATTGAGGTCTCCTCACTGTTTCCGCTGAAGTGTCGGCTGGAATGAAGGTCTGTTCAACTGGTCTATGAGGCGTCTAAAGAAAAACGCCGCCCCGGTGAGGGGGCGGCGTTGATCGTTTGTTTGAAGGTCGGACCTGATCAGGCTTCGGTTTCTTCGGCGGAAGCTTCGTTGCCTTCTTCGGCTGCTTCTTCAACAGCTTCGGCCTGTTCTTCATTTTCGAAGAATTCCGCGGCGTCGATGTCTTCGTCCATGTCGCGACGTGTCAGGTCTTCACCGGCGGCCTGGCGTGTGGCTTCTTCTGCCGAACGCGCCACATTGACCGTGATCGTGGTCGTCACTTCAGGGTGAAGTGTGATGCGAACCGTGTGAAGGCCGATGCTCTTGATCGGGTGTTCCAGCACAACCTGATTGCGGTTGAGCGAGAAACCGCCGCTCGACACGCTGTCGGCGATATCACGTGTGGAGACCGAACCATAAAGCTGACCCGTGTCGCCTGCCTGACGCAGAACGATGATGGAGAAGCCTTCGAGCTTCGTCTGGACCTTTTCGGCTTCAGCGCGAGCTTCGAGGTTACGTGCCTCGAGCTGGGCGCGCTGCGCTTCGAACTGAACCAGATTTTGTTTTGTCGCCCGCAGCGCCTTCTTGCGCGGCAGGAGGAAGTTACGGGCATATCCGTCTTTGACTTTGACGACTTCGCCCATTTGGCCGAGCTTTTCGACCCGTTCCAGAAGTACGACTTGCATGAGTCTCTTTCCTTTTTCCGGGCTCAGCCGATGACGTATGGGAGGAGGGCGAGGAAACGCGCACGCTTGATAGCGCGGGCGAGTTCACGCTGCTTTTTGGCGCTGACCGCAGTGATGCGGCTCGGCACGATCTTGCCGCGCTCGGAGATATAGCGCTGCAGGAGCTTCGTGTCCTTGTGGTCGATCTTCGGGGCGTTGGCGCCGGAGAACGGGCAGGTCTTGCGACGGCGAAAGAAGGGCCGACGTGCCGGGGATGCTGAAGTATTCATTATTCGCTTTCTCCTGCACTTGCGTCTTCACGTTGAGCACGGGGGCGGTCACCACGATCACCGCCACGGGGACGATCGCCACGGTCGGGACGATCACCACGGTCGAAACGACCGCCGCTGCGTTCTTCGCGTCCGCCGCTACGGTTTGAAAGCATGGCCGACTGGCCTTCTTCGTGCTCTTCGACGCGGGTGGTGAGGAAGCGCAATACGTCTTCGTTGAGGCCCATCTGACGTTCCATTTCGGCGACCGCGGCATGCGGCGCGTCGATGTTCATCAGCGCATAGTGGCCTTTGCGGTTCTTCTTCACCTTGAACGCGAGGTTGCGAAGACCCCAATATTCGTTCTTTGTGACGGAACCGCCATTTTCCTTGAGAATAGCCGTGAGCTGTTCGACCAGCGTCTCGACCTGTTGCTGCGACACGTCCTGTCGCGCAATGAGAATATGCTCGTATAGAGCCATTGAGCCTTTTCCTTTTTAATCCAGCCTCGGCGCAAAGCCCCCTTTGAGCCCAAAGGCTCGAAAGGACCACCAAAGAAGCGGAGACACCGGAACAAGGACCAATGGTCCAGACTGCGCCTTAGCGCGCAGCGTTCCGTTCAGCCCCCAACCAAGGCCTTCCAGAAGGGGCGGAATATACGGAAAAACCTTTGGAACGCAAGGGGCGTCGGGTCTGTCATTCGGACAGGCCGGTCTCGGGCGGGAGCGCCGTTTCCGGAAGCGACCATACGTGTTAGAAAGAACCATGAAAAACAAGGACTTGCATAGGGATTTGAAGCGCGCGCTTGAGGGCGAATTGGAGGAAATCTCTCAACTGAGCGCCTCGACCGGCGCGGATCGGGTGCCCGTATCCCTCGACCAGCAGAGCGTTGGCCGCCTGTCGCGGATGGACGCCATGCAGGGTCAGGCCATGGCCCAGGCCTCCGAGCGCCGCCGCCAGCAGAGAGTCGCCCTCATCAAGGCCGCGCTCGTCCGCTTGGACGAACGCGAATATGGCTTTTGTCTGGAGTGCGGCGACGAGATTTTGCAAGGTCGCCTCAAAGCCGATCCGACAGCGACCCGCTGCGTGAGCTGCGCCAGCGGTAAGGGGCGATGACGCCGCAAGCTCGCTCTACGGCTTGACTCACCCGTTTCGCGCTGTATGCCTTTCTTCTCGGATTCGAATAGCGTCATAAAGGCGCGAAAAGAGACTTCAAGGGAGCGTCGATGAGCAGGGCATTTATTTTCCCCGGACAAGGATCGCAGGCCGTCGGCATGGGCCGCGAACTGGCCGAGAGTTTTGTGGCCGCGCGCGAGGTCTTTCAGGAAGTCGATGAGGCCCTGAGCCAGAATCTTTCCAAGCTCATGTGGGAAGGCCCGCAGGAAGACCTGACGCTCACCGAAAATGCCCAGCCTGCCATCATGGCTGTCAGCCTGGCCGTGGTCCGCACGCTGGAAAAGCAGGGCGGGTTCAAACTCGCCGACAAGGCGGCTTTCGTCGCCGGTCATTCGCTGGGCGAATATTCCGCGCTTGCCGCCGCGGGTACTTTCGATCTGTCGGATACCGCGCGCATCCTGAAGCTGCGCGGTCAGGCCATGCAGCGCGCCGTGCCGGTCGGCGAAGGCGCGATGGCCGTGTTGCTTGGCCTTGAGTTCGACGCTGCCGCCGAAGTCGCCGCCGAAGCCTCGCAAGGCGAAGTCTGCGCGGCCGCCAATGACAATGGCGGAGGGCAGGTTGTCGTCTCCGGCGTCAAGGCCGCCGTCGAACGTGCCATCGAGATCGCCAAAACCAAGGGCGCCAAGCGCTCGATGTTGCTGCCCGTCAGCGCACCCTTTCATTGTTCGCTGATGAAACCCGCTGCGGATGAAATGGCCGCCGCTCTCGCTGGCATGAAGATGCAGTCGCCCTCCGTGCCGCTCGTCGCCAATGTCACAGCTTCGCGCGTTGCCGATGCCGACACGATGCGGGGCCTGCTTGTCGAACAGGTCACAGGCATGGTGCGCTGGCGCGAAAGCGTTCTTTATATGGAAGCTCAGGGCGTGGACGCTTTTGCCGAAGTCGGCGCAGGCAAGGCTTTGACCGGTATGGTCAAGCGCATCGCCAAGGAGGCCCAGACCGCGACCATCGGCACGCCAGCCGAAGTCGAATCCTTTCTTACATCGCTTTGAGGAGCCATCATGTTTGACCTCACCGGAAAATCCGCGCTTGTCACAGGCGCATCGGGCGGCATCGGCTCCGACATTGCCCGCGCCCTTCATGCCCAGGGCGCAACCGTCGCTCTGTCGGGCACGCGCAAGGAAGCGCTCGACGCGCTGGCGGCCGAACTGGGCGAACGCACCCATGTCCTGCCTTGCAACCTGTCCGACAGCGAAGCCGTCGATGCGCTTCCCAAGCAGGCTGAAGAAGCGATGGGCGCTCTCGACATTCTCATCAACAATGCTGGCCTCACCCGAGACAATCTCTTCATGCGCATGAAGGACGAGGAATGGGACGAGGTCATCCGCGTCAACCTCACCGCCAGCTTCCGCCTCAGCCGCGCCTCTCTGCGCGGCATGATGAAGCGCCGCTGGGGCCGCATCATCGGCATCACCTCGGTCGTCGGCGTCACCGGCAATCCGGGGCAGGGCAATTACGCCGCCTCCAAGGCCGGCATGATCGGCATGATGAAGTCGCTCGCCCAGGAAGTCGCCAGCCGCAACATTACCGCCAACTGCATTGCGCCGGGTATGATCCGCAGCGCCATGACGGACGCGCTGAACGATGATCAGAAGGGCCGGATTCTCGCGACGATTCCCGCCGGACGATTGGGCGAAGCCCCTGAAATCGCGGCTGCCGCCGTCTATCTTTCAAGCAATGAAGCCTCTTATGTGACGGGTCAGACCCTGCACGTGAATGGCGGCATGGCGATGATCTGACCTGCCCCTGTTGGCAAGTCCCTGTAAAGCAAGAGTAAAAACAGTAAGTTAGGCTTGAAATTTGCCGTCTTTCTTCTACTGGCCCGCTATGCAAATCTATGTTACCTAAACGCGCGATTTGGCTTGCGGTCTTGGCTTGAAATAGGCCAGAAGAAGGGCAGTCTTTCCGCCGAATTTGATCGCGTTGTTTCTTCGGTGCCATGCACAGGGGTGAGACGCGGGGTCGGTCTTAAAACCAAGGATCTGAGGACTTAAAATGAGTGATATCGGAGAACGCCTGAAGAAGATCGTTGTCGAGCATCTCGGCGTCGATGCGGACAAGGTAAGCGAGAACGCGAGCTTCATCGACGATCTCGGCGCTGACAGCTTGGATAACGTCGAACTCGTCATGGCGTTTGAGGAAGAATTTGGCGTCGAAATTCCTGACGATGCCGCCGAAAAAATCCTGACGGTCAAAGACGCGATCGATTTCGTCAAGGCGAACGCCAAGAGCTAACGCTCTGATCCGACCTGCTGGCGCGTGCGGTGAATTTGAACATCGCGCGCGCCGCCCGGTCGAATGCGGTACGGCGGCTCAGGTCTAGGCTACATGCGCGTGGCGCTGGCGAGCATCGCCCTATCTGCTCTTAAAGTTTTGGGTGAGGTATGAGCGAAATGAGACGGGTAGTCGTAACCGGAATTGGGATGGTCTCGCCACTGGGTGGCACGGCCGAAACCACTTGGGCGCGAATTCTCAAAGGAGAATCGGGCGCTCGCAAGATCGACAAATTTCAGACAGACGACCTGCCTTGCAAGATCGCGATGCCGGTGCCGCGCGAAGGCGAGGGGGCTTTCATTCAGGACGACTGGATGGACCCCAAGGAATCCAAGCGCGTCGACGACTTCATCGTCTTCGCCATGTCCGCCGCCACCCAGGCGCTGAATGACGCCAACTGGCATCCCTCCACCGAAGAAGAAAAATGCCGTTCCGGCACCATGATCGGTTCCGGCATCGGCGGTCTTGAAGGCATCGCCGAAACAGCGCTGATCCTGCATGAAAAAGGCCCGCGCCGCGTCAGCCCCTTCTTCATCACGGGCCGCCTCATCAATCTCGCCTCGGGCTATGTCTCGATCCGCCACGGTCTCAAGGGACCGAACCACTCGGTCGTCACCGCCTGCTCGACGGGCGCGCACGCCATTGGCGACGCCGCGCGTTTGATCGCGCTGGACGATGCCGATGTCATGGTGGCCGGTGGCGCCGAAAGCGCGATCTGCCGCATCGGCATTGCGGGCTTCGCCGCCTGCCGTGCGCTCTCCACGCAATATAACGACACGCCGGAAAAGGCCTCGCGTCCCTATGACGCCGACCGCGATGGTTTCGTCATGGGTGAAGGCGCGGGCGTTGTCGTGCTCGAAGAATACGAGCACGCCAAGGCGCGCGGCGCGAAGATCTACGGCGAAATCGTCGGTTACGGCCTGTCGGGCGACGCCTATCACATCACGGCGCCTGCCGAAGACGGCGATGGCGGTTTCCGCTCCATGCAGGCCGCCTTGAAGCGCGCGGGCATTTCACCTTCCGACCTCGACTATGTGAACGCGCATGGCACGTCGACAATGGCCGACACGATCGAGCTTGGTGCGGTAACGCGCCTTCTCGGCAATGCGGTCAACACAGTATCGATGTCGTCCACCAAATCATCCATCGGCCATCTGCTTGGCGCCGCCGGCGCGGTCGAAGCGATCTTCTGTCTGCTCGCCATGCGCGACAGCATGCTGCCGCCGACATTGAACCTCGACAATCCTTCCGTGGAAACGGAAATGGATCTCGTGCCGCTCAAGGCGCGCGCCAAGGAAGTCAATTATGCGCTGTCCAACTCCTTCGGGTTCGGCGGCACGAATGCTTCGCTGGTGATGAAGAAGGTTTCCTAGTTGACGGAACCGGCGGAAGAAAAAGCCGAGCAGACGCCCAAACCGCGGCGTCTGCTTCGCGCCTTGCTCGTTGCTTCCATTATCCTGCCATCGCTGGTCGCGATCATCGCCGGAGGCATTTTCCTCTATGGCAAGTCGCGCTTTGCGGGCGAAGGTCCGACAACTAAAAAAGTTGTCGTCTGGTTGCAACCGGGCATCGGCCTCAGCGCCATCGCCAGCAAACTGGAAAATGCGGGCCTCATCGATGCGCCGCTTGTTTTCCGCTGGGGCACGCGGTTTGCTGGCTCGGCGAATTCTCTGAAAGCTGGCGAATATGAGTTTCCCGCCCATGTGAGCATGGCCGAAATCGTCCGCATCCTGCGTGCGGGCAAGTCGATCATGCATCAGATCACGATCCCCGAAGGCCTGACAACGCAAGAAGTCATGGCCATCGTGAAGGCCGATCCCGTCCTTATCGGCGATCTGCCGCTCTTGTCGGCTGAAGGGGCGCTCCTCCCCGAGACTTATAATTTCACACGCGGTACGACGCGCATCGGGATCATCGAGCGCATGCAGCGCGCGCAGACGGTGCTCATGAAAAAACTCTGGTCGGAGCGCGCCGACAATCTTCCCGTCAAGACGCCGGAAGAAGCGCTGATTCTGGCCTCTATTGTTGAGAAGGAAACCGGCCTCAAGAGCGAACGTCCCAAGGTCGCCGCCGTCTTCGTCAATCGCCTGCGCATGCCCATGCGTCTCCAGTCCGACCCCACCATCGTCTATGGCATCACGAAGGGCGCGGGGCCTCTGGGCCGCCCCATCAGGCGCAGCGAGATCGACCGGGCAACGCCTTACAACACCTACCAGATTGACGGTCTGCCACCGACGCCGATATGCAATCCCGGTCGCGCCTCCATCCAGGCCGTGCTCAATCCGCCCGCCACCAGGGATCTCTATTTCGTCGCCGATGGATCGGGCGGCCATGCCTTCTCGTCAACGCTTGCCGGACATCAGCGAAATGTTGAACACTGGCGCAAGATAGATCGTGAAAAAGAGAAAGCGTCGAATTAGGCAGATGGCGCCGCCACGCAAATGTGTGTTCTCTGGTTAAGTGATTTCAAAGTAAGGTATTCCCAATGTCTCTGACAAGCATGACCGGATTTGCTCGCGCCGACGGTGAGTGCGCCGCCGCGCGCTGGCACTGGGAAATGCGCAGCGTCAACGGCAAGGGGCTTGATGTCCGCTTCCGTCTGCCGCAAGGCTTTGAGGGTATCGAGGCGAGATTGCGAGAGGAAGTCATTCGCCATCTGAAGCGCGGCAATGTGCAGGCGACGCTGACGCTCGATCGGCAGCGGGCCGGAGCCGCCTTGCGCGTCAATGAAGAGGCGCTTTCCGTCGTCATCAATGCCATGCATAAGCTGGGCGAGCGCATCGAATTGATGCCGCCGCGGCCGGAGGGCGTTCTCGCACTCAAGGGTGTTCTGGAAACCGCCGACGTTGAAGACGACAATAGCGATCAGGAAGAATTGGAAAAAATTCTGGTCGCCTCCTTCGGCGAGGCGGCCTATCGATTGGCCCAGGCCCGCGCGGAAGAAGGGGCAAAGCTTCAATCCGTTCTCGAAGAACAGGTCAACACCATCGAACGCCTGACGAAGGAGGCCGCCGCTTCGCCCGCCGCCAGTGTCGAGGCACTGCGCGCGCGTCTCAAGACGCAAGTCGCCGAACTTCTCGGTGCTTCGCCGAGTCTTTCGGAAGATCGCCTCGCGCAGGAAGCGGCTCTGCTTGCCACCAAGGCGGACGTTCGCGAAGAGATCGATCGGCTTGTTGCGCATGTCGCGCAGGCGCGCGAACTCTTCAGCGGTTCGGAACCCGCAGGCCGTCGGCTTGATTTCCTGACGCAGGAATTCAACCGCGAAGCCAATACGCTTTGCTCCAAGGCCGCCGATGTCGCGCTGACGCGGATCGGGCTGGAACTCAAGGCCGTGATCGATCAGCTTCGCGAGCAGATACAGAATGTCGAGTAGGAGAATTTGGGGCCAATGAGCGAAAGCGAAATCAATATTACGCGGCGTGGCCTGATGCTGGTTCTGTCGTCTCCCTCGGGCGCAGGCAAGACGACCCTGTCGCGTCGATTGCTGGACAGCGATCCAGAACTGACCATGTCTGTTTCCGCCACGACGCGTCACCCGCGACCGGGGGAGGTTGACGGCAAGGATTATTATTTTCTGAAGACAGAAGATTTCGGCATCATGCGCAATCAGGGCGAGTTTCTTGAAAGCGCCAAGGTCTTCGACAATTACTACGGCACCCCACGTGGTCCCGTCGAGGAAGCCTTGAAGGCGGGGCGCGATGTGCTTTTCGATATCGATTGGCAAGGCACGCAGCAACTCACCGAAAACGCCAAGGGCGATCTGGTCAAGGTCTTCATCCTGCCGCCATCCGCCTATGAGCTTGAGCGCCGCCTCAAGACGCGCGCCCAGGACTCCGATGAGGTCGTCGCCCGCCGCATGGAAGAAGCGTCGGAAGAGATCAGCCACTATTCCGAATATGAATACATCATCGTCAATGATGATGTGGACAACACCTTCCGCGAATTACAGGCGATCCTGCATGCCGAACGCCTGCGCCTCGAACGGCAAACCGGCTTGTCGAATTTCGTGAAGCGCCTGCGCGACGCACTCTGACTGTCGCTAGATGCATCCCATCATGGGCAGGACGCTGTCCGCTTTTTCCTTCTGATCTTTCGACAAGGCGTCATACAACGCAGTCATGGCAGGCTTCAGCTTTTCAAGGGCATCAAGCCGCGATCTCATGGCCGCGATCTGGAAATCGAGAAAGCTGGTTGCCGAACGATCATCGCTCTGGAACTGTCCCATCATTTGCTGATGCATTGAGAGCATGCTGTCGGAATTCGCACGCAAGGCATCCGCATATGTGTTCCAGGCGCTGGACTGCGCTTCGGTGATCTTGAGTTCGGCCTTGAGAAATGCAAGTCGCCCGTCGATATAGGTGCCATCGCCTGCGTCGGTTCCATACATCATGCAGCCGCCATTGCCGCGGCCCATGCCGTATCCCATCATGTTGCCGGAGCCATATTGGCCCATCATGCCCGGCCCCATCACGCCCTGGCCCGTCATATGGTTGCCACCCATCATCCATGATCGCCAACCCGCGCCGCCGGTTGCATCTTGTGCAGAAGCGGAGGTTGCGAACACAACGGCAACGGTAGCAATAAGGGCTTTTGAAAAACTGTTCATGTTGATCTCCATCTTTCAGTTGGAAAGGCAAGCGTCGCACGAGGCGCCAGCCGGAACATTGAGCGAGATCATATTCCCTTTGCTTGTGAAGACAATGCAATGATTGCCTGAACGCAAAATCCCCACTGGCGGGCCAGTGGGGATATGCAGATTTGAACATTTAGTGACGGCTCAGGGCTTCAGAACCACTCTGCCCATGACGCCGCCCTTGCGCAGGTCGTCGAGCGACTTCGACGCCGCTTCCAGCGGGCGTTCCTCTACCGGGATCGGGTCGATCTTGCCGGCCTTCACCAGTTCCATCATTTCGTGAGTTTCGCCGAGTGAACCGACATAGGAGCCGCCGATCGAAATGGCGCGCATCGGAAAGAGCGGGATCGGCATGGCGAAGCCGCCACCGAACAGCCCGACGACGACAACCTGACCGCCCTTGCGCACAGAGCCGAGCGCAAATTTGAGCGAGGCTTCCGAACCCACGAAATCGACCGCCGCAGGCACGCCGCCATTGGTGTCGGCCAGCAGCTTCTTCAGGGCTTCCGGATCTTTGGGATTGTAGACTTCATGTGCGCCCGCGCCCTTGGCGGATTGCAGCTTCTGCTCGTCCACATCGGCGCCGAGCGGGGCTTGCTTGAACATAGCCTTGGCGAATTGCAGGCCCATCATGCCGACGCCGCCGAGACCGACGACGAGGACGCGTTCTTCATCGCTCACATCGAGCTTCTTCATCGCGCCATAGGCGGTGAGACCCGAACACATATAGGTGGCCGCGAGACCGTCCTTCACGCCCGTATAGTCGAGCAGATAGCGTTGATGCGGCACGATTGCATGCGTGGCGTAACCACCCGCGACCTGAATGCCAAGGTTGCGAGGCTTGTTGCAAAGCTGTTCTTCGCCGCGATTGCAGGTCGGGCAGTCGCCGCAACCGATCCAGGGGTAGGCAACGCGATGGTCGCCGACCTTGACGTCGGTGACGTCGGGGCCGACGGCGATCACTTCGCCTTCGATTTCATGGCCGAGCGTGAAGGGCAGCTTGCGGCCCGCGCGCACGTCGAGCTGGTTGCCGCCGCCCATGTCGAAATGGCCGTCATGGATATGAACGTCGGAATGGCAGACGCCGCAATGCGTCACCTTGAGGAGAACTTCCGAACCTTGCGGCGTCGGCGTCTCGGTTTCGAGCAGTTCCAGTGGCTTGCCGTATTCGACAATGGCTTCGGATTTCATGGGGAGTCTCCTTAATTTTTGGATCGGATTTGGCCGGTAATGTCGCACAGGCGGCAGGGCGGGCCAATGGTCAAATGGGTCGCGGCCAGGTCGCAGATTTGAACGCACGGGCCAGTGCGCAGAATTCTTCGATTGTCAGCTCTTCCGCTCGTTTCGTGCCTTCGATACCTGCAATTTCCAGTATTTCCTGAGCTTTGGGCGTAAGTGATTTGAGGCTCGCGCGCAGCATCTTGCGGCGTTGCCCGAAGGCGGCGGCGACCACCAGTTCCAGTGCGCGCGGATCGGCGGGCGCCAGCGGTGCCTCACGCGGTACCAGATGCACAACGGTTGAAGTAATCGAGGGTGGCGGTGTAAAGGCGCGACGGTCGATATCGAACAACATGCGGGCATGGGTCCGCCATTGCGCGGCGATGCCGAGCCGTCCATAGGCTTTGCTGCCGGGCTTGGCGACAATGCGCTCGGCCACTTCCTTCTGAAACATCAACGTCATGCTGTCATACCAGGGGCGGGCGGGTTCCGTTTGCAGCCAGCCGATGAGGAGCGGCGTCGCAATATTGTAGGGCAGGTTGGCAACGATCCGCGAAGGGCCTGTGACAAGGGCCTTCATGTCGATTTCGAGCGCGTCGCCTTCCACGATGGTGAGGCGACCTGGGTAGGCGGCGGATATTTCTTCAAGCGCTGGCAGGCAGCGTTTGTCGCGCTCCAGCGCGGTGACGTGCTTTGCCCCTTCCATCAGCAAGGCCCGCGTCAGCCCGCCGGGGCCGGGACCCACTTCCAGGATGTGATGGTCGTCGAGCGAGCCCGCCGCTCGCGCAATGCGGCGCGTCAGGTTGAGGTCGAGCAGGAAATTCTGACCGAGAGATTTTTGCGCCGCCAGCCCATGTCGTGCGATCACGTCGCGTAGCGGCGGCAGGCCGTCGTCGCCAATTGTTTGCTCGCTCATGGACGATGGCTCGCAATCTCATGCGCAAGCTTGATGGCCTCGATCAGGCTCAGTGGGCTGGCGATGCCTTTCCCGGCAATGTCCAGCGCCGTGCCGTGGTCCGGCGAGGTGCGAATGATCGGCAGGCCTAAAGTCGTATTGACTCCGCGTTCGAAGTCGATGGTCTTGATCGGGATGAGCGCCTGATCGTGATACATGCAAAGCGCCGCGTCATAGCGCGCCCGCGCCGCAGCATGAAACATCGTGTCCGGTGGCAACGGCCCCAGAAGTTCGACGCCTTCTTCCCGCGCTATGATCTTCATGGCGGGCGCGATAATGTCGATTTCCTCACGCCCGATATGGCCTTCCTCACCCGCATGAGGATTGAGCCCCGCAATGGCGATGCGGGGGCGTTTGATGCCGAGATCATTCTTCAACGCGCGCACAAGGATGATTCCTTTTTCCGCGATCATTTCTGTCGTGAGTGAGAACGCCACATCGCGCAGGGGTTCATGCACGCTCACCGGCACGACCCGCAGGCCGGGGCAGGAGAGCATCATCACCGGCGTTGCTCCGCCGCTGCGCTGACTGAGATACTCGGTGTGGCCTGGCGCCTTCAGCCCCGCTTCATAAAGCGCACGTTTGTGGATCGGGTTGGTGACGATCCCGCCAGCTTCGCCATTCATGGCGAAGTCGCAGGCCATATCGATCGAGTGGATCACCGCGTGGGCGTTTGCGGGTGTGAGCGTGCCGGGAACGACCGGCGCATCAAGCTTGATCGGCAGAACGGGAAGCGCCGTGCCGAAGACAGCCAGCGCCTCTTCCGGCCTCGCGATTTCCTTCAGAGAAATGTCGAGGCCGAGAGAAATCGCCAATCCGGCATAAAGGTCGGCATTGCCGATGACTAGGAAGGGCGGCAAGGCCTCGCGCCTGCGTGCCGTCCATGCCTTGAGTGTGATTTCAGGGCCAATGCCCGAAGGCTCGCCCATTGTAAGGGCAAGCGGCAGTCTGGAGCGGGGATGTCCTGGCTTGCGGTTCATGGCCGTCACGCATGCGCGCGCCCCGTGAAAATGTTGAAAGCCCTATCGAATTTCGATAACGGCATCGCGGTGAAGATCGCGGAGATGGCGACGGGACATCATCGACAATTGCTGGGAATAGAGACTGTCCTCGATGCTTTCACGTGATGGCATTTGCGGATCGTCAACCTGATGACCGCACACCGCCACCATTTCAATGCCTTCGCGGCTACGAATGGGCGGAATGACTTCGCCGGGTTTGCTCTTGGAGACAAGTGATTGCATGCGCGCATCGAGGCTGCCGAAGACCACGGTTCTCGGTTCGCTCGCGACGCCGCCGACATAGGCTTTGATCTGTTGGCTCAGCGCGTCGCAGGACTTGAATTCCTGGGTGAACTTGAGGGCTTCCTTTGCGCGGCGCTCGACCATGTTGTCGGGGGCGTCGGGCGAAAGGGGCAGCAATACGCGCGCCAGGGTCCAGCGGTCTTTCATCGGGTCGGAGCCGACCCCGACCTGCTTGTTCTTCAGTTGGATCAGATAGATGCCGTTCAGCGTTTTGATCGGGCTGGAAATTTCGCCAATGCCCATCTGTTCGACCACCGGCGCTACTTCTCTGGGCAACTGGCTCAGATGCACCCAGCCGATGTCACCACCATTGGCGGCGCTGGGCGAGCGGCTGAACTGCTGGGCCACGGCGCCGAAAGGGGCGCCAGCGCGAATCTGTTCGGCCAGACGCTCGGCGCCGCCGGTCATTTCCTCCGCCTGGGCGGGCGTGTCATAGGTCAGAAGGATTTCGGAGATGTTATAACGTGGCTGATCGGACTCTTCCTTGAGCCGCTTCAGCAAGTCGTCCACTTCCTCGTCGCTTACTGTAACAAGCGGGCTGAATTGTTGACTGATGACCTTGTTCCAAGCGATTTCAGCATGGATCTGGTTGACGAGAGAGGATCGGGAGACGTCATTCTTTTTCAGAAATTCGTCGATCTCTTCCATCGTCATGTTGGCGCGTTTGGCGATGCCTTCGAGCTGCTTGTCGATTTCTTCCTGCTCGACCTTGACCTCAAGTCGATTGGCTTCCTGGGTTTCGAGAGATTCATCGATCAACCCGCGCAGGACCTGTGGCTCGATGCGTGACTTGTTCTGGGGAGTGTCGGGGATGCCCGATGTCACCATGATCAGTTTGACGCGCTGCTCCAGATCGTATTGCGACACGATCTTGTCATTCACCACCGCAGCAATGCCCTGTTGATCGACCGTGAGGGGTTGATCGACAGTGCCGCCTTCCGCGAAGGCGGGCCCTGCCATCAGCGCCGCGGACAGGCAGACGCACAGCACTGCCGCGCCAAGATAGGCGACTAGCCGAGGAAACAACTTTTCACTGGCAGGCGTGAATGAACACGCGAGCTTTTCTGACTTCATGATAATACGCCGGACGCTCCCGTTAGGCCTGGACGCCCCCGGCCTTATGGCGACAGAATACTGCAAACGCCCTCCTAATCAACCAAGCGAGGCATAAAAATACCTTCATTTTCAGCCTTTCGGCTCGAAAAGCGGTGCTCCCTCTTTATTGGCCAGAGGTTACTGGGAACTCTGGTTAATCCAGCCTGCCGGATCGCCGAAAAGTGACGTGTCTTTATTACCGAACAGAGAGGAGCCGGGGTTGATGACCCCCGCCGACGCGCCGCCCGTTTGCTGGCCCGTGCCGGTTGTCCCGAGGTTCTTGAAGGTGATTTCGACCAGAAACGTGTTCGACTTCTCGATGTCCTGATAATAGATGTTCGACTGGTAGAAGCCGACGGACAGGCCAAAGCAATCATCCTGATAGCCGACGCCGATGCGGTTCGAGATCGTCGCCTTCTGGGCAAGATCGCGCGTTGAACTGCCAAACAGTCGCCAGTATTCGCTCAGCTTGAGAATGCCACCCAGACTCACTTCCTCACGCGCTCCGGCCGTTGCCGTGAGCGTTGGGTCCTTGGCGTAATAGGCATATCCGAGTTGTGTTGCGAGCGGCCCGATGCGGGAAATCATATCCAGTTCGTTCCGCTTGAACTTGAAGTTGTTCCTGTCGAGGCGAAAGCGATGCACGACGAGAACATTGTCATTGGGCGCCACCTGGATGGCGCCGACATAGTCCGACTGCTGGTCGCGTAATCCGCTGGTCGCCGAGAAACTCTGGACTTCCTGGACGCGGTAGCTTTGCCCGAACAGAATGCTCGCCTTGCCGCCATCATTGCCATAGACGGAGTATCGCAATCCCGCGCTCGCGCGTGTCCCGGATTCCCAACGGTCGTATCCCGGAAAACGGTTTTCGGAAAACAGGTTCGTGTCGTCGAATTCGAAATTGACCGAATCCTGATTGGGAATCCTGTCGGTGTTGTGGACCGTTGGCGCGACGATGATTTCCGCGATGGGTTCGATGACCTGGCGGAGCCAGTCGCCGCTGCTGACAAAGGGATAGCTCACCTCGACGCCGGCCTGTGGCAGCGCGCGCGCCACGGTTTCATTGCCATAATAGGTGGCAGGTGCAACTGTGATGGGCGCCTTGTCCGTCGAGTAGAGGTCGCCACGGACATTCGCAAACAGGCGATAGACCTGACCGGCCCGCGACGTGTAGCGTTTTTCCCAGTTGAAGGATGTCGACAGGCGGCGGCTGTCGAGTCCGGCGGGCGTGCCCAGCACCATCAGGTTGCTGTTGAAGGTCAGGCGCCCGTCGCCAAGAATATTCCCGAAGTCATGATCGAAATTCACGATTGGCGCGACCCACGGCGTGTTGTCGCGGTTGGTCGTCGGCAACAGGTTGCGGAAGTAGTAGCCAATCGCCGAGAAGCTGTCGCGTCCTTCGAAATGTTCGACAAAGAGACTGCTGGTAAGATCGGTCTTGTCGGACAGGCCATATTTGCGCAGATAGGTATTGTCGGTAACCAGCTCGGTCTGGAACCCCCAATTCCATTGCGGCGCGAGATTGAATTTGCCGCCGCTGAACAGGCTCCCGCGGAAGGCTGCGTCACCGGGTGTGCCTGGCGTGCGGGTCCGCGGCCATGTGCCGGTGGCGTCCAGCTGGTAGGTCCCCGACTCGAGGCGATGGCGGAACTGCCCCTGGAAGACGACGCCTTCGTGCGATGTGAAGCGCGGTGCGATGGTGGCGTCGATATTCGGCTGGATGGCCCAGTAGTAGGGCGCCGTGACTTCCTGCCCGAGGTCGGTCGAGCTGGAAATGGTGGGAACAAGGAAGCCTGACTGGCGCTTCACCGTCGGATCGGGATGCGAAAAGAAAGGCAGGTAGGCGACCGGAATGCCAAACAGTTCCATATAGGCGTCTTCATAGATGATCCGCTTGGTCTCGGCGTTGTGGATCACACGGAAGGCCTTGATCTGCCAGAGCGGCGTCGTTTGCCCTTCTTCCTTGCATATCTTGCAAGGGCTGTAGACGCCCCGATGCAGCGTGGTGACTGTGCCGCCGACACGTACGGCGTCATGTCCCGCGAGACGCGACTTGTCCGTCAGCAGGACCGAGAGCGTCTGCACGACGCCGTCTTTCATCTTGTTGCGCAAGACCAGATGATCGGCAAAGGCGACTTCGCCCGAGGGCTCCAGCAGCGACACATGACCATCGGCGGTAACGACATCGCCCTTCTGGTCATAGGTCACCTTGTCCGCCGTCAGGATCCGGCCGTCATAGGCGATTTCCACATGGCCCGTGGCGGTGACGACTTCATTGTCGCTGTCATAGACCAGATTGTCGGCCTGCATCAGGACTTCGCCCGACTGCGGATAGCTGGCGGCTTTCTTCGTGGTGGTGTCGGCCTGCGCCGGGAGGGTCGCGCAGAGGCTGCCTGCGGTGAGAACGAGCGCCCAGATGGCGAGTGCCCGCCCGAAGGCGCCTGCCACAGTGCAGGCACGACCTGATCCCATCCCCAAATTCATCCAGATAACCCCCGCCTGTCGTTCCTGCCCCCCATCTGGCGATGAGTGGCCTTCAAATATTGCCCCGTAAGCCTCGAACTTGTCAGGCTTGCTAACCATCCTCAAGGTGGAAGAGAACCGCAAGCCCCAAAAGCATACCCACAATTGCTGGCGACCAGGCCGCCAGAAATGGCGGTAGTACGCCCGATTTTCCCAAGGCGAGCGACAAATCGCTCAAAAAATAGAGCAGGAAGCCGGATATCACGCCACCGACCACCAATTGCACCAGTCCGCCCAGCCGGGAGGTGCGAAGCGAAAACACGCAGCCGACAAGCACCATCGTGCATAGCAGGACGGGGGTTGCCAGCAAATCATAGAAATGAAGCCGGTATCCCTTGGCCGAGAAGCCCGCGGACTCGGCCATTTCAATGAAATGAGGCAGGTCCCAGAAGGAAATCGTGTCGGCGTCGGCAAAACTTTCCTGCACCTTGGTAAGCGTCAGCGTCGTGGGTTGCCGATAGGTGTCATAGTGGCGGGGCTGGTCGTTGGCCGGGCTGATCCAGGCGTTCTGCAACGCCCAATAACCGTCTTCCAGATCGGCCTTGCGGGCGTCGATGCGGCCCGTGAAACTGTCATCGTTGTTGTAGAGAAAGATCGTCACATCTTCGAGCCGCAAGCCACGCTCGCTGACGCGCTGGGCGTGGACCACCGAGAGGCCGTCGCCATCCGCCTGTCGCAGCCACAGGCCATTGGCCGAAACCGCGAGAAGGTTGGTCTGACCGCGAAGATGTTTCGCTTCCAGTTGCGTGTATCGTTCCGTCATGGCCGAAGCGATCGGGTTGTAGATCGTGACGATAAAGGTGCCGAGAAGAAAGGCGACGGCGAGCGATGGCAGCATGAATTGCCAGACCGAAACGCCCGCTGCGCGTACAATGACGAGTTCGTTATTGCGCGTCACCCTCATGAAGGAGGCCATGCCGCCAAACAACACGGCAAAAGGCAGGGTGTCGCTGCCGATGGTCGGCAAATGCAGCACCGCCATGGAGGCGAGCAGACTGAAGGCGATGTCTTTGTGGTTTGCCGCCCGCCGCGTCAGTTCCACAAGATCGATCATGTAGATGAGGCAGAGAAATACCCCGAAGGTGATCAAGACCGTGATGAAGAATTGCCGTCCCAGATAGCGCGACAAGGTCCACGATATATTGACGGAGGTCATGGGAATGCCCTCCGCATCAGGTATCCGATGGGCGTTGAACTCATGATCCAGCGCCGCGAGTTGTCAAGCGTGACGCCTGCGATGAGCGCGCCCGAAATGGCGCAGACGCCAAGTGGCAGGAAATAGATGAGGATTATCGCCGCGGGACGTGTCGCGGCAAGGTTGATGAGCCCGAAGCCGATGACGCGGGCCAGGATGGCGATAAATGTTCCCGCTACGATGCGCATCGTATAGCCGCGCCTGTTGAACGGCGCGGGCAAAAGGCACGCCAGAGCGATCATCGCGAACATGAGCGGATAGATCACGGCGACGAGCCGGTCATGTCCCTCTGCGCGCAGCCGCACCTTGAATTGCTGGCCATAGGCGTCATTGCTTGCCGGGTTGAACAATTCCGGCAGAAACCTTTCGCGGGATTCATATTCGGTGACCTGATGCGCATTGCTGTATTGCGAAAGGTCATAAGTGTATTTGTCGAAATAGAGGATTGAGATCGGGCTTTGCGCCGGGCCGTGTTCGTCGGTGACGCGCTCGATATTGCCGTTATACATGACGAGGCGCGGGCCGTTATCGGTGCGCACGAGCTCACCCGATTCCGCCATATAGGTGACGGGCTTGTTCTTGACGCGTTCGTCATGCACCAGAATGCCGCGAATGGAACCACTCGGCGTTCGCGACCGGACGTAGACCGTGAGACCGCCGACAGGATTTGTGAAAGCGCCCTCGCGCACCAGCGATGTGGCGATGTCGCCGCGAATTTCAAACAGTCGCGTGCGAAGTTCGCGCATGCCTGCGGGCATCAGATAGGCATTGAGAATGAAGACCACGATCATCGTCAGGCCGACAAGCAGCATGATCGGCAAGGTCACTGCCCAGCGGCTGACGCCGGCCGAAAAGATGACGACAAGTTCACTGTCGGAGATGAGTTTGTTGAGCGTGTAAATGAGCGCGCAGAAGAGCGAGATGGGCAGCACCGTGTTCACCGCGCTTGGCAGCGCCAGCATGCTGAGCTGAAAGAAGGTCGCCAGTGTCTGCCCCTGCGTGATGAGCAGATCGAGCATCTTCAGCGCTTGCGTCAGCCAGATAATGCCGGTGAGAACCGCCGTCGCCAGCACAAAGGGCGCGGCGGTTTGCCAGAACAAATAGCGTGTCAAAACGAGGAGCATGCAGTCTGGCCTTCGGTGGTTCGGGTCAAGCAATAGGGCTTGGGTTAGTGAAGCTCAAGGGCAAGGAGCGACTTGGAGGGCCAGATGGCTTTTCCTTTCAAGCGATTTCGTTAGAATAAGCGTTCCAGGTCATGATTAGGAACGCTTTTCTCGTTTTACGGTCATGGCAGGGCCAGATA
>JBAQNC010000023.1:0-1711 GCA_049303435.1 Parvibaculum sp. | reverse complement strand
CAGCCTGTTTGTCGCGCGGCAAAAAGTGGAGGTAAAAAGTGTCTGCAAGGCCCAGACAACCCAAATGTCCTTCCGCAAGATGACTCGAGAAATTCCAGTTTCGATATATGCCCGTTCAACAATGTCGTCTTGCTTCGCCGGGGATAGATCAAAGAAATTATCGGGCACAATCCATCTCCATACTTACGATCGCCGCCATCCACGCCGGCAGAGCTCCGCGAGAATCCGCTAGACCGTTACGTGTTTCCGGCGACAATCTCGACAAGAAAGCAGGGGCTTTTTCCTTATCCCCATTTTCGGCCATCCAGTTCACAACACTCGCTGCCTCTCGCGCTGGACGACTTTTGACGGCAAATAGCCATTTAGGGCCGCGCCGCATCTCCACAGAGGCTTTGCCAAGCTTGAGTTTCCGTCCTGACCCTGACGTCTGGTAAGACTCGCGCATAGGAACCTGAGTTGTCAGGCCAAATCTGTTCGCAAGGATCGCTGGGGAAGGCTGGACCTCTTCACCCTTCAGCCGAGCCACGGATGCGATCACGCGCTCGACGTTCGGCGGGCGGCGTCCGTATTTCCCTTCGACGGGGCGAACGTAGAGCCCCCTGCTAATGCGCAAGATTTCTCCACTTCCAGCCATCCGGTAGAGCGCCTCATCGACGGCCGCCCGGCTACCGAGATGCAGGAGCTGCTTTGCGCACACGACCTCACCCTCAGGCACTGCCTGAAAATATTCGGAAATGGCTTGAGCTGTGGACGTCATTGTTTGGGCTCCTTGTTAGAAGATATATGCTTGTTTCTAACAAAATTCAAGCAGACTTGAATCCGCCACTGTCGGGGTGTCGGTTTTCTCTGAGTTTTCAGGGCGTTGGAGGTTGCCAATCTGAGCTGTCGGCAACGTCAGGGATCATCTCCCCGCAAAGCCGCAATGCGAACAATAGCCTCGTTCAAGCTTGGTGAGAGCGTTCTTCATCAGGCCGCTACGTGTTCGCTGTGCGGCTTTGCCGTGAGAGCGATCCCCAGAGCCTTCATGACGGCCAGCGTCGTTTTGAGCGTTGGATTACCGGCCTCGCTAAATGAACGGTAGAGCTGTTCGCGTGAAAGGCCTGTGTCTCGGGCAATCTGCGTCATGCCCTTGGCGCGCGCGACGATACCAAGCGCGCGTGCAATGTAGCCGGCATCACCGGTTTCAAAGGCGTCGGCCATGAACGCCGCGATTTCTTCATCGTCCTCCAGCGCGGCCGCTGGATCATAATTCGTCAGTTTTTCAGCCATTTGGTGCACTCCATTCTTTCGCCAGCTTCTTTGCTGTGGCGATGTCCCGGGCCTGTGTTTTTTTATCGCCACCACAGAGCAGCACAATCAAGATGTCGCCACGCTGCTGGAAGTAGATGCGGTAACCCGGGCCGTAGTGGATACGCAGTTCGCTGACGCCTTCCCCCACAGGCTCCACATCCCCCGGCAACCCGTGGGCCAGTCGCGCCAACCGTGTGGCAATGACGGTCCTGGCGCGCTTGTCCCGGAGGCGAGATTCCCACTTCGCGAAGGTCTCGGTCTGTTTTAGCTCAATCACTGGCATAATGTAGTCTGTAAACTACTGCCATTCAACCCCCTGCCTGCCATTTTTGGATTGCGCGATCCAAAACCACCACATGACGTCTTCCCCGTCTTTTAGGGCGGGGAAGACGTTAATAAATAGGGTGGCATACGCTCCAGC
>JBAQNC010000022.1:0-8055 GCA_049303435.1 Parvibaculum sp. | reverse complement strand
TTCCCCGCCAGACGCGATTTCACATCCGCATAGGGCATCTTGTGCAGCAGAGCGGCGTTCATCTTGGCGAGGTCGGCGGGATCGAAACGGATGTCGGCGCGGCCGAGGTGAGAAATGTCGAAACCATGCGCGAGTTCGTCGAGCGTCAATACGGCCTCGACCGGATCGGAAGTGCCGAGACGCGCGAGCAAGTCGTTCACCGCCATGGGCTCAAGACCGGAATGGCGCAAGGCGGCGATGGTGAAGTCGGCATCCCTGCGCTTCGAGAGCGGGCTGCCATCTTCGGCCAGCAGAAGCGAGTAATGCGCAAAGATGGGCGGCGTCGCGCCCAGCGCGCGGGTGATCTGGACCTGAACGCCCGTGTTCGTCACATGGTCTGAACCGCGGATGACATGGGTGATACCAAAATCGACGTCGTCCACGACACTCGGCAATGTGTAGAGGAAACGTCCATCCTCGCGGATGAGAACCGGGTCGGAGAGAGAGCGCGGGTCTATGCGCGTGGGGCCGTGAATGAGGTCGTCGAATGACGTGTCTTCATCGGAGAGCTTGAATCGCCAATGGGGCTTGCGGCCTTCGGCTTCGAGGGCGCGCTTTTCATCATCGGCGAGTTTCAGGGCCGAACGATCATAGACCGGCGGCTTCTTCATCGCGAGTTGGCGCTTGCGTTTACGTTCCAGCTCGTTTGCCGTTTCGTAGCAAGGATAAAGACGACCCGAGGCTTTCAGCTTTTCGGCGGCAGCTTCGTATTCGGCAATGCGATCGGACTGGCGCGCGAAGAGATCGTGGGTGAGGCCGAGCCAGGTGAGATCGATTTCGATGCCCAGCGCGAATTCCTGCGTCGAGCGCTCGTCATCCGTATCGTCCATGCGCAGCAGGAAGCGCCCGCCATTGCGTTTGGCGTAGAGATAGTTGAACAACGCGGCGCGGATATTGCCGACATGGAGAGAGCCGGTGGGACTGGGCGCGAAGCGGACGGTGACGGGTTTACTGGTCATTTTCTTGTCGATGCTTCAATCAACATCGCGGAATCCATTGGTGATGGGATAGCGGCGGTCGCGACCAAAATTGCGCGCGGAAATCTTGACGCCGGGGGCCGCTTGTCGACGCTTGTATTCGGAAATATAGAGGAGGTGTTCGATACGCTTGACGACATTGCGGTCATAGCCGAGCGCAACGATGTCGCGGATCGACATTTCCTTTTCGACAAGACCATCAAGTATGCCGTCGAGGATTTCGTAAGGCGGCAGCGAATCCTCGTCCTTCTGGTCGGGACGAAGCTCGGCGGACGGCGGCCGCGTGATGATGCGTTCGGGAATGACGATACCATCGTTGCCGAGGCAACTTGCCGGACGGTTAGCGTTGCGCCAGCGGGCGAGCGCGAAGACCCGCAGCTTATAGATGTCCTTGATCGGATTGAAGCCACCATTCATGTCGCCGTAGAGCGTGGCATAGCCGACCGAGACTTCGGACTTGTTGCCTGTGGTGAGGACAAGATTGCCGAACTTGTTGGACACCGCCATGAGGATGACGCCGCGCGAACGCGACTGGAGATTTTCTTCCGTCGTGTCGGACTGGGTACCTTCAAAGAGTTTGCTCAGCGTCGATGTAAAGCCTGCGACCGGTTCCTCGATCGGGATCGTGTCATAACGCACACCGATCGCCTTGGCACAGGCCTCGGCGTCGGTGATGCTGATGTCGGACGTGTAACGATAAGGCAGCATGATGCAGTGGACCTTGTCGGGTCCGAGCGCGTCGGCGGCAATAGCGGCAACAAGCGCGCTGTCGATGCCGCCGGAGAGACCAAGCACGACGCCGGGAAAGCGGTTCTTGCGAGCATAGTCACGCAGGCCCTGCACCAACGCGAGATAGACGGACTCGAGCCCCTCCTCTACCAGCGTCATTTCGCCAGGCTCGCAGGCCCAGCCGCTGTCGGTTCGGGTCCAGTCGGTTATCGTCACCCTCTCGGCCCAGGCGGGCATCTGCACGACGAGTTTGAAATCGGCATTGATGACGAAAGAGGCGCCGTCGAAGACCAGTTCGTCCTGCCCGCCGATCTGATTGACATAGGCCAGCGGCAGACCGCTCTCGCGGATACGCGAGAGGACAAGTTGGGTGCGGGCGTCGAACTTGGCGGCGTCATAGGGCGAGCCATTGGGGACGAGCAGGATTTCCGCGCCCGTTTCTTCAAGGCATTCGACGACATCAGGATACCAGATGTCTTCGCAGACGGGGACGCCGATGCGCACGCCGCGAATGTTGAAGGGGCCGGGCGGGTTGCCTGCCTCGAAAACGCGAGGCTCGTCGAAGACGCCGTAATTGGGAAGCTCGACCTTGAAGGTGTGGCCCTTGATCTCGCCTGCGTCGAGATAGAGGACGGCGTTCATCAGCTTGTCTTCATGCATCCAGGGCGCGCCGATGAGAACGGCGGGCCCGCCATCGGATGTCTGGAGCGCCATCTCGGCGACGGCCTCGGCGGCGGCGCGCTGGAAGGCGGGCTTCAGGACAAGATCTTCAGGTGGATAGCCGACCAGATAGAGTTCCGGAAAGACGACCAGATCGGCACCGGCCAGCGATGCCTCGCGGCGCGCCGCGATAGCCTTTTGGAGATTGCCTTCAATATCGCCCACGGTGGGGTTCAATTGAGCAAGCGCGATGCGGAGTTTGTCAGTCATCTGGCCTTGAGTCCGGGAGTTGAGCCCAAGCGTTTCTAGCCTTTGGCGGCTTTGTGAACAATAGGCAGGGAGAAGAGGTCGCAGACGGGGTGCAGAAGGCCGTTAATCCCGATATGGTCGGCGCAAAGCAATATTCCCTCGCGTCGGGGAGAAAATTTCAGGGAGAGAGACATGTCCACAGGGACAAATAAACAGATTCTTCTGGTGGAAACCCCAAAAGGGAAACTCGCCGCCAGCAACTTCAAGCTCAATGTGGGTGAAATCCCTGCCCCCAAAGAGAGCGAAGCGCTCGTCAAGGTGAAGCTCATCTCGCTGGACGCCGCCAACCGCGCCTGGATGCAGGGGGCGACCTATCGCTCGGCTGTGGAGGCCGGCACGATCATGGCAGGCGGCGCTATCGCCGAGGTCGTGGAAAGCAAATCGCCGGACCTCAAGGCGGGCGATATCGTCTTCGGCGATACGGGCTGGCAGGAATATGCCGCCCTGCCCGCCAAGCAGCTTCAAAAGATGGAACACATGGAACCGCTGAGCCATCTCCTCAGCGTCTATGGCATTGCCGGGCTTACCGCCTATCACGGACTCCTCGACGTGGGTAAGCCCAAGGCAGGCGACACAGTCGTCGTTTCGGCGGCGGCGGGATCGGTCGGCTCCATCGTCGGGCAGATCGCCAAGCTCAAGGGCTGCACGGTGATCGGCATTGCGGGTGGCGACGAGAAATGCGCGCTGCTCACCAAGGAACTCGGCTTCGACCATGCCATCAACTACAAGAAGGAAGCCGTCGGCAAGGCGCTGCGCGCAGCGGCGCCCAAGGGCGTCGATGTCTATTTCGACAATGTCGGCGGAGATATTCTCGAAGCGCTGCTTTTCAACATGAACAACTACGGTCGCATCGCCTGTTGCGGGGCCGTCTCGCAATATGATGGCGCGGCGCCGGCGCATGGACCGCGCGGCATTCCCGGCCTCATCGTGGTGAAACGTCTGACGATGCAGGGCTTTATCCTTACAGATTTTAATGACAAGCGCGCCGAGGCGCTGGCCGATCTTCATTCGTGGGTGCAGGCGGGCAAGATCAAGGTGCGCGAGGACATTCTGACCGGCATCGAGAACACGCCACAGGCGCTGATCGGGCTGCTGGCGGGCGAGAATGTCGGCAAGCGCATGGTGAAGCTCGACTAATCGATAGCCAATTGAACCGATATGGCGGCGGGCCGAAGCAAAAAAAGCTTTGGCCCGCCTTTTTTACGCAAAGCGGCGACGGATTGGCCCTCAGGTGACGTAGAATAAAATGGGGACGGCCACGCGAAATGAATTGGCAGACGATGGACCAGCTATCTGAAGTACCGACCCGGCGGCAGGCTCTCACGCCCGCGTTAAGCCGCATCCCCGTCAAATGGCGCTGGCGCATGGCCGCGATTGTCGTGGTCCTTGTCGGCGTCGCCATCGGCACGAGCTATTTTTTCGGCGGCACCGAGACCACCTACAAGACGGTGCTGGTGACCAGGGGCGACATCGAGCAATCGGTGACGGCGCTCGGCTCGCTTGAACCCAAGAACTATGTCGATGTCGGCGCGCAGGTCTCGGGTACGCTCGAAAAGGTGCATGTCGAGATCGGCGATCTCGTCACCAAGGGGCAGTTGCTCGCCGAGGTCGATCCCACTGTCTATGAATCCACCGTCGCCGCAGACAGGGCGAGCATGAAAGACCTTCAAGCGCAAATCAAAGGCCAGCAGGCGCAACTGGCGCTGGCGCAAATTCAGAACCGGCGCAATCAGCAATTGCTGAAGAACAATGCGGTGAGCAAGGACACGGCGGAGACCAGCGCGGCGCAGGTGAAACTCTATGCCGCCAATATCGAAGCCTCAAAAGCCCAGCTTGAAAAAGCGCAATCGACGCTCGACGGCGATCTCGCCAATCTCAGCTATACGAAAATCTATGCGCCTATGGTCGGCACCGTCACCTCGCAAACGACGTTGCAGGGACAAACGCTGAACAGCAGACAATCCGCGCCGACGATCCTGCAGATCGCCGATCTCACCACGATGACGGTGAAAGCCCAGGTGGCGGAGGCCGATGTGAGCAAGCTCAAGCCCGGCATGCCCGTCTATTTCACGACACTCGGCATGCCTGAGCGCAAGTGGCGATCGACCGTTCGGCAAATCCTGCCGACGCCGGAAACGATCAACGATGTCATCCTCTACAACGCGCTGATCGACATCAAGAACCCGGACAAGGCGTTGATGACGAGCATGACGGCGCAGGTCTTCTTTGTGCTGGGCGAAGCGACCGACGTGCCGCTTGTGCCCGTAACCGCACTGAAGCCCGCGCAGAATGGCGATGAAAAAAGTTATCGTGTGAGCGTGATGGAAGGTGGAAGCCCCAAGACGCGCATCGTGAAGATCGGCTTGCAGAACCGCCTTTCGGCGCAAGTGCTTTCCGGCTTGAAGGTCGGCGACGAGGTGGTGACGGGCGTGCAAAGCTCCAACGGCAGCACGCGCACCAATAGCGGCGGGCTCGGCGGGGGCAGAGGCGCAATGCTATGAGCCGACCTCTCATCGAAATACACCACGTCAACAAGACCTATGTGACCGGCGAAACGGAAGTGCGCGCGCTTGACGATGTGTCGCTGACCATCGAGGCGGGCGAGTTCGTCGCCATCATGGGCCAGTCGGGCTCCGGCAAGTCCACGCTCATGAATATCCTTGGCTGTCTCGACAGGCCGAGCGCCGGACAATATCTGGTCAATGGCATCGACATCGCGACGCTCGATTCCGACGAGCTGGCGGCCCTGCGACGCGACACATTCGGCTTCATATTCCAGCGTTACAATCTGCTGCCGACCATGACGGCGACGGAGAATGTCGAGCTGCCCGCGGTCTATGCGGGCATGCCTCAGGCGCAGCGGCTCTCGCGGGCGGGCGCATTGATCGCGCGGCTCGGCCTCGGCGACCGCGGCGGGCACAAACCGACACAGCTTTCGGGCGGACAGCAGCAACGCGTCTCCATCGCCCGGGCGCTGATGAACGATGCGTCGGTCATTCTGGCGGACGAGCCGACGGGCGCGCTGGACAGCCAGAGCGGCGCAGAAGTGCTGACACTGCTCGGCGAACTCAATGCCGAAGGACGGACCGTGCTGCTCATTACCCATGACGCGGAAGTGGCGGCCGCAGCCAACAGGCTCATCCGGCTGGCCGACGGCAAGCTTGTCGAGGACACAGGCCATGCCCCTGCCCGACCACGAGAGACCGTGACAACGACACGCTTTGCCGCGCGCCGGAAAGGCCTTTTCGGCAGCGAGTTCGGCGAAGCCATCAAGATGGCGTTTCGCTCGCTGCACATGAATGTGTTTCGCACCGCGCTGACGCTGCTTGGCGTGGTCATCGGCGTCGGCGCGGTGGTGGCGATGCTCGCCATTGGCAATGGCAGCAAGGCGAATGTGCTGGAACGCATTTCGGCGATGGGGACCAATCTCCTGCTGATCCGCCCTGGTGCGCCTGGCATGCGGTCCACAGGTGATGTAGCAACGCTCAAGCCATCGGACGCGACAGCCATCAACGGGCTTCCCAATGTCGTGGCCGCCGTGCCCGAACGCTCGACCAGCGTGACGGTGCGATACGGCAATATCGACTATCGCACGCAAGCAAACGGCACTTGGCCCGACTACACCACCGCCCATGACTGGACGATGGCCGAAGGTGGTTTTTTCTCCAAGGCCGATGTGGACGGCTATGCGCCCGTGGTCGTGCTGGGCACGACGGTGACGAAGATCCTCTTTCCCGACGGGGAAGATCCTTTGGGCAAATATATACTGGTGCAAAATGTGCCTTTCGAGGTGGTCGGCATATTGGCCTCCAAAGGCGCGACGAGCTTTGGGCGCGATCAGGACGATGTCGTATTTGTGCCTCTTTCGACCGGCTATATGCGGCTCTTCGGCAATCAGTTTGTCAGCAGCATATCGGTCAAGGTGGCGGATTCCGGCACTATTGATTCCACGCAGGAAAGGATTATCTCCACGCTCAAGGTCCGGCACGGCGCGGAGGATTTTCAGGTCCGCAATACCGCTTCCATTCTGGAAGCCGCGACGGAGACACAGAACACGCTCACAGTGCTGCTGGGCTCGGTTGCGGCAATTTCGCTCCTTGTAGGCGGCATCGGCGTGATGAATATCATGCTGGTCAGCGTCACGGAGCGGACGAGGGAAATCGGCATTCGCATGGCGACAGGCGCAAGACAATCCGACATCATGCTGCAGTTCAATACCGAAGCGCTGGTCGTCTGCGGCGTTGGCGGGATTATCGGCGTGGCTGGCGGGTTTGTGACGGCTGCGATATGTGGCGTATTCGGGCTGCCAGTCGTCTATTCCGCGTCGCCGACGCTATTTGCGTTTTCCTGTGCCTTCTTCACAGGCTTGTTGTTCGGCTATCTCCCTGCTCGCAAGGCGGCAAATCTCGACCCCGTTGTCGCACTCGCCTCTGAATAGGAAATCTGAAATGTATCTCGTCCATCGCTCGCTTCGTTCAGCCGCCAGCATGATCGCGCTTTCCGCGATGCTCGGCGCCTGCTCGCTGATCCCCGACTACGAGCGGCCCGCGATGGGCGCACCTGCCGCCTTCGATGGCGCCGCCAAGACCGACAGCAAGGCGACGGTGGCAGCCGACTGGTGGACAGCGTTCAAGGCCCCCGAGCTTGAAGCGCTGATGACGGACGCCCTCGCCAACAATCTCGATATCGCGGCGGCGCTCGCGCGGATCGATCAGGCGCAGGGCGCATTGCGTTCCACCAATTCATCTCTTCTGCCCCAAGTCAGTGCCAGCGGCAGCGCCACGGGCGCGGACAGCAGCAACAATCTGAAAAGCAATACGAGAAGCGCGTCAGGCGATCTTTCGATCAGCTATGCGCTGGACCTCTGGGGCAAGTATCGCGCACAGAGCGCGGCGTCAGAGGCAAGTTTCCGGGCCACACAGTTCGACCATGACGCCACCGTGCTGCTCATCCAGTCATCAGTTGCCACGACCTATTTCAATGTGCTGACGCTGAAGGACCGGCTGACTATTACGCAGGACTCCCTGAAAGCGGCGCTCGAAATACTTAATCTTGTCGAGCAGCGCTACAAGTTCGGCGCGATCTCGGCGCTCGATCTGGCGCAGCAGCGCGCCAATGTGGCGACCATTCAGGCGGGCATTCCCACCATCGAGGATCAGCTCAATTCCAACCGCAATGCGCTGGCGATATTGCTGGGTCGCGCACCGGAAGGCTTCACAGTGAAAACGGAAGGCACGGCCATGCTGACGCTTCCGACGATTGCCGTAGGCCAACCTTCGAGCCTGCTTGTGCGTCGGCCCGACATTCGCCGCGCCGAAGCGCAACTTCAATCGGCCAACGC
>JBAQNC010000021.1:0-6217 GCA_049303435.1 Parvibaculum sp. | reverse complement strand
CACGAAGGTCGGCGCTCAGGCTCCTCGTCATCATCTTCTCCATGCAAATCACAAGGAGCAGTGAATCAGACAAGCCTCATTGCGGGAATCCCAAAACCGACTCTGCGTTCATAGAAAGTGCTCTAGTCGCAAGGAAGCCTCAAATGCCCGCATCCGTTCTCTACGCCAGTCCCTCATTTCGCCGCCGGTCCGGGCTTTCAATTGCGGGCGCGTTGGCGTCATGCGTACTCATCAGCAGTGCGGCCCAGGCCTCTGCGATCAAGGTCTATTCGCCCTATGTCGAAAAGGGAGAGGTAGAAATCGAATATCAAGGATACCGGACCTTCGACAGCAACGCGGCGCAAGACAACGAACAGAAACACAAGATCGGCCTCGCCTATGGGGTTACGGATTTCTGGGCAACCGAAATCTATGGCGGGTGGAAGCGGAGCCCTGGCGGCAAGACGCATTTCGATGCGACCGAATGGGAAAACCGCTTTCAGCTGAGCGAGCGCAACCAATATTTCGTCGATCTGGGATTTCTCGTCGAATACGAACATGTGCGCGACCGCAACAATGACGCCGACGAATTAGCGTTCGGTCCGATCGTCGCGAAAAACATCGGACGCACATCGACGACCGCCAATCTGATCTTCGAACGTCAATTGGGGCCGCATGCGGCAAGCGGCGTCGCGCTGACCTATCGGCTGCAGGAACGCTGGCGGTTGATGGAAAGTTTCGAGCCCGCCATCGAGGCCTATGGCAATCTCGGTGCCATCAATAATTTCGACTCCCCCAACCGTCAGGAGCACATGATGGGGCCTGCAATACAGGGTAGGTTCCGACATCTCGGCTGGCTGCCAGGCAAGCTGAAATACAATGTCGGATATCTGTTCGGCATGACGAGCGCGACAGCGTCGGGCACGCTCAAGAGCGTGATCGAATACGAAATCCGATTCTGATTGCTCCTCAATATCACGGATGACGCTACGGCAAACCGATACGCTTTTTCTCCCCAAGGCAAATGCATTAGCCTTAATGCAAACAATGAGACGCGGCGCAGCGTTTCAGAACAAAATCCAGGGGAGGAACAACCATGCTCATCGATAACACAACTGCCGCCATCGTGACCGGCGGCGCATCGGGATTGGGCCGCGCCAGCGCGATTGCACTAGGACAGGCAGGCGTCAAGGTCGCGATCTTCGATCTCAATGAAGAGAAGGGCGAGGAAGTCGCGAAATCCATCGGCGGACTTTTCTGCAAGGTCGATATTACCAGCGAAGAAAACGTCATCGAAGGTCTGGCGGCGGCGCGCAAAAAACACGGACAGGAACGCATTCTCGTGCATTGCGCCCAGACCTCGCGCGGACGCAAGAAGACCGTCGGGCGCGACAAGGAGACGGGCAAGTTCACCCGCTATCCGACCGAAGACTACGAATATTCGATCAAGGGCATTCTGGTGGCGAGCTATCGCATGGCGTCGCTCTGCGCGCTAGGTATGGCGGAGCTTGAACCGCTGGAAGATGGAGAGCGCGGCGTCATCACCCTCACCTCATCGGCCGCTGCACAAGACGCGCAGATGGGCCAGATCGGCTATGGTTCGGGCAAGGCGGGCGTCAACGGTCTCGTGCTGCCCATGGCGCGCGATCTGATGGATCTCGGCATTCGCGTGAACTCGATCATGCCCGGTATCTTTGCCACACCGCCCATGCTCGGCGCGCCCGCCAAAGTGCTGCAGGGATTGGCCGCCTCTGTGCCCTTCCCCAAACGCCTTGGCAAGCCGGAGGAATTCGGCAGCTTCGTGCTGGAACTCGTGCGCAACAGCTATGCGAACGGACAGGCCTTCCGACTCGATGGCGCGATCCGCATGCCGCCTCGGTGAGACAGGGGAGGCTGGCGAGGTTCGGCCTCGCCAGCCCATAACCATTTCTAGTGGCTGTGCACGATCACCGGCAACTCGGTGATGCCACGAATGAAGTTCGAGCGGAGATATTTGGGCTCGCCCACGACTTCGACTTTCCTGAACCGCTTCTGTATTTCTTCCCAGAGAATGCGCAACTGCATTTCGCCGACGCGATTGCCGACGCAACGGTGGATGCCGAAACCGAAGGAAAGGTGATGACGCGCACCTTCGCGGTCGATCAGGAATTCGTTGGCGCGATTGATCTTCTCATCGTCGCGATTGCCCGAGACGTACCACATGGCAACCTTGTCCCACTTCTTGATCTTCTTGCCGCGAAGTTCCGTATCCTCCAACGCGGTGCGGCACATATGAGCGACAGGGCTCTGCCAGCGAATGATCTCGGACACCATGTTCGGGATGATGCCGGGATTGTCATGGAGTTTTTTATACTCGTCCGGATTTTGATTGAGTGCGAGTACGCCGCCGGTGATCGAATTGCGCGTCGTATCATTGCCACCGACAATCAGGAGCAGCATGTTGCCGAGATATTCGTTCGGCGGCATGTTCTTGGTCGACTCGCTGCGAGCCAGCAGTGAAATGAGATCGCTGCCCGGCACCTTGCGCGAAAGTCTTTCCTTCCAGACGGCATCGAAATATTCCCAGCAGTTCCAGAGTTCCTTGAAGCCTTCTTCCGGTGTCGCGAAATATTCGGGATCGCCAAGGCGCTCGACGGTGTCTGACCAATGGATGAGCTTGTGGCGGTCTTCCTGTGGCACATCGAAAAGTGTCGCCAGCGTGCGACCCGTCAACTCGACCGAAACCTGACGCACCCAGTTGAACTCCTTTCCGCGCGGCAGTTCGTCCAGAATGATGCCCGCGCGTTCGCGGATCAGCGGCTCGAGATCGTGCAGGTTTTGCGGCTGGAACATGGGCATCACCGCCTTGCGCTGCTCGTCGTGCTTGGGCGGATCTTCCATGATGAACATGGGCAGATAGGTCAGCGGATCCGGCTCGCCCTCGATGCGCTGACCGCCAAGGCGGATACCGCCATGGCGGATGTCAGACGAGAAGACTTTATGGTTGGTATCGACCGCCATGATGTCTTCGTATTTCGTGACCGACCAGTAGCGGCCATAGGGTCCGCTCTCGGACAAATGGACCGGGTCTTCCTTCCGCAGGCGCTCGAAATAGGGAAGCGTCTTGTTCGCGGCGAAGAGATCGTCATGGGCGGGATCGAGTTCGCCGAGCGGGATGTCATAAGGGTCGCGGTTGACGTCGATCTTCCATTTCGCCGCAAGCTCGGCATTGCTGCGCGTATAGTCCTGCCTCGTGATCGGGGTATTTTCAGACATCGATGGCCTCCCTCGGCGATGGGCCCCAGCCCATAACTAGACCGAAGTCTAGCGCCGCTCAGGCGAGCTTGCCAGCCTTGCGAAGGACTGCAACAAAATCGTCAATTAAAGGGAGATCTGGCTGGGGCGGGAGGGATCGAACCTCCGAATGACGGAATCAAAATCCGTTGCCTTACCACTTGGCGACGCCCCAGCAGGGTCACGCGAACAATCAGGGATCGATCCACGAAACGGGGCGGAAGATAGCGACAACGTGGCGGCGGCGCAACCGACCCGAAAGGGCAAAAATGACCTGAGTTGGGGCCTTGCGGGCGGCATGTCAGGGGGTTATAACGCCGCCTCGTATTGGAACGGAGTGTGGCGCAGCCTGGTAGCGCACCTCGTTCGGGACGAGGGGGTCGGAGGTTCGAATCCTCTCACTCCGACCAATCCGAGAGACGGGCTACCAGGACCCGGATGAACGCCAAAAGCGGCCTTTCCCCAAGCGGGAGGGCCGTTTTTCGTTTCTGTGGTCCCTCCCAACCCGGCGAAAATCACCGATTTGACATAACGCACATCGTTTCTATGATGCGCCCTGCTTGATGGTTCCCGCGATGCAGCATGGCTGCAATCAAGGGAGGCAAGAGGGAACAGGGTGAGGCAAGGGTCCAAAAGACTCGAGCCAATGCCCTGGCTGCCCCCGCAACTGTAAGCGGCGAGGCCCGGTTCCACGAAAGCCACTGTCATGCGCGTCACCCGATCAGGTGACCAGCATGACGGGAAGGCGGAACAAGGCCGACGACCCGTGAGCCAGGAGACCTGCCATGGAGCGCGTCATCTGCCGGGGACCGGGGTGTGTCAACGGGGCGGTTTTCCGCAACAGGTGACGCGGCAGGTTTCGCGTCGCGGTGCGGGCTCTCTCCCTCGTGGCATTGTCCCTGACGCGTCCTCTGCTCCGGACCCTGCCTCATTTGCTCGCCTTCATGTCACCGGTCCTTGCGGCCGGGGTTGGCCGCGCAAGACATGAGGGGGTTCACAATGAACTCGACACAGAGGGCACGTCATATCGCCGTGCTGACACTGGCTCTGGGCGCGATCGCCGCCCCGGCCTACGCATCCGATCAGACCATCACAACGCCGGAATTGCTGATCACTGCGGGCGCGCAACCGCTGCCGACCAAGGAAGTCGCCAGCTCGTTCACCATCATCACCGCTGACGAGATCAAGGCGCATCAATATCGTACGCTGCCCGAAGCGCTGAAAGGCGTGCCAGGCATGACGGTCGTCCAAAGCGGCGGCGCTGGCAGCCTGACCAAGGTGTTCATGCGCGGCATGAATTCCAATCATGTACTGGTGTTGCTGAACGGCCAGCCGATCAGCGATCCCTCCTCGCCCGACAACGCCTTCAACTTCGCCTATGGCACGCTCGACAATGTGCAGCGCATCGAAGTGGTGCGCGGCGCACAAAGCGCGCTCTATGGCAGCCAGGCCATGGCCGGCGTCATCAACATCATCACCAAGACCGGCGAAGAAGCGCCGAAGACAACCCTTCAGGTGGAAGCGGGAACGCTGGGTACGCTCAACACCAGCGCCCAGACAGGTGGCCAGTTCGGCAAGACCAGCTACTATGTCTCCATGGCCCGTCACGCGACGGACGGCAGCGACATCACTCCTGCCCGCTTGCGACTGGGCGCAGCCAAGGAAAAGGATGGCAACGAGAATGTTTCGCTGTCCAGCCAGTTCAATAGCCGACTCAACGAGCAACTGACGGCGTCCGCCTTCATCCAGTACACGGATGCAATCACCGATCTCGATGAAGGCGGCTCCGATCTGGCCTACAACCCGATCTACCAGAACCTTGCCAACAGCTCGCGCACCCGACAATTGTTCCTGTCGGGCGATATTGCCGGTCGGTTCATGGACGGGTTCTGGCTGCCGAAACTCTCGGTCGGCTATACCCATTACAAGACCAACACGACCGACCATCCCGATCCGGTGATGCTTTACAACGATGAAAACGTCAACGATGTCGGCTCCCATATCGGCATCCAGTTCGACAACAGCTTCAACCTCACTGAGTCGAACATGCTGAATGTGGGCGGCGGCTATTCGCATGACGAGTTGAATGAAAATGGCTATCGCGACTTTGGCGGCGGCTATATCCAGTATCCGAACTCCAACGCAACGGCGAGCGCCTACTCCGTGTCGGCATCGGACCACCAGACCTTCGGAGAAAACTTCTTCGTGCTGGTGAGCGGTCGCTATGACATGCCCGCTGAATTCGACGATTATTTCAGCTACACGGTGACGCCGGGATTCTATCTGCCGCAAACGGATACGCGACTGACAACAAGCTATGGCACCGGTTTCAAGGTGCCGTCGCTCTATCAGCGCTATGGCTTCTCACCCTATGTCTCGAGCTATGGGCCGGGCACCTATGAAGGCAATCCCTCGCTCAAGGCGGAGAAAAGCAAGAGTTGGGACGTCGGCATCGAGCAAGGTTTCCTTGATGGCGATCTCAAGCTGGGCGCAACCTGGTTCAACAACCAGATCGAAAACGGCATCGTTGTCGTCTACCCCACCTTCTCGACATCGACGAGCGTCAATGTGACTTCCTACAAGACACATGGGCTGGAAAGCTTCATCGACGTACAGCCGTTGGCAAATGTCCATGCGCGCGTCACCTATACGTTCACGGTGGTCGACGCGACGACGGTCGAGCCGCGCCTGCGCCGCCCTCGCCATCAGGTGGATTTCGTGACAAACTGGAATGTCACCGACAACACGACGCTTGGAGGCGAAGTGCTATGGGTGGGGGCCTATATGGACGTGCTGCGTGACGGGGTCTATCCGGACCTTTACGGCAAGCAGACCGGATATGCCGTCACCAATATTTCCGTAACGCACCGTTTCAACGACTGGCTTTCCGTCAGCGGCAAGGTCAATAATCTTTTCGACCGGGCCTACGACCCAGCCAATGGATTTCAGGCGGCGGGCATAGAAG
>JBAQNC010000020.1:0-2155 GCA_049303435.1 Parvibaculum sp. | reverse complement strand
AGTTTCCAATCGTCCATTGTTCAAAGCCTCCCTTACTGCGTCGAGTACAGGATCAAATCGATAGAAGACTATAAGACGGGCTTCGTGATGGAACCATGCGCATGGCCGAAAGCGCCCATATCAAGTTCGCGAAAGAGAAGCCGCGAAGGATCGACCGGGCCAGGCATGGTAAGCCGTCCGGGCGGCACCGGACCGAAACCGACTTTCACATAATAGTTCTGGTCGCCGACAAGAATGACGAGCCGGTAGCCCATCTCTTTCGCATCTTCCAGGCCACGCTTCATCAGATTGATGCCCACGCCCTGCCCACGAATGGCAGGAACAACCGCAAGTGGCCCAAGCATGAGACCGGGCACGCCACCGATATTCACCGGCCAGAAGGTGAGCGAACCGACGAGACGACGCTCCGCGCCCTCGCCCTGAAAGGCGACATAGCAAAGTTCCGGGATCGGCTGGTTGCCCTCGCGCAAACGTTGCGCGGCCTTGGCATAGCGTCCCGGCCCGAAGGAGAGGTCGAGGAGCGCTTCGATATCGGCCGCGTGTTCGGGCCGTTCGTGGAGGATTTCAAACATGGACATGTCTTTCGGACGGGATCATGAGAACCTGAAAGGTGATGGGCACCCGCCGCAAAACTCGCGCAGCTTCAGTGAGCCCTGACGAGTTCGACGACGCAAGCGTGCGCCAAGCTGAGGATCGCGAAATCCTCGAGGCCCATTCGTCGTCGCTGAAGCAGGCTCTGCGTCATGTCCATTTCCTGAGAAGCCGCCATATGGCGAGCGCACCCAATCCGAAGGCATGCCCGATAGCATGAGCAAACCCGTGCGTAAAGCAAATGTGTAAGGCGAGGCCCTCGAAAAATGCTGGAACCTCCCTGCCCGCCTGGGCTAACTTGCCCGCCAACAGTCGGGACATAAATCAAGGGAGACGATCTCATGGGAATTCTTGAAGGCAAGGTGGTGCTGATCACAGGCGCTGCAGGCGGCATCGGCAAGGAATGCGCGATGATTGCGGCCAAACAGGGCGCGAAAGTCGTCGTCAACGACCTTGGCGGCAGCGTCAAGGGCGGCGACGAAGGCAATGCCTCGGCGGCCCAGAAGACCGTCGACGAAATCAAGGCCGCCGGTGGCGAGGCCGTCGCCAATTCCGACAGCGTGGCCGTGAAGTCCGGCGCCGAGAACATGATCGCCCAGGCGATGGACACATTCGGTGGCCTGCACTCGATCATCAGCCCCGCCGGTATCCTGCGCGACGGCATGTTCCACAAGATGCCCGACGAAGACTGGGACGCCGTCCTCGAAGTCCATCTCAAGGGCAGCTACAACATCACCCGCGCGGCCGTGAACCATTTCCGCGAACAGCAGGAGGGCAGCTTCGTCCTCTTCACCTCGACCTCGGGCCTCATTGGCAACATCGGTCAGGCCAACTACGCCGCCGCCAAGATGGGCATAGCCGGTCTGTCGCGCATCATCGCCATGGAAGGCGCGTCGAAGAACGTCCGCTCCAACATCATCGCGCCCTTCGCCTGGACGCGCATGATCGCGACGATCCCGGTGAAGGACGAAGCTTCCGCCCAGCGCGTCGAACGCATGAAGAATGCGATGCGCGCCGAGCAGGTCGCGAATTTCTCCGTCGCGCTGGCCTCGCCCGAATGCAAGACAAGCGGCCAGATCTTCTCCGTTCGCGGCAATGAGATCGTTCTCTTCTCGCAGCCCCGCCCGGTCAAGAGCGTCGCACGCATCGACGGCTGGACACCGGAAACCATCCTCAGCCACGCCATCCCCGCGATGGAAGGCGGCTACACGGACCTCGGCGCCACCGCCTCGGTCTTCACGTGGGAACCCGTATAATCCGGCTCTGAACGAAAACAGAAACAGGCGCGGCGCTCAAAAGGCTCCGCGCCTTTTATTTTCGCTTGGAGCTGACAGACGACTTCACGTCCATCAACCAGGGCGCCTTGCCCGGACCGAATTCCTCGACCGCAAAATCGACAAAAGCGCGAACCTTGGCGGAAAGATGATGCGCATGCGGATAGATGACATGCAGCGTCAGTGGCTCGGTCTCCCATTCGTCCAGCACGGAGACAAGCTCGCCGCGCCGCAAGCCTTCGGCACAAATGAACATAGGCGACAGACACAAAGCTTGACCTGCTCTGACG
>JBAQNC010000019.1:0-4475 GCA_049303435.1 Parvibaculum sp. | reverse complement strand
GTGCTGGCGTGATCAGTGCGCGCCGCCTGAATGGATGCGTTTGCGCGCCTTGCTGCCGGGACGGTTGCGGCTGATGGCGTCGGGGCGTCCGCCCGTGTCGCTACGTGCGTCGCCCGAAGGTTTGCCGCCGTGGTTACGGTTGCCGCCGGGTTTGGCGTTGGAATTGGCGGCGCTGCGGGGCTTGGGTTTGCCGCCACCGGGGCGCTGACCTTGTTTGCCGCGATTGCCATTGGGACGGCGCTGTTCGTGCGGCTCATTGGCGAATTCGGGCGATGGCTGGTCGCCGATCAAGGGCTTGGTGTCATAGACGGTGAGCGGACGCTTTGTCAGGCGTTCGATCGACTTCAGGTAGGGCCGTTCCGTACCGTCGCAGAAGGAATAGGCGATGCCGCTGGCGCCGGCGCGCGCGGTACGACCGATGCGGTGGACATAGGATTCCGGTTCGTTGGGCAATTCGTAGTTGATGACATGGGTGATGCCATCGACGTCGATGCCGCGCGCGGCGATGTCGGTGGCGACAAGCACGCGGGCCTCGCCATTACGGAAGGCCTCGAGCGCGCGTTGACGTGCGCCTTGCGACTTGTTGCCATGAATGGCTTCGGACGGCACGCCGCCTTTTTCAAGCTGTTCGCTAACGCGGTTGGCGCAATGTTTGGTGCGCGTGAAAATGATGACGCGGCTGAGGTCGGCGTTTTCGAGCAGGCGGGCGAGCAACTCGCGCTTGCGGCGCTGTTCGACGAACATCACATGCTGGTCGATGCGGTCGACCGTCACGACCTTGGGCGTGACTTCGACGCGAACCGGATCGTTCAGGATTTCGGCGGCAAGCGCTTCGATCGAGGCGGGCATGGTGGCTGAGAAGAGCAGCGAATGGCGGCCCTTCTTCGGCATGGCGGCGATGATCTTCTTGACGTCGCGCGAGAAGCCCATGTCGAGCATGCGGTCGGCCTCGTCAAGCACGAGGATATTCGTGTCGTTGAGGTTGACGTGGCGCTGGTTCATGAGATCGAGCAGGCGACCGGGCGTGGCGACGAGAATGTCGACGCCTGACGCCATGGCTTTCACCTGACGCAACTGGTTGACGCCGCCAAAAATGACGGTGTGGCGCAGATGGAGATGCTTGCCGTAAGCGGCGAGGCTTTCATCGATCTGGATGGCGAGTTCGCGCGTCGGCGCGAGGATCAGCGCCTTGGCTGTCTTGGGGTTGCGGCGGCCTTCGCCGGAGAGAAGCATTTGCAGGATCGGCAGCGCGAAGGCGGCCGTCTTGCCGGTGCCGGTCTGGGCGAGGCCCAGCACATCGCGACCCTGAAGCAGTGCGGGGATGGTGCGCGCCTGGATGGGGGTGGGGTGCTCATAGCCTTCGGCGCTGAGCGCGCGGCAAAGCGGTTCGACGATGCCGAGGTCGGCAAAGGTGGGGTTTTCGTTTTGGGGGGTAGAGGTCGTCATAAATGAATCAGTCTTTCATACAAGCACGTCGTACCGGCCAGTATTCTGGTCGGTCTTAGCGCGGGGTTTGGCCGCGTCCAACGCGCTTGGATCGAGGGGATCGGACTGGCTCGCGGAATAGGCGGCGTCCTAAAAAAGGGACGGCGCAGAGCGCGCACACGAGTGCAGTCAGAGGGTAGATGGGCTATTGCAGTGCGAAAGTCAACAAGCTTCACGCCAATCGGTGCTTTTGGTCCGAATGAAGACGCTGTGACGCAGGCCGGGGATTTTGCCCTCATGACATGTTTTGTGGCTGCAATCGTGGCGTTTTTGCGAATAGTTTCGCGAAATGGCTGGTTGCGGATTGTCCCGGCGGTACAATCTGGGCATGATCCGGCCAAATGAACCTGCCGGTAAGACTCGCTTTGCTGAGGAGATGCCATGATCACTGCCTATGTCAGATCGAACGGCACACTGAATTCGGTGCCTGTAGAACCGCATGGCGTGATCCCTGAGGAAGTCGTCTGGATCGATCTGGTGGAACCGACACCGGAAGAAGAGCGGTTTGTCGACGAGGCGCTGGGCCTCGACGTGCCATCCGAAGAGGAAATGCAGGAGATCGAGGTCTCAAGCCGCCTCTATCAGGAACGCAATGCTCTCTATATGACGGCGACGCTGATCATCGGCGCCGATACCGCCGCACCTGGCCGCACGCCCGTGACTTTCGTGCTGGTCGGCCATCGGCTTTTGACGCTGCGCTATGCGACTCCGCTGCCCTTCCGCGTCTTTGCCGCCAAGGCGCGTCGTCATTCGGTGCCGTCGAGCACGGGCGAGGAGGTGCTGGCCGGGTTGCTCGATGCCGTTGTCGATCGCGTCGCCGATATTCTCGAACGTGTGCAGGGCCAGCTCGATACACTGTCGGGCGAAATCTTCGTGCGCGAGGCCGAACACGGCAAGATCGACTTCGATGAAGTGTTGCGCCGCGTGGGCCGCAACCATGCGCTGACCGCTCAGGCGCGCGAAAGTCTTGTCTCGATAGCGCGTCTGCTCAGCTTTCTGGGGCGGCCATCGGACACCAAGCTCAACAAGAATTTCGGGCGCGGCTTCAAGACCATTTCGCGGGACGTCATGGCCTTGTCCGACCATGCGAGCTTCCTCGCCAACAACATCAACTTCGTGCTCGATGCCACGCTTGGCATGATCAACAGCGAGCAGAACGGTATCATCAAGATATTCTCGGTGGCCGCTGTGGTCTTCCTCCCCCCGACGCTGATCGCCAGCATGTATGGCATGAACTTCCGCGTCATGCCGGAGTTGAACTGGACCTTCGGCTATCCGATCGCCATAGGCATGATGGTTGTGTCGGCCATTTTGCCCTACTGGTATTTCAAGCGGCGCGGATGGCTCTGAAGGGTGGGCCGGGGCGTTAACCAGATGGCGACCTTGAGCCGCGATTTTCAGGGGGAATTGCCCTTGCGGTATGGTCTAAAAGGAAGTTGACTACGGCCAACTTCGAACAGGCCGTTTGGCCAAAAAGGCACCCGATTCAGGGCGTTTTTGTCAATTCCAGCGTGGCGCCGGTGATAAGAGGGCGCCTACTTCAGAGGGACGAATGAGCCTCAAGATTTTGATTCTGGGCGTCAATGGATTCATCGGCAGCCATTTGAGCGAGACAATTCTCAAGACCACGGATTGGGAGGTCTATGGCATGGACCTTTCCGACGACAAGCTGGGCGACACGATCGACCATCCGCGTTTCCATTTTGTCGAGGGTGACATCACCATCAACAAGGAATGGATCGAGTATCACGTCCGCAAATGCGATGTGGTTCTGCCGCTGGTCGCCATCGCGACGCCGGCGATCTATGTCTCCGACCCGTTGCGCGTTTTCGAACTCGACTTCGAAGCCAATCTCGCCATCGTTCGTTATTGCGTGCGCTACAACAAGCGCGTCGTCTTTCCCTCGACGTCGGAAGTCTATGGCATGTCGCCGGACGAGGAATTCGACGAAGAGACCAGCAATCTCGTTCTCGGCCCCATCGGCAAGCAGCGCTGGATCTATTCCTGCTCCAAGCAGCTGCTCGACCGCGTGATCCATGCCTATGGGCTCAAGGGTCAGCTGCGCTACACGCTGTTCCGTCCGTTCAACTGGATCGGGCCCCGGCTCGACAACATCATGGCGGCGAACGAAGGCTCGTCCCGTGTGCTGACGCAGTTCCTCGGCAATATATTGCGCGGCAAGGAAATCCAGCTTGTCGACGGCGGGGCGCAAAAGCGTTGCTTCATCTATATCGATGACGCCATCGAAGCGCTGATGAAGATCATCGAAAACAAGGACGGCATTGCCGATCAGCGCATCTTCAATATCGGCTTCCCGGACGCCGAGCTTTCGATCGCCGAACTTGCCGAGATGATGCTCGATGTCGTCTCCGAATTTCCCGGCTACGAGAATGTGCGCGACAGGGTGCAACTCATCAATGTGGATAGCGGCGCCTATTACGGCAAGGGCTATCAGGACATGCTGGTGCGCGTGCCCTCGATCAAGGCGATCGGCGAATTGGGCTGGAAGCCGAGCACGAATGTGCGTACCGCCATTCGCAAGACGGTCGAGTTTTATATCGACCAGTTCAGCGAAGGCAAACCGAAGTCAGCGGAGCAGAGCGACCTTTGACCATGAGCGGACCGCGTCTGGCCATCAAGATCGATGTCGATACGGATCGCGGCACGCGTGAAGGCGTGTCGGCTCTGGCGGATATGCTGGCGGCCAAAGATATTCCCGCCACGTTTCTCTTTTCGCTGGGGCCGGATAACACGGGCCGCGCTATCCGGCGGATATTCCGGCCCGGATTCTTCAGCAAGGTCAGCCGCACCAGCGTCGTCTCGACCTATGGGTTGCGCACGCTGATGAACGGCGTTGTGCTGCCGGGGCCGAATATCGCGAAAAAGAACCGCATGATTTTGCAGTCTGTCGCCGCGAGGGGCTTTGAGACCGGCATCCATTGCTGGGATCACGTCTTCTGGCAGGACAAGCTTTTCAGCCTGAGCGATGC
>JBAQNC010000018.1:0-4558 GCA_049303435.1 Parvibaculum sp. | reverse complement strand
GCCGCCCCAGTGGTTGGTCGAGCCGCCGAAATAGCGCAGGCGCGAGGTGTCGAGCGTATAGGGCACGCCGACGCTCTCGCCTTCATAGAGTTCCTGCGTCTCGGGTTCGAAGTCGAGCCCGCCGCTTTCGATCAGCGCGATGGAAATATCGCTGCCGATCAGCTCGCGCGCGATGGTGATGCCCGCCGCGCCCGCGCCGATGATGGCGAGGTCGGTCTCTATGATGGTTCCGTCCGGCACCTGCCGCCCGTCAATGAACATGTTTGGGCCCGTCTCCGAAAGCTCGACTCGTCGCGCTGATCCGTCGCCAGTCTGAAGTGTTTCAATAGCGTGTCAATTTTGCGGCGCAACAGAGAAATTTGCGGGGCGCGCCGAAGTTTTAGGGTGCGCGGCGAAATAAGCTCCTTTCTGGCGTTTTAGGCTGGACCCGCCTTGAGCCTATGTGTCAGTTTCTCTGCCAAACAACAATGCCCCGATCAAACGGGCACCCCCCACAAGGGGCTGGCAATCCGACCTCTTGGCCGCTCAGGCTGAAAGGATCATTTTGCAGGGCTTCCGGGACGCTTCAAACGGAGAGAAAACATGACCGATTACCTGAAGTTTTATATCAACGGCAAATGGGTTGACCCCACAACCCCCAAGACCGAAGACGTCATCAACCCGGCCACCGAAGAGCCCATCGCCAGGATCAGCATGGGCAGCGCCGCGGATGTGAACAAGGCGGTTGCCGCCGCCAAGGCCGCTTTCCCGTCCTATTCCACGACGTCGAAGAAGGAGCGCATCGAGCTTCTGGAAGCCATCATCGAAGTCTACAAGAAGCGCTACCCGGAAATCGCCGCGGCGATCACGTCCGAAATGGGCGCGCCGAAGGGCCTGTCGATGAATGCGCAGGCCGCTATGGGCGTGGCGCATTTCGCAACCAACCTCGAACTGCTCAAGAACTACGAGTTCGAAACCGACAAGGGCACGTCCCGCATCGTCCGCGAGCCCGTCGGCGTCTGCGGTTTCATCACGCCCTGGAACTGGCCGATCAACCAGATCGCCTGCAAGGTCGCGCCCGCGCTCGCCGTCGGCTGCACGATGGTGCTGAAGCCTTCCGAAGTCGCCCCCATCAACGCCTATCTCTTCGCCGAAGTTCTCGATGAAGCAGGCGTGCCCGCCGGCGTCTTCAACCTCATCAATGGCGATGGCCCGAACGTCGGCGCCCCGCTTTCCTCGCATCCCGACGTCGACATGATGTCCTTCACGGGTTCGACCCGCGCCGGCATCCTCGTCTCCAAGGCGGCTGCCGACACGGTCAAGCGCGTCGCGCTCGAACTCGGCGGCAAGTCGGCCAACATCGTTCTCGACGATGCCGACTTCAACAAGGCGGTGGCCGGCAGCGTCATGGGCATGATGTCCAACTCCGGCCAGTCCTGCAACGCGCCCTCGCGCATGCTCGTCCCGGCCAAGCGTCAGGCTGAAGCCGTGGCGATCGCCAAGGCCGCCGCTGAATCGATCAAGGTCGGCGATCCGAACGCCGACGGCATCAACATGGGCCCGGTCGTTTCCGAGGTTCAGTTCAACAAGATCCAGGGCCTGATCCAGAAGGGCATCGAGGAAGGCGCGACGCTCGTCACGGGCGGCACGGGTCGGCCTGAAGGTCTCAACAAGGGCTACTATGTCCGTCCGACGATCTTCTCCGACGTCACCAACGACATGACGATCGCGCGCGAGGAAATCTTCGGCCCGGTCATGGCGATCCTGCCCTACAAGGACGAAGACGACGCCGTCTCCATCGCCAATGACACGGTCTATGGCCTGTCGGGCTATGTGCAGGGCGAACCCGAACATGCCCGCAAGGTCGCCTCGCGTCTGCGCACCGGCAACGTGCATCTCAACCTCGCCGGTCCCGACCTCAACGCGCCTTTCGGCGGCTACAAGCAGTCCGGCAACGGTCGCGAATGGGGCGAGTTCGGCTTCGAAGAATTCCTCGAAGTCAAGGCAGTGCTCGGCTACAACGCTGCCTGAGGATTGGGCGGCCTGATAAATCGGATCATTCCGAATACGGAAAGCCGGTGCGAGAAATCGCACCGGCTTTTTTGTTTGAGGTTTTGTTCAAGCGCGCCTCCCTTTTCTGCTGTCATCATCCACATGAAAAAGTTCTGAACCCGCCCCGACTGCTTTATAGTCGTCGCAGGTTCACATCTTTCGATCGGGTTTGTCTTGTCTGAAACAGCTGAAAACACCGCCCCGCGCGGCGAGCTTGCCATCCGCGTTCTCGCCATGCCGGCCAATACCAATCAGAACGGCGATATATTCGGCGGCTGGCTGCTGGGGCAGATGGATATTGCGGGCGAGATCACGGTGTCCAAACTCAGCAAGGGGCGCTGCGTCACCGTGGCGGTGGACGCCATGAGTTTCAGGAAGCCCGTCTTTGTCGGCGATGTCGTCGGCATCTATGTGGAGCTTCTGCGCACCGGCAGGACGTCCGCCTCGGTGGGCATCGAGGCCTGGGTCACGCGGCGCAATGAGACCAGCCCCATTCTCGTGACGCAGGGCAAGTTCACCTATGTCGCGATCGACGACGAAGGCGCGCCGAGGGCCATTGGCGCGCAGGCGGGCGGGCAATGAGCGGCGCCGTCCACTCGTCGGCGGAAGCCAGCGTCGACGCCATCATCCGCGATGTCGGCAAGACCATCGTTCTGGGTCTGCCGCTCGGCCTCGGCAAGGCCAATACGATCGTCAATGCGCTCTATGCCCGCGCGGTGGCCGACCCCTCCATTCGGCTGAGCATCTTCACCGCGCTGACGCCGGAAGCGCCGCGCGCGTCCGGCGATATCGAGCGGCGTTTTCTCGGCCCCTTTGCGGCGCGCGTCTTCGGCGGCTTCCCCGAGCTTGCCTATGCCAAGGCCCTGCGCACGGGAACGCTGCCCGCGAACATCGACGTCACGGAATTCTTCTTTCTCGCAGGCCGCTGGCTTTCGGTGCCTGCCGCCCAGCAGAATTACATCTCCGCCAATTACACCCATGCCTACCGCTACATGATCGACCGCGGCGTCAATGTCATCACCCAGCTTGTCGCCAGCAAGGTCGTCGACGGCGAGACGCGCTACAGCCTCAGCTGCAATACGGACACGACGCTCGATCTGCTGGCCGCGCGCGCGGCGGGCAAGATTTCCTTTGCGCTTGTCGGCGAGGTCAATTCGGCGCTGCCCTTCATGCCGGGCGAGGGCGATCTGCCGTCTTCGGCCTTCGCCCATGTGCTTGACGATCCGGCGAGCGACTTTCCGCTTTTCTCCGCGCCCAAGGAGCCCGTCAGCCTCACCGAATATGCCATCGGCATCCATGTCGCGCAGCTCATCGCCGATGGCGGCACGCTGCAGATCGGCATCGGCAAACAGGCCGACGCGCTGGTTCATGCGCTCACCTTGCGCCAGCACAGGAATGAACTCTTTCGCGAGGCTGTCGCGCGGCTCACGCCCGCGCGCCAGAATACGCTGCCTGTGGAAGACGCGCCCTTCGCGCAAGGGCTTTACGGCGTCAGCGAAATGTTCGTCGATGGATTTCTCTCGCTCATCGACGCGGGCATCCTCAAGCGCGAGGTCGATGGCGTGCTTCTCCACGCAGGGTTCTTTCTCGGCACGCGGGCGTTCTACAAGCGGTTGCGCGAGATGGAAGCGAGCGCGCTTGCAAAATTGCAGATGGTGGCGATCTCCTTCACCAACGATCTCTATGGCGACGAGGCGCTCAAGCGTCGTCAGCGCGTCAAGGCGCGTTTCGTCAATAACGCCATGATGGTCACATCGCTCGGCGCGGTCGTCTCCGACGGACTGGCCGACGGGCGCGTCGTCAGCGGCGTCGGCGGTCAATATAATTTCGTCGCGCAGGCCTTTGCGCTCCAGGGAGCCCGGTCCATCATTTCGCTTGCCGCGACGCGCGAGGCCAAAGGCAAGCGGGTGTCGAATATCCTGTGGTCCTATGGCCACCAGACCATTCCGCGCCATTTGCGCGACATCATCGTCACCGAATATGGCGTTGCCGATCTGCGCGGGCTGTCGGATGGCGATGTCGTGGCCGCCATGCTGTCGATCGCGGATTCGCGCTTCCAGCCCGGCTTGCTGAAAGAGGCAAAGGCGGCGGGAAAGATCGCGGCGGATTATGAAATCCCGCAAGCCTTTCGCAACAACACGCCCACGCGCCTCGCCGCGGCGCTTGAGCCCCTTGAGGCGCAAGGCGACTTGCCCGCCTTTCCCCTCGGCTCGGATTTTACCGATATCGAACAACGCCTGTTGCCCGTGTTGCAACAACTCGCCTCCGCCACGCCCTTGCAGCTCGTGTCGCTCGTCGCGCGCGGCCTCCGCGCGCGCGCACCAAAGGGTGACACAGCCGCCTGCCTCGCCCGCATGGACCTTGCGGCGCCGCGCAGTCTCAGGGAACGGGTCTTCCGTTGGTTGCTTGTCGGGGCGATGGTCGAGCGCTGACGGGCTTCGCGCCGGACCTCATCCTGAGGAAGGCCGCAGGCCTGTCTCGAAGGATGCCCGCATCCGCCAACCCCTCCATTGTCATCCCGGGACTT
>JBAQNC010000017.1:0-3031 GCA_049303435.1 Parvibaculum sp. | reverse complement strand
CCGCACTCGCCAAGCTTCGGACCCTGATTGGCCATCTGCCACATAACCCACTGAACAACCTCATATTTCATCGGCCCGTGCTGTGGCCAGAACTGTCCGACCTTCTCGGCGAGATACATCATGATCGCCCCGGACTCGAAAACGCTGACCGGCTTACCCCCACCCTCCGGCGCATGGTCTACAATGGTCGGCATTCGATGATTTGGATTGATCGCAAGGAACTCGTCAGTGAATTGATCGCCGCGCCCGATATTGAGCGGCACCACCCGGTAAGGCAGTCCCGTTTCTTCGAGCAGGATAGTGACTTTCTTGCCGTTCGGCGTCGGCCAGTAATAGAGATCGATCATCGGGCTCCTCCTCAGTTTCGGACTGAGGCGAGCCTAAACCTTTAAACGGAAGATGAAAAACCTGCTTGAACGCACATCAAAGATTAGCCGTATCCAGCGCCTCGCCCGTCATGCGGCGAAAGGCGTCGAGATAGCGCGCGCTTGTCTCCGCAACAACTTCTGCGGGCAAGGTGGGTGCGGGCGCTTCGCCATCCCATTTGCCTGCCTTCTTCAAGGCATCGAGATAATCGCGCAGCGGCTGCTTGTCGAAACTTGGTTGTCCCCGGCCCGGCTGATATTGATCGGCAGGCCAAAAACGCGAACTGTCGGGCGTCATGACTTCGTCGATGAGGATAATCGCACCGTCGGCCTGCGCGCCAAATTCAAACTTGGTGTCGGCAATGATGATGCCGCGACTTTCGGCAGCCGCGCAGCCCTTGGCGTAGATAAGGCGCGTCAGACGCTCGAGTTCAGCCGTCGTTTCAACGCCGACAACGTCGCGCATTTGCGCAATGGTGATGTTTTCATCATGCCCTGTTTCGGCCTTGCTGGCCGGGCTGAAAATGGCGGGGACAAGCTTGTCGCTTTCGCGCAAACCCTTGGGCAAAACTTCACCGGCGAGCGTGCCGCTGGCGGCATATTCCTTCCAGGCGGAGCCGGAAATATAGCCGCGGATAACGCATTCGATCGGGAAGACGGTGGTGCGCTTGCACAGCATGGCGCGGCCGACGATCTCGGCGCGATGACCGGCAAGCGCCGGCACGACGGCAATGATTTCGTCGGCATTGGCCGATATCAGATGATGCGCGACCTCGCCTTCGAGCTGCGAAAACCACCAGGCGCTGATCTGCGTCAGCACCGCGCCCTTGAAGGGAACGGGCTCATTCATCACCACGTCGAAAGCGCTGATGCGGTCGGTCGCGATCAACAGCAATCGGTCGGCATCAACTTCGTAGATGTCGCGAACCTTGCCGCGCCCAAGCCGCTTCAGGGGCAGATCGCTGGTCGTCATCGCGGCAATGGCATCAGTCATCGTCTCATCCTCAAATCCGGGCCAGAACAAAATCAGCCCTCTCCGAAATGCTCATGCGCGGCACTTCGATCAACTCATATCCCGTTTGCGGATAGGAATCCGCCATCACGCGCCATGTCTCATGGGCTTCGGCAAAATCCTGTTTTCGCTCGTCGTCCCGACCATAGATTTCCGGCCAGGGCGGGAAGATAAATACCCTTTTATTGGCACGAAACAAAGCCGCCGCCTTGAGAATATGAGGCGGCGTTTCCATGCCCGTCAAAGCCCCCTAGTGTCCCGTCGCAGTGATTATGACTCGTTGATTGAGGGGGTGGGATAGGATTTGACCATTTTCACTCGTGCCTGATCAGTGGAGAACATCCAGCGGATTTTGGCGCCACTTTCAGTGCGGCGGCGCAGCCAGGCTCGGACCTCTGTTTCGAGCAGGTTGCGGTTATCGATACGGCGGTCAAGGCATTGACGGCGCATGACGCCGATCTCGATCTCGGCCATGTTGAGCCAACTCGCATGTTTGGGAGTGTAGTGGAATTCCAGGCGCCGCAAGATCCGACGCGCTTCGGCAGCGGGGAAGGTCTGATAGACAGCCGAGGCCGTGTGGGTTGATAGGTTGTCCATCACGACGCGTATCTTGTCGGCATTGGGATAGTCCACGTCGACCAGTTCGCGCATACAGACGGCGAAATCCTCGTTGGCGCGCCGATCGGTGACCTTGACCTTGCGCCACGACCGGTTAGCGTCAACCATGACAAAAAGGTTGGCCGTGCCGTTGCGTTTGTATTCGGAGTCGTAGCGGTATCGCTTTCCGGGTTTTTGCTTGATAGGCACCCGCACCTCGCCGATAAGCTGGATCGGGCTTTCGTCAAAGCAGACCACCGGTTGCTTGAGATCATGTGGCTCGGCATAAAGATCGAGCAAATCCTCCATACGGGCGATGTATTCGCCATCAATTTTGGCGATGCACCACATTTTCTGTTGCCAGGGTTTCAGATCGTTGTCGTCCAACCGACGGCGGATGGTCTCGCGCGAGACGCTCGATTGTTCGATCACTTCGACCAGGGCATTGGCCAAAAGCTTCAAAGTCCACCGCGCACATCCCTGCGGTGGATCAGAACAGGCCAACGCCACCAGTTGCACCTCCTCCTTGCCGCTCAGTTTGCGAGCCGCCCCTGGACGCGGCTCTTCGCTGAGGGCAGCCTCCAAGCTGATCTCCACAAAGCGTTTCTTGGTGCGATAGATGGTCGAGCCGCTGGTCTGCACAGAGGCGGCGATAGCCTCGTCGCTGACGCCCGCATCGGCGGCCAGCAGGATCTGCATCCGCTTAAGCCGTCGCACCGCCTGCTTGCCGCCACTCACCAAAGTGCTGAGTTCGTCTCGTTCGGCTTGGCTGAGGTCGACCCGATATCTTATGTTCATTCCGAAGGCCCTTCTTGGTGAAAGACCCTTGGATGAACACAAAATGAATCAATCGTTTGACCAAAAGACGACAGTGCCGCCAGCACGGTTCACCGCCAAACAGGGCCAGTACCTCGCCTTCATATGGGCCTATGCACAGATCAACGGCCGCGCTCCGGCAGAGGCTGACTTCCAACACTACTTCAAGGTCACCGCCCCGTCAGTTCACCAGATGCTCACGACCCTCGCCAAGCTCGGTCTGATCGAAAAGCAGCCTGGC
>JBAQNC010000016.1:0-23177 GCA_049303435.1 Parvibaculum sp. | reverse complement strand
TCGATCATGCCGGGCAAGGTCAATCCCACCCAGTGCGAAGCCATGACACAGGTCTGCGTGCAGATCTTCGGCAATAATGCGGCCCTCACCTTTGCCGACAGCCAGGGCCACTTCGAGCTCAACGTCTACAATCCGGTCATGGCCTACAACTTCCTCCAGTCCGTTCGCCTGATGTCGGACGCCGCCGTCAGCTTCACCGAGAACTGTGTAATCGGTATCGAGGCGCGTGAGGATAACATCAAGGCCGCGCTCGAACGCTCGCTCATGCTCGTCACCGCGCTCGCGCCCAAGATCGGCTATGACAACGCCGCCAAGATCGCCAAGACCGCGCATAAGAACGGCACGACGCTCCGCGAGGAAGCCGTCGGCGGCGGCTATGTCACCGACGCCGAGTTCGACGAAGTCGTCCGTCCCGAAAAGATGATCGCACCGGAATAAGGCTCATGCCTGCAGAGATCAAACGCTCCGTCTCCATATCAGGGCATCGCACCAGCATCTCGCTGGAGCAGCCCTTTTGGGAGGCGTTGAAGGAGATCGCCTGCACGCTTGATGTCTCGGTGAATGAACTCGTCCGCCGGATCGACGAGACCCGCGACGCCGAAGGCAATCTGTCGGGCGCCGTCCGCGTCTTTGTCCTCGCCCATTTCAAATCGAAAGCGGCGAGCTGCGCGACAGATTAAGGCGCAGGCACTGCCTGAAGCGCGGGCTTTGGCATGGGCACGGGGATAGTCCCGGACGTTACGACTTGCGTTGCCTTCTCCGGCAAGCCGATCAAATTGCCCAATTCCTTCGGCAACGACTTCAGCCCCGCCTGTTCCGCGCTCTTGGCGAGGAACCGCCGCGCCGCATATTGCTCGAGCGCATTCGTGTCGAGCCGCCGCGAAAGGTTGCCCACGCGACCGCTTGAGACATCGGAAAAACCGGGCGCATCCGCCGGATCGGTCAGTGACACGTCAAGCTCGCTGTCGACTGCGAGACGCGGCAGATCGAACATGGCCTTCAGCTTTCCCTTGCCGCCCTGCAAGGCCAAAGCACCCTGCTGCATCTGAACAAGACCATCCTTGATGGTCAGATTGCCATTCACGTCATCAACCGCCGTTTCGCCTTTGGCCAGCACATTGGCGGACAGACCGGATAGTTCGTCGATCGACGCCATATTGTCGAGCGCCTTGGCGTATCCCGCGACATCGAGTGGCGCGAAGCGAAAACCGCGCGTCGAAAATGTCCCCACCCCGTCAGCCGATGAAACCAGCGCCAGCCAGCTACGCCCCTGAGCTTCGGCGCGCAGATCGACACTGATGCGACCCGCCGCAAACGAGCCGCCAACCATTTGCGGGCCGAGCTTGGAGAGATCGCCGCCATCGAGCTTGAAGGTAAGTCCGATACCGGGCTCCCCTGCCTTGCCGCCTTCGATGCGCGCCGTCAGGCCGACCGTTCCGTCCGCCAGAGTTGCGGCAAAAGGCGTGACCGAAAGGACTTCTTCGGCAAGAGCCAGATGCATGCTCGCATCGTTCAGTTGCAGCGTGCCAACCTTCAGCACGCCGACCTTGAGATCGACATCGCCGGTGGCGAGTGACAGCGGCGACCAGTCGATGGACGATGCCGACCATGCAAAAGCGCCCGGCTTTTCAGATGCATCGGCCTGACCGTCGTCAAATGCAGGAGTGAGATCAACAAGATTGGCTTCAAGTTTGCCCGAAATCTTGTCGAGATGCGTGGCGCTATCCTCGGCAATTGCCAGATCGCCGGTCAGGCGAAAATTGCCGGTTACGACCTCAATGCTCCTGAGCGCAAGACTTCCATTCTGGCTATCAAGCTCGGACGAGAACACGAAACTCGGACCATCTGCCTGCGCGGCGGCAAAATGGGAGACATAGTCCGGCGCCCCCAGCGCCTCCATGACCGTATCGAGACCAGAGGCGGAAATTTCCGCACGTCCCACAAAATAACGCTGCCCGAAAGGATCGCTCATCGTGCCCCTGGCCGTAAATGTTCCCTCGCCGACATTCAGACGGAACGTCGTGTCGTAGGGCTTGCCGACATCGCCCAACATCTGAAGCGAAGCGCTGCCCGCACCTGCAAGCTTCTCATCTGCGTCAACGCCCAATCGGCGAAGCAACAGACGTCCATCGTTATTCTTTGCATTGGCAATGAGATTGATGTTATCCGCAGCGCCCTTATCCCCATGTGTCCTCTTGAGAACGGCATCGACACGGGCCGCGCCCAGCACGCCCTTGATCGTCAGCGTATCAAGCGGCGTGTCGCTATCCACGGCATGGCCCGAAGCAAGGTCGAGCGAGATATCCGCAGGACCATCAACCGTCGACATTCCAAGACCCATCTCCGACAGGAACGGTCCGATTTTGTCGGCCGTCAACTGTCCTCTCAGTTGCCCCTGCAGAGCAGCGATCTCGAGATCGGGAATGCCGGAAAGAGCGCCCGCCAGATCGACCGTCGCTCCGGCCAGATCGTCGACATGGAACCTGTCGAGCGCCAGCTTGCCGTGATCGAGCTTCGCCGCCAGATCGACGCCAGTGGCCTCGGTCTTGTCAATCGTCAGCCGTTGAGCTTTGAGCGTCAGATCAAAATCATTGTCGGCCAGAACACTCTTCGGATCGAGCCCTTGCGGCCAGAAGGCGCGAAGCGGATCAACGTCAAAATTCGTCACACCAAGATCCACCGATACGCGAACCCGCTTATCCTCGGCAGAAAAGGTAATCAGCCCCATGACATTCGCCATTGCAGGCGTCGGCGCATAGGCAGCCTTGATATCGGTGAAAGCCAACCGATCAGACGTCAGAAGGACCTGCGAAGAAAAAGCAAAGGCGCGCACGACAGCGGCGTTCTGCACATTCTCGACAGCGCCCGCATCCGTCGCATCTGTTGAAGCCTTGCCGTCACCGGCATTCGCCACCACGGGTTCCACCCGCAACGACTGAAGCCAAAGCGCCAGAGCCGCGATGTTGTCGCCACGCGCCGAAAACTTTCCTGCAAATTGAGGAATATCGCCGGATGTGAGATCGCCACTCAACTCGACATGCGACCCGCCAGCGATATCCCCACGCGCCTGACGAATTTTCAGCGCACCATCCTTCAAACCGAGATCGATAGCCGCGTTCTTGATAAGCATGTCGTGAGACAGCACCCCATCGACACTCACGGAGAGATCGGCATCAATCCACCCTGGCACCGGCAGGGAGACCAGACCGGACAAGGGCACGTGATCGTCAGCCATGAGACCGGAAAGACGGTCAACCAGCGGATCGAGCGTCAGGGCCTCGCCTTTCAGTGTCACAGAGGCCGTGGGTCGCCCGCGCAGACTGACCTCCGCCGCCCCCGTCAACGTCGTACCCGCCATGCCGACAATGAGATTGCGAAAAGTCGCACTGTCGCCTGTCGTCACGATCCCTGCTTCGACACGCAGCGGTGCTTGCGGTTGCTCGCCCTCGACGGTCTTGGTCGTCCCATATTCAAAGGTGGCCGTCCCGTCGATGCGCGCGTCGGAAGATATGCTCGTGGAAATACCCGAGAACAGGAATTTCGCGGGTACATTAAGGCTCTGGATCTCAGTAGTGATCCTGAACGCCTTCTTGTTGGCGAAGCTCCCCAGACCGACACGAACCGCCAGTGGAATATCATTGACCGACATGTTGAGTTCAGCCCGCATCGGGCCGACAAGCGACGTGGCTATGACATCACCATTGATATGATCGATGCGCCATTGGCGAGCGGCATGAAGATCGTTCAGCGTGACCACGCCTTCTTCGAAGCTGACCTTTTGCAAACTCACTGAAGACGGCGCAAAAAAGCCGCTATCCCCGGACTGAAATGACGAGAGGAGATTGCGCCAGTTATTTGTGCCGTCCTGTGCGACTTCGAGATGAATTTGCGGTCGCGCAATCTTGATGCTCGTCGCCCGGATTTCTCCGCTGAGCAAAGGCGCCAGCGCCACCTCGACATCGATACGGCCAAGTCGCATGAAGTCGGGATTCTCTCCCGCAGCGACATTGGCAATCGACACATTGTTAAGCGTGAGATGCGGAGCGGGCAAAACGACGAAGCTGATGTCCCCGCCGATCTTGACCTCGCGACCGGTCATTTTCTGCGCCTGCACCTCGAATTCGCCGCGAAAACGATTCCAGTCGACAAAAGTCGGTCCGACAAGCGCCGCTACGAGAAGCAACGCTATAAAGCCAGCGACATAGGAAAGAACCGTATTCAAAGACCGATCTCCGCCCTTCCGGGAGTTGCGCCAACAGCGATTGTTTCCTGCCAACCACGCTTGGCCTATTCTGGCTGCAGACCAAATCCGCTGAACGCCTTGTAGCGTGCAGCGGTTAACCTGCGGGCAAATTATGGATTCAGATGACGGAAATATAGTAAAAATCGCGCAATTCCGGAAAATAGCGCGCCAGGACAAGAAGGATCGCGCCCGCAAGGAGAAAGAGGCAACCGCCGCTGCAAACCGCGTGCGCTTCGGCCGGACCGGAAATGAAAAGCGATTAACCCGTCGCTTGAACGACATGGACGCCAAGGCGCATGACGCTTTGCATCTCGACCGTCCGGTTTCCTCTGACACCAACAAGAAATCGGACGACGAGAACGGCCCTAAAGACTCCTGAAATTTGCCCCCTTCGCCCGCCCGCCCCCCAACAAGGGAGATAGCGAGCCCCTTGTGCCTTGCATCTGCGGCAAAACCGACATTGTAAAAAGGCAACTTGTAATTGGCGTCCTCGAAAAGTAAATTACTGACCAGTCAGTTATTAACTGAGGCCGGATGATGACAAGAGCCGCCCAACCCAAGGCCCAACGCCGCAAGGAAGACCGCCCAGGCGAGATCATGGCGGCAGGACTGAAGGCTTTTTCCGAGAGCGGTTTTGCCGCCACAAGACTTGAGGATGTGGCCGAGGCCGCAGGCGTCAGCAAGGCCACGATCTATCTCTATTTCGACAGTAAGGTCGATCTGCTGAAAGCGATCCTGCTCGATATCGTGGGCGCCCGCATCGGCGATATAGAAGACATCACAAAGTCCTTTGACGGCCCCGCCCCCGATCTGCTGTGCATGCTCTACGATCGCGCCTGCCAGACAATTGGCTCGCCGGATGTACGCGCCATCATCAAATTGATCCTTTCGGAAGCTCGCAACTTTCCCGACATCACTGAATTCTACTGGAAAGAAGTCGCCCATCGCGCTCTCCACAGCCTGGCGCGCGTGATCGAGCATGGCACGAAGCGCGGTGAATTCCGCCCGTGCGATCCTGTCGCCACCGCTCAAAGCGTCATTTTCCCGATATTGATGAATGCTCTTGCCACAGAGGTGTTCGGTCCCATGCCCGAATTTTCCACAGACAGATTTTATCCAAGCCATCTCGACTTCGTCCTGCGCGGCCTGGCTGCAGAAAGGGAGGCGTGATCATGCGTCTCCTTCCCCTCCTCTCTGCATGCCTGGCCGCGCTTCTTCTCTTCAGTTGCGGGCGCTCCGATCAAACAAGTTATCAAGGTTATGCCGAGGGGGAATATGTTCGCATCGGGCCGATTCAAGGCGGCACGGTCGCGGCTATTCCCGTACAGCGCGGCGACAAGGTGGTGGATGGCGCATTGCTGTTCCAGATGGACCAGACTGCAGAAATCGCTGCCCAGAAACAGGCGGCGGCCCAGCTCGCCGAGGCGCAATCGCGCTATGACGATCTGAACAAGGGCTTGCGCGCCTCCGAACTCGAACAGATCAAGGCCGCACGTAGCAGCGCCACCGCCCAGGTGACGCAGGCAAGCGCCGACCTCAAGCGCAAGCGCACGCTCTATACGGACGGCAATGTGTCGAAGGCCGTTCTCGACGCCGCACAGGCCGCCAATGACGCAGCCGTCGCCTCCCTGCGCGAAATCAATGCGCGCCTTGCAACCGGCAAACTCGCCGCACGCGTCGACCAGATCGACGCCGCCGCCGCCACGGTGAAGGCGGCTCAGGCCGCTCTCGACCATGCCAATTGGCAACTTGCCCAACGCGAAGGCCGCGCCCCGGCCGACGGCTCCATTGAAGATGTCTATTACCGCGTTGGCGAAATGGTGGGCGCTGGCCAGCCCATCGTCTCCCTGTTGCCGCCCGCCAATATCAAGATCAGGTTCTTTATCCCCGAAGGCGAACTCGCGCGGGTTCATGCCGGGGACAAGGTAATGCTCACTTGTGACGAATGTCCCAAGGATATCACCGCCACGGTGCGGTTCATTGCTGCCCAGGCCGAATTCACGCCGCCTGTCATCTATAGCGAAAACGCCAAATCCAAACTGGTCTACAAGGTGGAAGCGACGCCCGATACAAAACCCGAAGCCTTTCATCCCGGCGAGCCGATCACCGTCACGCTGACCCCAAAAGCCGGACAATAAACCGATGGCCGATCCCGCCGAGCACAGTGGCCACGATCTCGTGATCGATGTGGAAGGGCTGACCAAGTCCTTCAACAACCGCGTGGTCGTGGACAAGGTGGACATGCAGGTCGCGCACGGCGAGATCTATGGCTTTCTGGGCCCCAATGGCAGCGGCAAGACCACCACGATCCGTCTGCTCTGCGGGCTTCTGACACCGGATGCGGGTCACGGCACCTGCCTTGGCTATGACATTCTGACCGAAAGCCCGCGCATCAAGCTGGAAGTCGGATACATGACGCAGAAGTTCAGCCTTTATGAGGATCTGAGCATCCGCGAAAATCTGGACTTCATCGCCCGCATCTACGAAATTCCCGATCGCAAGGAAGCCGTCCAGGAAACGCTCGAAAAACTCAACCTCACCGCCCGCGCCGATCAGCTTGTCGGCACATTGTCCGGCGGCTGGAAGCAACGCCTGTCACTCGCTTCCTGCATCATGCACAAACCAAATCTGCTGCTGCTCGACGAACCAACCGCAGGCGTCGACCCCAAGGCGCGACGCGAATTCTGGGATGAAATCCATGATCTCGCCGACAAGGGCCTCACGGTGCTCGTGAGCACGCATTACATGGACGAAGCGGAGCGCTGCCACAAGATTTGCTATCTCGCCTATGGACAATTGCTGGCGCGCGGTACGGCAGACGAAGTGATCAAGGGCTCCAACCTGCAAACATGGACCGTAAACGGCCCCTCGCAAAAGCGCATCAATCAGCTTGCGCGCGATCTGAAGGGCCGTCATGGCGTGGATATCGTCGCCCCCTTCGGCACCACGCTGCATGTCAGCGGCACACACGAAGACGCCCTCGAACGCGCCATATCGCCCTTCCGCGGCGAGGCAAACCTTCACTGGCGGAAGGACAATCCGACGCTCGAAGACGTGTTCATCCTGATGATGAATCAATCGCAGGATAACTTCCAATGATCGGTAACCGCTTCAATCTCGTTCGGCTTGGCGCGCTCATCCGCAAGGAATTCATCCAGATGCGGCGAGATCGGCTCACATTTGCGATGATGCTGGGCATCCCGCTCATCCAATTGCTGTTGTTTGGTTACGCGATCAACTCCGACCCGAAGCATCTGCCAACAGCCATCTTCGACCACGATCACTCGGAGTTCACGCGAACCTTCATCACCGCGCTTGAAAACAGCAAATATTTCAAGATCACCGAACGCCCAAAAACCGCAAAGGAGGCCGATGCGCTGATCGAACGGGGAGAGGTCCAGTTCGTCATTCAAATTCCGCCGAACTTCTCGCGCGACCTCGTGCGCGGCGCACATCCTTCAATTCTTCTTGATGTGGACGCCACCGACCCTTCCGCCACGGGCAATGCCATTGCGGCGATCAACGTGCTCTCGCGCGATGCGCTCAACCCCGACCTCACCGGGACGCTTGCGAAACTGCGAGGCACCGCCCCACCCTTTCAACTCATCACGCATCTTCGTTACAATCCCGAAGGCATAAGCCAGTACAATATTGTTCCCGGTATTCTCGGCGTTATCCTGACCATGACGATGGTCATGTTCACCGCACTCGCCGTCACGCGCGAAGTCGAACGCGGCACGATGGAGAACCTGCTGACAATGCCCGTGCGACCCTTTGAGGTCATGATGGGCAAGATATTTCCCTATATCGCTGTCGGCTACATTCAGACCGTCATCATATTGGCGGCGGCGCGCTGGCTGTTCGGCGTGCCGATGACTGGTAGCCTCACCCTTTTGTCGTTGGAGCTTCTTTTATTCGTCGCCACCAATCTGGCGGTGGGCTTCACCTTCTCGACATTGGCACGAAACCAGCTTCAGGCCGTACAGATGGCTGTGTTTTTCTTTATGCCCTCCATCCTGCTTTCCGGCTTCATGTTCCCCTTTCGCGGCATGCCAACCTGGGCGCAATGGATTGGAGAAGTGCTGCCGCTGACACATTTCCTGCGCATCACTCGAGGCATTTTGCTGAAGGGAAATACAACCGGCGATATCCTCATGGATACCGGCGCGACAATCCTTTTCTTCATCGTCGTCACGGTCATCGCACTCAACCGCTATCGCCAGACGCTCGACTAGAGAAACATCTTGCCGGGATTGAGAATATTTTGCGGATCGAGCGCCTGCTTGATCGCACGCATCACCGCAATGCCTTCGCCATGTTCGGCAGCCAGAAACTCGATCTTGCCCTCGCCAATGCCGTGTTCGCCCGTGCAGGTGCCGTCAAGCGACAGGGCGCGCAAGACCATGCGATCATGGATGCGCTGGGCTTCGGCCAGCTCTTCCGGATTGTCCGGATCGATCAGCATGATGAGATGGAAATTCCCGTCGCCCACATGGCCCACCATCGGCGCAACGATGCTCGACTTCGCCAGGTCTTCCTTGGTGCCGCGCACAGCTTCGGCCAGATTGGAAATCGGCACGCAGACGTCGGTGATAAGACCGCGCCTGCCGGGCTTGAGCGCCAGCGAGGCATAAAGCGCATTGTGGCGCGCCTCCCAGAGCTTCGTGCGGTCCTCGGCAAGCGTTGCCCATTGGAAATCCCCGCCCCCATGCTCCGCGACAATCTCGCCAAACCGTTCGGATTGTTCGGCGACCGAGGCCTCGCTGCCGTGAAACTCGACAAGCAGAAGCGGCGTTTCCGGCAAAGCAAGTTTGGAATAGGCATTGCATGCGGCGACCTGCACTTCGTCGAGAAACTCGATCCGCGCCATCGGCAGGCCGGTCTGAATAGTCTCGATCACCGCATCGATCGCGCCCTCAAATGCCGGGAAGGAAACGACGCCCGAGGATATCGCTTCGGGGATACCATAAAGACGAAGCGTCAATTCGGTGATGACGCCAAGCGTGCCTTCCGAACCCACCAGAAGACGGGTGAGATCATATCCCGCAGAAGACTTCCGCGCGCGACGCGCTGTCCGAACAATGCGTCCGTCGGCCATGACCGCCGTCACGTTCAACACATTCTCCCGCATCGTGCCATAGCGCACCGCATTGGTGCCCGACGCCCGCGTCGCCGCCATGCCGCCAAGGCTCGCGTCGGCGCCGGGATCGATCGGGAAGAAAAGGCCCTGATCGCGCAAATGAACATTGAGCGCCTTGCGCGTCACGCCCGCCTCCAGATGCACGTCGAGGTCGGCCACATTGACTTCGAGGATTCGGTTCATCTGACTGAGATCGAGCGACAAGCCTCCATGCGGCGCAGAAATATGGCCTTCGAGCGACGTGCCCGTGCCAAAGGGAATAATGGGCAAACCATACCGCGCGCATATGCGGACGATTTCGACGACTTCTTCTGTTGATTGAGCAAAGGCAACAGCATCGGGCGCCATCACAGGATGCCAACTTTCGTCCCTTCCATGCGCCTCGCGCACCGGCAGTGATGTCGTAAAACGCGGACCCAGAAGCGCCGCCAACTCGCTCAGCGCTAACGCCCGCCCGCTCGTCTGTGATGTCGCCTGGCTCATAAAGCTCACGTCCCGCTCTTTGATCTATGCGTCAGGCTAAACTAGCATGGCGTCCGAGAAAACAAGCCAACACAAATCCGGAAACGCCCCAGATGACTGAGACCGCGCCCCTCGAATGCCCACCCCGCAAGGTCGAAAAAGCATGGGTCGACCTCAATGGCCATATGAACATGGCCTATTACCACCTGATCTTCGACGAGTCGCTGGACGTGGTCTTCTCAGGTCTTGGCATCGGCTGGGAATATACCCAAAAAGGCGAAGGCTCCTGCTTCACCGCCGAAGTCCATGTCTGCTACATCGACGAATTGAAGGAAGCCACGCCCGTGCGCGTCACCTATCAGCTCCTCGACTGGGACGCCAAACGCATCCACATCTTCGGCCATATGTACAACGGCGAAACCGGCGAACTCTCGGCGACATCCGAGCAGATGTGCATTCATGTCGATATGAAAACACGCCGCGCGGCACCCTTCCCCAAGGATATACAGGCAAAAATCAGAAAGCTGATGGAAAGCCAGAAAGATCTGCCACGACCGGCACAGGCCGGTCGCACGATCGGCATCAAACGGCAGTAGTCGGCGGCGTTGTTGAGGATGCGGGCTTGTCCGGCTCAGACGCGGGTTCCAATGGGAGTTCGGGTTCCGGCACTGGTTTCGGAATGAAGTTATGCGCCAGCGCGTGATAGACGCCCTCCTTGCAGATGAGCTTTGATGCGCCCTGAGCAATAAGGGCGGCCAACATGAGCGGCACCATCAGGTTATGGTTGTCTGTCATTTCCGCCACGATCACGAAGGCGGTGATGGGCGCCTGCACGACACCACTGAAATAGGAAACCATGCCGAGCAGCACCAGCGCGCCAATTGGCGTATTGGGGAAAAGCCAGGCCATATCCGCACCGATGCCCGCGCCTACCGAAAGCGACGGCGCAAAAATGCCACCGGGAATGCCACTGATCGACGACAGAATGGAGGCCAGAAACTTGAGCGGCGCATAGAAAAGCGACATGTCTTGCTGATCGTGCAGCACGGCGCGCGCCTGCTCATAGCCCGTACCATAAACCGCGCCGCCCGAAACGATACCGCAAACCGCAACCAGCAACCCGCAAACACCAGCGAAAATCACCGGATGCTTCTTGATGAGAGCGCCCACACGGCCCGGAAAACCGAAAGAAAAGGCAATCAACAGACGGCTGAAGACACCGCCCAGCAAGCCGCCGACAACACCGCAGGCCAGAACCGCCAGCCAGTCGAAACCGAAAGGCATGACCGCGGCCGAGGTGCCGAAATAAGTGTAATTGCCGAGGAAAGCGAGAGACGTCAGACCGGCGGCGATGATGGTGCCGATCACGAGACCGCTGGCGCGCACCTCGAATGACCGGCTCATCTCCTCGATACCAAAGACGATACCGGCCAGCGGCGTATTGAACGCCGCCGCCACACCGGCCGCCGCACCGGCCAAAATCAAACCCGGTTGATGACGCTTGGAAAACCGCCCGAGCGCAAACATGATCGAAGCGCCGACCTGAACGGTCGGGCCCTCGCGCCCCGTTGACGCCCCCACCATCAGGCCCATCAGCGTCAAAATGACCTTGCCTACCGCAATGCGCAACGATACCAGCGCCTGTCGCTGCTTCTGGTCCTTCATGGTGCGCGCGGCAATCGCCTGCGGGATGCCGCTACCGCCGGAATTAGGGAAATACTTGTTGGTCAAATAGAGCGTCAGCGCAAAACCAAGCGGCGTGACCAACAACGTCCCATAGGGCCAGACCGCTATGAAACGGTGGAACTGCTCATGCGCAAAATCAGACGCCAGAGCGAGACCGACAGCGACGGCGCCCACGGCGAGACCGCCAGCCACGAACATCAACCGCCGCTGCCAGCGGTGCGAGTGGACATAAAGGAGCCGTCTTGCGCGCCTAGGATGCATAGTCTTCTCAGGCCATCAGTGTCATTAATGGAATAAATATAGCAGAAGTTGCTCCCTATCTATCGGGGGACGGAGGCGAAACCAAGCCATCATTCGCAAATGGGCCGGAAAGCCGCACCGAAACGCCGTTTGCCGACCGTGCTATACTACTTTGAATCAGCAAAATAAGCCTTTCGCCTCTGCCCATCGGGGCAGTCCAACAGAACTTGAAGCAAATTGCATCTATGACAGACCCTTTCGACCTTGGAGCCATGCCCGAACAGGCGACCGCGCGAAGCACCAGCGCCGCTGCGCTGGCAGGCATGCACGCACCCTATCTGGAGGGGCTGAACGAGGCCCAGCGTGAGGCTGTCGAGGCGCTGGATGGACCGGTTCTGGTGTTGGCGGGCGCTGGCACAGGCAAGACCCGCGTGCTCACCACACGGCTTGCCCATCTGCTGGCCACCAAGCGGGCCTGGCCAAGCGAAGTTCTCGTCGTCACCTTCACCAACAAGGCCGCGCGCGAAATGAAGGACCGCATCGGTCGCCTCATCGGCGGCGCGGTCGAGGGCATGCAATGGCTCGGCACCTTCCACGCCATAGGCGCAAAGATGCTGCGCCGCCATGCCGAACTCGCGGGCCTTCGCTCCGACTTCACCATCCTCGACGCCGACGACCAGATTCGCCTGATGAAGCAACTGATCGTGGCGGAAAACATTGACGAAAAACGCTGGCCCGCCCGCCAGCTTGCCGGCGACATCGACGGCTGGAAAAATCGCGGCCTGACTCCGGACAAGGTGCCCGCAGGCGAAGCCCATAATTTTGCCAATGGCAAGGGCGGCGAACTCTATGGCGCCTATCAGGCGCGCCTTAAAGTTCTCAACGCGGTCGATTTCGGCGACCTGCTGCTCGAGCCTCTGCGCATCTTCCAGGCCTATCCTGAAGTCCTCAGCGAATATCAGAACCGCTTCAAATACATGCTGATCGACGAATATCAGGACACCAATGTCGCCCAATATCTCTGGCTGCGCCTGCTCGCCCAGAAACACAGGAACATCTGCTGCGTTGGCGACGACGACCAGTCGATCTATGGCTGGCGCGGCGCGGAGGTGGACAACATCCTGCGCTTCGAAAAAGATTTCCCCGGCGCAAAAGTGATCCGCCTCGAACGCAACTATCGCTCGACGCCACATATCCTCGGCGCGGCCTCGGGCCTCATTGCGTCCAACGAACAACGCCTCGGCAAGACGCTCTGGACCGAGATGAACGAAGGCGAAAAGGTCAAGGTCGCTTCCTATTGGGACGGTGAGGAAGAAGCCCGCGCTATCGCCGAAGAAGTCGAGCAATTACAGCGCAAGGACAACAAGCTGCACCAGATCGCCATTCTGGTGCGAGCTTCGTTCCAGATGCGCGAATTCGAAGACCGCTTTCTCAACCTCGGCATCCCCTATCGCGTCGTCGGTGGTCCTCGCTTCTACGAACGCGCCGAAATCCGCGACGCCAATGCCTATCTGCGGCTTGTGGCGCAACCGGACGACGATCTGGCCTTCGAACGCATCGTCAACAGGCCGCGACGCGGCCTCGGCAATGTCGCCATCCAGACAATCCACACCCATGCCCGTGCGCGCGGCATTTCCATGATGCGTGCGGCAGGCGAACTCGTGACAACGGAAGAACTGAAGCCCGCCGCCCGCCGCGCCCTTGCCGGTTTTGTGGAAATGGTTGGCCACTGGCGCGCGCTTGTTCCCGGCATGCCGCATACCGAACTCGCCGAAATCATCCTTGATGAAAGCGGCTATACCGAGATGTGGCAGAACGACAAATCCGCCGACGCGCCAGGCAAGCTCGACAACCTGCGCGAACTCGTGCGCTCCATGGAGCATTTTGAAAACCTTGCGGGATATCTCGAACATATCTCGCTCGTCATGGAGCTTGAATCGCAGGACAGCGACGACAAGCTCAATCTGATGACACTACATAGCGCCAAGGGGCTCGAGTTTGACAATGTCTTTCTGCCCGGCTGGGAAGAAGGCCTCTTTCCCCATCAGCGTTCACTCGACCAGAGCGGCATAGCGGGCCTCGAAGAAGAACGCCGCCTCGCCTATGTCGGCATCACGCGCGCGCGCAAATGCGCCTATATCTCCTTCGCCGCCAACCGGCGAATCCACGCACTCTGGCAAAGCTCCCTGCCCTCGCGCTTCATCGACGAAATCCCCGCCGAGCATGTGGAAGTGACGGCAAGCGCGATGGATGCAAACTCATCCCAGAGCTATGCGCCAAGCCGCTTTGCGCAGGATTTCGCGCAGGGCAGTTCCTATTCGAGCCCCGGCTGGAAACGCGCCCAGACAAATGCCAGCGCCAGAAGCCATACCCGCCCGCCGCGCACGGAAGTGCATGGCGAGCTTGTCGCGACGAGCGATCCCGCCGCCTCGAGCTATGGACGCGGCGAACGTGTCTTCCACCAGAAATTCGGCTACGGTCATGTTCATGACATTGACGGCAACAAATTGACGGTCGATTTCGACAAGGCTGGCCGAAAGAAAGTCATCGACAGTTTTGTGGAGCGGACCTGAGCCATGAGCCTGTGGAAAGCCACTTTCGACGTGCCCTATGAGGCCGCCGACATTTTCTCCGACATTCTGGAAGAGGCCTTTGTGCCCGAGGCTCTGGCCGTTTCGACAAGCGAAGCCGCTGGCTCCAACGCCCCGCTTGTCAAGACGGCATCGGACTGGAACGAAGTCGAAGCACATGGTCTCTGGACACTGGAAGCGCTTTACGAAGAAGCCCCGGACGAGGCCCGTTTGCGCGCGCTGCTGAAATCCGCTGAAGAGACGACGGGTGCAAGCATTGGCAAGATCACCATCGCCCCGCTTGAAGACCAGGACTGGGTGACAAAATCGCTGGAAGGGCTGGACCCCGTGCGCGCGGGCCGCTTCTTCGTCTATGGCAGCCACGACGCCGACAAGGTCCCCGCGGGCCTTATCCCCCTCCTCATCGACGCAGGACAGGCTTTTGGCACCGGTCACCATGAAACAACGACGGGCTGCCTCGAATTCATCTCCGACCTCATCCGACCGGGCATGAAGGTCAACGCCCTCGACATCGGCACGGGCACGGGTGTCCTTGCCATCGCACTGGCAAAACTCACGCATGTGAACGTACTCGCGACCGACATTGATCCTGTCGCCGTAAAAGTGACCGATAAGAACGCTCGCGCCAATGGCGTTGGCCCTTTCGTCAAAGCCCGCACGGCCAAGGGCTTCAGCCATCCGATCATCAAGGCCCATGCGCCATATGATCTGATCATCGCCAATATCCTCGCCCGCCCCCTCGTCTCTCTTGCCCCCTCATTCCGGGCGCATTTGCAAGGTGGGGGCACGCTGATCCTGTCAGGCATCCTGCGCCAGCAGGAAACCATGGTCAGAAACGCCATGCGTCTACAGAGCATGGTGCTTGTCAGCCGAAAACCGAAGGGCGACTGGGTGACCTTAAGAATTCAGGGCTGACCCGTTGCCGGGGAACAGCTTCACCCCTACATTTAAGAAATGTTCCAGACATTCGACGACACAGCCAATCCCGCCCTGGGCGCCGAGCGCGCCAAACGCCTTCGCGAAGAACTCGCGCAGCGCGGGCTGGACGGATTCCTCATCCCCCGCGCCGACGAGCATCAGGGCGAATATGTGCCGCCCCATGCCGAACGCCTGCGCTGGCTGACCGGCTTTTCAGGCTCGGCAGGCCTTGCCATTGTTCTGCTCGAAAAGGCCGCAATCTTCGTCGACGGGCGTTACACATTGCAGGTGCGCACCCAGACCGATATCGACACCTTCAAGCCTAAACATTCGAGCGAAGAACCGGCGACACGCTGGATCGAGGAAACGCTGCCTGAAGGCGCGAAACTTGCCTATGACCCCTGGCTCCACACCGTCGACGCCGTCGAACGCTATCGCAAGGCGGCGGAAAAAGCGGGCGGCGCGCTTGTGCCGGTGGACAGCAATCCGCTCGATGCCGTCTGGAACGATCAACCCGCCCCGCCCATGGCCAAGGTCACGCCTCATCCTCTTGACTTTGCAGGTGAAGCGGCAGCCGACAAGATCAAGCGCGTCGCAACCAACCTGATGAGCAGCGACGCGGACGCCGCCGTGCTCACCATGCCGGATTCGATCGCCTGGTTGTTCAACATTCGCGGCAACGACGTGCCGCACACGCCATTGCCGCTCGCCTTCGCACTGCTGCACGAAGACGGCCATGCCGAACTCTTCATCGACGAACGCAAGCTCGGGCCCGACACACGCGCGCACCTTGGCAATATCGTCACCGTGCGCCAACGCGACGAACTCGGCGCGGCGCTTGACGACCTGGGTCGTGGCGAAAAAACGATCCTCATCGACCCGACAACCTGCGCCTCATGGATCGAGGCGCGACTGGCCGCCGCCGGAGCGGAAGTAAAACGCGGCGCCGACCCTTGCGAACTGCCCAAGGCCTGCAAGAACAAATCCGAGATCGCGGGAACCCGCGCTGCTCACCTTCGTGATGGACGCGCCTTGACGCGCTTCCTTGCATGGCTCGACAGGACCGCGCCAAACGGCGGCGTCGACGAAATTACGGCGGCAAAAAAACTCGAAGCATTCCGCATCGAGACCGGCAAGCTGAAAGAACTGAGCTTCGATACGATTTCTGGCGCGGGCCCCAATGGAGCCATCGTCCACTATCGCGTCACCGAGGGCACGAACCAGCCGCTGAAACCCGGCGAGCTTTACCTTGTCGACAGCGGCGCGCAATATCTCGACGGCACGACCGACGTCACTCGAACCGTGGCGATCGGTGAGCCAAGCGCGGAACAGCGCCACCACTTTACCTATGTTCTCAAGGGCCATATCGGCATCGCCACGGCGCGTTTTCCCGATGGCACGTCCGGCGCGCAACTCGACGCCTTCGCGCGTATGCCGCTATGGAAATCCGGCCTCGATTACGACCACGGTACAGGCCACGGCGTCGGGTCTTATCTATCTGTGCATGAAGGTCCGCAACGCATCTCGAAAATCAGCCATGTGCCGCTCAAACCCCGCATGATCGTCTCCAATGAGCCTGGCTTTTACAAGGCTGGCGCTTATGGCATTCGCATCGAGAACCTGCTTGTCGTCACCGAAGCCGAAATGATCGACGGCGGCGAACGTCCCATGCTCGGCTTCGAAACGCTGACGCTCGCGCCGATCGACTTGACTTGTGTGGAAGAAAGCCTGCTCACCGCAGACGAAAAAGACTGGCTCAACGCCTATCACGCCCGCGTGCGCGAAGCCTTGTCGGACGGCATGGATGCGGAAACGCTGACCTGGTTGAATGAAGCGACACGTGCGATCTAGCGACCGGCCATCTCGATCCACTCGTCTTCCGAGATAACCTTGACGCCAAGCGCATTCGCCTTGGTGAGCTTGGAGCCGGCATCGGCCCCCGCCACAACAAGATCGGTCTTCGCGGACACGCTGCCGGAAACCTTTGCGCCCAATTGTTCGGCACGGGCCTTGGCTTCGGCCCGCGTCATGCGCTCCAGTGAACCGGTAAAGACAACGGTCTTGCCTGCCACCGCGGACGATGTGTCCTGGGCTTCAAGCGGCACCGTCACCACGCCCGCTTCCCTCAGCGATTTCAAAACCTCCCGGTTATGATCCTCTGCAAAGAAGTCGATCAGAGCGCCTGCAAGCACCTCACCCACCCCGTCAATCGCCAGCAAATCGCGATGCGCGTCACTCTCCGGATCGGCGGCCTTTTCCATTTCCTCGATAAAATGATCGAGCGTGCCATAGGTCCGCGCCAGCAAACGCGCATTGGTTTCGCCAACATGACGGATACCGAGACCAAAGATGAAGCGATCGAGATCGATCCGGCGGCGGTCATCGATAGCGGCAAAAAGCTTCTTGGCGGAGGTTGCGCCCCAGCCTTCCCGGTCTTTCAGTTTCTTGAGGCTTTTCGCGTCATTTGCCTCAAGCATGAAAATATCGGCCGGTTGCCGGACAAGGCCGTCTTCGTAAAAAGCCGCAATCTGCTTTTCGCCAAGTCCCTCGATGTCGAAAGCATTACGTGACACAAGATGCCGCAAACGCTCGACAGCCTGAGCCGGACAGATCAACCCGCCGGTGCAGCGTCGCACGACATCGACTTCACCGGTCTTTTCATTGATTTCGCGCACGGCATGACTGCCGCATGCAGGACAGACCTTCGGAAATTCGTAAGGCTCGGCACCTTTGGGACGCTTGTCCGACACGACGCGAACAATCTGCGGAATGACATCTCCCGCACGCTGCACGACCACGGTGTCGCCGATACGGACATCCTTGCGCGCGATCTCGTCTTCATTGTGAAGCGTGGCATTGGAGACGACGACGCCGCCGACCGTTACGGGCTCCAGACGGGCGACCGGCGTCAACGCGCCTGTGCGGCCGACCTGGATATCGATGCCGAGCAATCTGGTGAAAGCTTGTTCCGCCGGAAATTTATGCGCCAACGCCCACCTTGGACTGCGCGAGACGAAGCCAAGCCGCTGCTGCCAATCAAGCCGATTGACCTTGTAGACGACGCCATCGATGTCATAGCCAAGATCGGCGCGGCCCTCTTCAATGTTGTGATAGAAAGCAAGAACATCCTCCACCGTGCGGCAGACGCCAAAAAGAGGGTTGACCTTGAAGCCCCATTTGGTGAATGCACCGACGACGTCGGCTTGCGTCTCGCCCGGTATCTCGCTCGCATCACCCCAGGCATAGGCAAAGAACCGCAATGGGCGGCTCGCCGTGATTTTCGGATCAAGCTGGCGCAATGAACCGGCGGCGGCATTGCGCGGATTGGCAAAAACCGGCTTGCCCGCCTCTTCCTGCCTTTTGTTAAGTGCCGCAAAATCGGCATGGCTCATATAGACTTCGCCGCGCACCTCGAACACGTCGGGGATATGTTTGCCATGAAGTTTCTCGGGAATATCCGCAATGGTGCGCAGGTTCTCGGTGACATTCTCACCCTCGCGGCCATCGCCGCGCGTCGCGCCAATGACAAAACGACCCTTCTCATAGCGCAACGACGCCGACAGACCATCAATCTTGGGTTCGGCAGTTACCTCCAGCGCTTCGCTTTCTTTCAGATTAAGAAAGCGGCGGACCCGATTCCAGAATTCAATGACATCTTCGTCGTCAAACCCGTTGGACAAGGACAGCATCGCCACCTTGTGCGCGACCTTGCCAAACGTACCGACAGGTGCGGCGCCAACGGATTTTGACGGGCTATCCTCACGCACGAGATCAGGAAATCGCGCTTCGATGGCTTCATTACGATAGCGCAAAGCATCATAGGCAGCGTCGGAAATGACGGGCGCATCTTTCTGATAATAGGCGCTGTCATGACGCGCGATCTCGCCTGCAAGACGCTCCAGTTCCGCCGACGCTTCCTTCGCAGAAAGATCGTCAACAGGTTTGTCCTTTGCAGGCTTGCTCACTTGTGACTCCCGATCAGTCTGGCAGCGGCAGCCCGCGCCTCGTCTGTCACCGTTGCGCCTGCAAGCATGCGCGCGATTTCTTCAAGACGTTCCACATCATCGAGACTGTCAACCCGCGTCGCAATCTGCGCGCTCCGGGCCTTTGTTTCGCCCTTCGAAATTCGCAGATGATAGGACGCCCGGGCTGCTACTTGTGGCGAATGCGTAACCACAAGAATTTGCGCCGAGCCCGAAAGATCAGCCAAACGCAGACCTACAGCTTCCGCAACTGCCCCGCCAACGCCTGAGTCCACCTCGTCGAAAATCAGCGTTGGCGCGCTCCCTTGCGATGCCAGTGAGACTTTCAGCGCGAGAATGAAACGCGACAACTCACCGCCCGACGCAATCTTGATCAGCGGCCCAAGCGGCGCACCGGGATTGGTCGAAATAAGAAAAGAAACGCGATCGAGCCCGTCAGGTCCGGCATTGTCGGGGTCAACCTGCTCGACGCTCGTCTTGAAAGTCGCCTTGTCGAGCTTCAGCGGCTTCAATTCTTTCATGACATGCTGATCAAGCCTGGCTGCCGCCTTGACGCGTGACGCGGACAATTCCTCGGCAGCCTTGAGATAAGCGGAACGCGCAGCATCCAAGGCCTTGTTCAAGGCCCCGAGCTGCGCTTCCCCGTCCTCGATGTCATTCAACCGGCTACGAAACTTCTCCGCCAGCGCGGCGAGCTGGTCAGGCTGGACATTATGTTTGCGCGCGGCGGCGCGTAGCGCAAAAAGCCGCGCCTCGGATTGCTCCAGGCGCAGCGGATCAAACTCAAGCGCCCGCGCGGCGCGGTCAAGCTCCTCTCGCGCGTCAGCCGCTTCGTTTAGCATACGATCAAGAGCCGCAATCGAAGCATCCAGACGGCCGCCGACCTGTTCGGCGGCCTTTGCAAGCCGACGCATCGACTGAGACAGCCGCGCTTCGAGCCCACCACTACCACTCAACGCATCCTGAGCTTCAAGAAGATCGCTGGCGATCTTTTCCGAACTCATCATGAGGATACGCTCTTCGGCCAGTCTGGCCTCTTCGCCCTCTTCCGGCGCAAGCTCGTCAAGCTCCGTCGCAACATGGCGCAAATAGTCTTGCTCGGCCTGGGCACGCTGCAACATCTTCTGATGCTCTTCGAGCGCATCACGCGCCTCGGCAACGCCAGCCCAGAGACGACGGACCGTTGCGGCTTTGGACTCCAGCCCGCCGAACACATCGAGCAGAGCCCGGTGACCAGACGCGTCGAGCAAGCCGCGCTCGTCGTGTTGTCCGTGAATTTCGACGAGAAGATCGCCTAGCTGGCGCAGCAGGCCAATACTGACAGGCTGATCATTGACGAAAGCGCGTGTGCGACCGTCCTTTGCCTGCACGCGACGCAGGATAATATCTCCTTCGGCATCCAGACCATTTTCCTTAAGCGCAAGACGGGCAGGATGGGCCGCCGCAACGTCGAACACGGCGGTGACGCTGCCCTGCTCGGCCTTCTGGCTGACAAGGCCCGCGTCGGCGCGCCCGCCAATGGCCAGCCCCAACGCGTCGAGCAGAATAGACTTGCCCGCTCCCGTTTCGCCCGTCAACGCGCAAAGACCTGGCGCAAGAGCCAGCTCAAGCCGGTCAATCAGAACAATGTCACGGATTGAGAGCGCAGCGAGCATATGAACACGCTTCTAGAAAACAGTATGCCAGGCCTTGCTGATCCAGGAGTCTTTGTTCTCCTCGGGCTTCAGCCCCTGCCCCGCCAAAAGGTCATAACTATCCTGATACCAATCACTGCCCGGATAGTTGTAACCGAGGATAGCGCCCGCCGTCTGCGCTTCCTGTTTGATACCCAGCATCAGATAGACTTCGACGAGACGATGCAGCGCTTCGGGCACATGTGTCGTCGTCTGGTATTTTTCCAGCACGACGCGGAACCTTCCCAGCGCGGCAATATAGTCATGCTTTTTTTCGTAGTAGCGCCCGATCTCCATCTCCTTGCCCGCCAGATGGTCGCGCGTGAGATCAAGCTTGAGACGGGCGTCGCGGGCATATTCACTCTGGGGATAGCGCTGGATGAGCGAAATCATCGACGTCATCGCATCTTCGGTCATCTTCTGGTCGCGACCGACATCGGAAATCTGTTCATAGTAGCAAAGCCCAACGAGATAAAAGGCGTAGGCCGTTTCATTACTGCCGGGATGCAAGGCGATATAACGCTGCGCGGTCAGGATTGCATCGTCATAATTATTGACCATGTAGTTCGAATAGGCCGACATCAAGGTCGCCCGCCGCGCCCATATTGAATACGGATGCTGACGCTCCACCTCGTCGAACTCCTGCGCCGCCTTCTGATATTTTTCGTCGTGCAGAAGATCCATCGCATGATTGTAAATCTGCTCGACCGGACGCTCCTCATAACCGATTACGTCGTCAGACGAACAACCGGCGATCAACACCAGCGAGGTGGCGATCAGGGCGCCAAAGAAAGCGCTGCGCAGACGCGAGTGCTGGAAAGACAGCGACATCAATTTGGCCTCACTCATACCGGCAAAGTCCATTTTAAACGGTCACCCGGCAGGACCGTTCCTGCCGACGGAACGAAGCCAATCCAAAGCGATTCCCGGGGCGTGACAAGGCCCCGGCACGTTTAGCCGACACCCCCCCGCCAATGGTCGTTTCTAGCGTAATCTGACCCAAGTGACCATAGCGGGTAAGGCCGAAAAACACATCATTGAGGCAATAGCCATCACTCCCCATCGACTCACGCGGAAGGAACATGGCCAGCAAACGAAATCAGGCAGGAAAAGCTTGGAGAATTATTCGGCAGGAACGGCCATCGGGCGCTCGGCTTCTGCGCCATTGGCCCCCAATTCGACAATCTCCCATGCAGAGCGATCGGCAAAAAGAGCCCGCAAAACCCGATTATTCATGGCGTGGCCAGCACGCGAACCCTCATAGCGTCCGATCAAGGGGGCGCCAGCAAGAGCGAGATCGCCGACAGCGTCCAGAACCTTGTGACGCACAAATTCGTCATGAAAGCGCAGCCCGTCTTCGTTGACCACACGATCGCCATCGACGACGACTGTATTATCAAGCGAACCGCCAAGTCCAAGCCCGGCCGCCCACATCGCTTCTACATCCTTGAGGAGCCCAAATGTGCGAGCGCGCAGGATATCGTCGCGGAATGAGGGGGAAAGGAAATCAGCTTCAATAGACTGGTGACCAATCGCGGGACTGTCGAACTGGATTTCAAAGGCCAGCTTGAAGCCTTCGCCTGGAAGCAACGCAGCCCTTTTCAAACCATCCTGAACCACCACCGGCTTCAGGATGCGAATGGCGCGACGCGAGGCATGAAGCGGCTTGACGCCAATCGCCTCGATTGTCTCGACAAAAACCTGAGAACTGCCATCCATCACCGGCACTTCAGGTCCATTGATTTCAACAAAGACATTGTCGATACCAAGCCCGGAAAGCGCGGCCATCAAATGTTCGACAGTGCCGACCGACACACCGGTTTCATTGCTGATCACCGTTGAAAGCATCGTGTCACCGACATGATCATATCGCGCGGGAATATCCGTTACTTCCGCAGGTTTATCGCCAAGGTCGGTACGGCGGAACACAATGCCAAAACCGGCGCCTGCAGGATGAAGGTCCATGCGGATCATCTTACCCGAGTGCAGGCCAACGCCTTCAAGCACCACAGGGGCGTTCAGCGTTGTCTGAGGGCAATCGACAGACCGACCTGCACGTTCGCGGCGTTGTGCACGCGCTTCGTCCAGCATAATCGTGTCCATTTCTGACCTGCGCACTCAAACACCTCGAATTTTATCATTTCAAAAGGGCAAATACCCTTTGACCCGAGCCCATAAGTAACAGCGCTCCCGGTCACGCACAAAACACAGATTCTTTCAGAATGTTACATGAGAGAATCA
>JBAQNC010000015.1:0-2256 GCA_049303435.1 Parvibaculum sp. | reverse complement strand
AGGTAGAATTCGAGCCCTATTTCGACAAGATGCTGCCTATGTTCAAATGGCCCTACAAATGGGCCATGAGTGCTGACGGTAGCGAGCTGCTCGGCTCTTGCCAGCGCTTCGGGCCTTACTCATTTGTCGTCAACACCAACAAGATCAGCCGCGCCACCGCCGAGAGTACGGGCTGGGACCTATTCAACGATTCAAAGCTTGCAGGCCGTTATGGCATTCTTGAAAGCGACGACTGGAATGTCTTTGGCATTTTTATTGTTGCAGGAATCGATCCGTTCAAGGAGCATACAAACACGGAACTGGAAAAATTCAGCGAGACGGCCAAGCGCGTCTTCAAGGGTGCAAAGCTCATTGGCGATATCGCCGCCATGAATCAAGCTCTTGTTTCGGGCGAAATCGATCTTCATCTTACCGGCGGCACATATTCTGTTTCGCCAGCGCGCGCGGATGGCTACCCGGAATTGCGTGGTATTACGCCGCTGAAGGGCCCGATGCCCGGTGGCAAGGGCGGTATCGCCTGGATCGAGGTCACATCGACGGTTAACAATCCCAATCTCTCTCCGTTGGCTATCGAGTTCCTCAAATATGTCCAGGCACCTGAAGTCGCCCATACAGTCGCTTTCGCTGAGGGAACGTTCAACCCGGTTGCGCAAATGGGCAATCCGGATTGCTTCAAGCTCTTCTCCAAAGATCAGCTCAATGCGATTCAGTGGGACAGCCTGGAAGAGGAGATGTCGCGTTCCGCAGAATATGACATCGTTCCCGATTACGACAAGGCGCTCGACATCATGAACGCAGCCAAGCGGCAGCGGACCTGATCCGAAGTTGTTTGTGACGTCGAGGTACAGGCCGTCGTTCAATTAAATAGCTCTGCCTTCAGTAGGCAGGTGTGGAAAGCGTGGGGTCTTTGCGACGGCCGGACCCCGCTCTGACCAGTGTCGAGGCGAGGCGAGAAGATCCATGGTTGTCTCTGCAAAAGCCGCAAAGCCGATTCTTCAGCTTGTTGGCGTACGAAAGGTCTTCAATGATCTTGCTGCAGTCAATAATATCAATCTTGATGTGATGGAGGGGGAGTTCTTCACCATCGTGGGCCCCTCCGGCTCCGGCAAGACGACGTTGCTGCGTATGCTTGCCGGTATGGAGCAGCCAAGCGAAGGCAACATCACACTCAGGGGTGAGCTGATTAATGATGTGCCGGCCAACAAGAGGCCGACATGTCTCGTCTTCCAGTCTCTCGCTCTCTTTCCTCATATGACTGTTGGTGAGAATATCGAATTCCCGTTGAAGATGCGTGGTGTTGATCCCAAGCAGCGAAAGGCACGTGCGCTTGAGCTTCTGGCCGTGGTGCGTTTGCCGGAAAGCCTCTACGGCAAAAATGTCATGAAATGTTCGGGCGGTGAGCGTCAGCGCGTGGCGCTTTCGCGAGCACTGGCCTATGACCCTGATGTTCTCTTTTTCGACGAGCCCCTCTCGGCCATCGACTACAAGCTCAAGAAAATCCTCGAGAAGGAACTCAAGGATCTGCACAAGGAAACGGGGAAGACCTTTGTCTATATCACCCATTCTCTTGAAGAGGCGATGGTCATGTCCGACCGCATCGGTGTCATGCGGTCGGGAAAATTGGTTCAGGTCGATACGCCTGAGAACATCTACAGGCATCCGGTGGACCGCTTTGTTTCCGAATTCGTCGGCGAGGTCAATGTGATCTCGGTAGCGCGTGACAAGGATGCCTGGAAGGGCGTCGATGTGCCGGGTCGTTTCCAACTCGCTCCGACGGAAGCTATCGAAAATGTAGATCACGCATTTGTCGTCGTGCGCCCCGAATTTATGCATATCGTCGACGACGAGGTGGGCGGCAACCGCCTGAAAGGCGTGATCTACAACGAATATTCGCTCGGTTCACGCATGCAATATCAGGTGCGTGTAGGCGAGAAGATCATGCTCGTCGAATTGTCTCGCGCCCAGACCATGACCAACGCCGTCGGTCAGACGGTAACACTCGGCTGGGATCCTCAAGACGCCATTTCAGTGGTGAGCTGACAAGATGACAGATTCTCTCATGTCGATTGAAATTCAGACCCACAAAAAGCCCGCGACGGGTGTGTTGACATATCTTCGTAATCTGTCGAGCGGCATGCGTTGCAGTCTGCCGGTACTGGTAATTTTCGTACTCGGATTTATCGCACCGCTTGTATCTATCCTTGCCTTTTCCGTTGCCGAGCCGCGTAGCTTCGATGTCTTCACGTCGTTTACGCT
>JBAQNC010000014.1:0-18485 GCA_049303435.1 Parvibaculum sp. | reverse complement strand
GCCATGCATCATCGCGAAAGGGCGGTCAGTGCGCAGCATCATCTCGCCGACCGCGCCATCAGGTACTTCGCAATCATTTTCATCGACAAGACGCACGTCTACGCCATCGCGTTTCTTGCCGCATGTGCCAAGCGAAGTAGGGTTTGGTTCGGAGACAATGGGTGACGAAATCTCCGTCATGTTGAAGATCGTGTAGATATCGACTCCGAAGCGTTCCCGGAATTCCTTCGCATTTTCCATCAGTGGCACCATCAGCGCGAGACGCAGCTTGTGCTCGCGGTCGCGCTCGCTCGCGGATTCCTTCAGGAGAAATGTCGCCATCACGCCGAGCAGAAAAGCTGCCGTGCATTCTGTTTGCCGGACGAAATTCCAGAACTCATCCGTCTTGAAATTCTCCCACAGCGCCACCGAACCGCCGCGCGCCAGCATGACAAAGGGAAGGCCGATGCCGCCGATGTGGAAAATCGGCATGTTGACGAGAAAGCGATCTTCGCCCGTCACGAAGTGCCAGGCTTCCGGCCCCGCATTCGTATAGAGGTGGAGATAGGACATGAGCACGCCCTTGGAAGGGCCGGTCGTGCCGGAAGTGTAGACTACGGCCTGCGTGTCCCAGGGCTCGATAGAGCGCCCGAGTGCTTCAGGTTCACCTGTTTCCGCTTCGTCGAAATGGCCGACAGCCAGGTCGGAAGGTGCTTCGGCGTCGGGGCCGACGACAACGAGCTTTTCAAGCGAGGAAAGTCTGATGACGCGAAGGCGAGGGACAAGATCGCCATGCGCGATGATGAGCTTTGCGTCGCAGTTCTCGATCACATGTTCGAGGATCGACCCGACATAGGCCGTGTTGATGGGCACGAACACGGCGCCGAGATAGTTGACGCCAAAAAAGGTGAGGAGCGCCTCTGCGCCATTTGGAAGCCAGGCAGCAACGTGATCGCCCTGATGCACGCCGAGTTTTTCCAGAGACGCCGCCCGTGCTTTGGTGCGTCGTAGTGTTTCGCCGTAGGTCCATGCCGTGCCATCGCCAAAGACAACATATGTAGCGTCGGGCTTGACTTTTGCCCAATGCTCAAGCGCATAGCGCAAGATGCATGTCGCGCGTGGTGGAATGCGTGGATCGCTTGTTTCGTCGCCCTCCTTGGTCATGGGCTCCCCTCTCGCCTTTTCCAAAGTCTTATTTTTTCACGCCGGCCATCCGGCGAACGATCTGCCATGTTTGTACGACAACCTCGCTTGCCGATCGTCGTCCCTTGGGCAAGTACCAGTTAGCCGTCCATGACATAAGTCCGCTGATGGAAATGGCGGCAAAGCCTGTGTCTGGTATCTCGAATTCCCCTGTTGCGACGCCGTCATCGAGCAATTGTTCCAGCCTTTCGTCGAAAGCTTTGCGCAATTTGCGGATGTCGCGCGCGACAGCGGGTTCGAGGTTTTTCTCCTCGCGTTGATAGACGACAATATATTCCTGATTTTCGATGATCATCGTCGTCACGCGGTCGACCATGACATGGAGCTTTTGCGTTGGTGTTTCCGCAAGCGCCATAGCTTTGTCGAGAAGCTCGAGGCAAAGCCTGATGCCGCGCTCCGAAATCTCTCGCAGAATTTCAGCCTTGTTTCGGTAGTAGCTGTAGATGAAGGGTTTGGTCACATTGAGACGCTCGGCGATCGCATCGAGCGTCGTGCCTTCGTAGCCTTGTTCGTAGAAGAGGTGGCAGGCTTCTTCGAGAATGAGCCGCCGCTTGTAGGTCGAAATTTCGCTCTTCACATCGCGTGTGGGTCGTTCACCCTCCTTGAGGGATTTCACATTGAGCTTGTGGACGTTGTCATTCATCTCAGAGAGCCGTCTTCAGAAATTCGGCAACCTGTTCCGCCTTGTCGATTGGACGCGGGTTGGTGCGCGCCCAGATGTCCTGCATGATGGCGTCGGCAAGTTGGGGCAGGTCGATTTCCTTGACGCCAACTGCACCAAGCGAGCGCGGCATGCCAAGCCCGCGTATCAGGCGATCCGTTACGGCATGTGCCGCTTCCTGTGGTTGCCCAAGCGCGGCGCTGATGCGCTTTTGCCTTGCGCCATTGGCAGTTTTATTGAAGGCGAGCGCGAACGGCGCCATGACGCAGGAGGTATAGCCATGCGGTACGTTGAATGTGCCGCCCAGCGCATGGCCTGTCGCGTGGCTGATGCCCATCGGCACACCCGCAATGACGGGGATCATGGATTGCCAGGTGCCTATCTGACATTTGAGACGTCCGTCCAGATCGCTCGGGTCGGCCTTCACCTGCTGCAATCCTTCGCTCAAAAGCTTCAATGCATTTTCCGCCATGCTGTCGCAGAAATAATTCGACTGAAGCGACCCCAATGTTTCAAGCGCATGGTCGAGCGCGCGCACGCCCGTCGAAAGCCAGAGCCATTCGGGCGTGTGCCGCGTGATGGCCGGATCAAGCACAATGGCGATAGGCGCCATCAGTCGGTGTTCGTATCCTTGCTTGAGCTTGATGTGTTCGTCGGTTGCGCCGCTCAGCGTATTGAACTCGCCGCCCGACAGGGTCGTCGGCACGCAGATGGCGCGAATGTCGGGACCTTCAAAATCCGGATTGATGACTGCGCCTTCCTCATTCACGAACATATGGAAAGGTTCCATGTCCTCATGCGTCTTGAGATTGTGCTTCAGGCAGACCGTCATCACCTTGGCGGCATCCGTCACCGACCCGCCACCCACGGAGACGATGAGGTCCGTGCCCACCGCCCGCGCCGTTGCTGCCGCCTCCAGCACCGCACCACGGGGACCATGTGCAGGCATGCCCTCATAGAGCCCGGCAAAGCGTGGACCCAGCGCGGTCATGATCTTCTTGATCTCGTCGGTGTCCTGATTGAGCGAACGGCTGACCAGCAGGAAGACGCGCTTTGCGCCGAGCAGGCTTGCTTCTTCGGCAATGGCTTCCGCCGCCGGCTTTGCCATATGCACCCGCTCCGTTGCGGTCTGCACATAGGTCGCTGGCCTCGGCATGGTGTGAGACATGGTTTCCCTCCCCGTCATTCGGGCTTGCCCGTTTAGAACCAGTTTAGCCACTTGCATGGCTACTCGTCAGTATATAAAATACATACTGGGTAGAAATCGCGGGGTCATCATCGCGAACCAACAACACGGTCGGGGAGAATCGTCATGAAATTCGGCGTATTTTACGAGTTGCAATTGCCCAAGCCCTGGTTGCCGGGCGATGAAGCGCGGTTGTTCCATGAGGCGCTCGAGCAGGTCGTGCTCGCTGACAAGCTTGGCTTTGACCATGCTTGGGAAGTTGAGCACCACTTCCTCGACGAATACTCCCATTCATCCGCCCCGGAAGTCTTTCTTGCCGCCGCTGCCGCTCGCACTGAGAATATCCGCGTGGGCCACGGCATCCGTCAGGTGATCCCCAATTACAATCATCCCGCGCGTACCGCCGAAGGGCTGGCGACCCTCGATATCATCTCCAATGGCCGTGTTGAATTCGGCATCGGCGAAGGCGCGACCCGTCTTGAGCTGGGTGGCTTCAATATCCCCGCCAAGGAAAAGCGCGCCATGGCGATCGAAGCGGGCGAACAGATCGCCAATATGATGGCGCTTGATCCCTATCCCGGATTTGAAGGCAAATACTTCTCGATGCCCTGCCGCAATGTCTTGCCCAAGCCCGTGCAAAAGCCCCATCCGCCCATGTGGATGGCCTGCACCAATCGCGACACGATCAAGATTGCCGCGCAACTGGGCGTCGGCGCGCTGGCCTTTTCCTTCATTGATCCCGAAGAGGCGCACGCCTGGTCGGAAATCTATTACGGCATCATCAAGTCTGAAGAGTGCAAGCCGATTGGTCATAGCGTGAATGCCAATATCGCGATGGTGTCGAATTTCTCGGTTCATCATGACCGCGCCGAGGCTATCCGCCGCGGCCATGAAGGATTTGAATTCTTTGGCTATGCGCTTAACGCGCTGGTGGCGCATGACACGGTGCCGGGTCGCACCGATATGTGGGGCGACTATCTCAAGAAACGCGGAAACCGTACGCAGGAAATCATCGACGCGGGCACCCGCGCCGATGCCATTGCGACCGGCATCGGCACGCCCGACGACATGCGCAAGCATTTGAAGGCCTTTCAGGAAGCAGGCGTCGATCAGGTCATCTTCATGCAGCAGGCAGGGCGTAACAAGCACAAGGAGATTTGCGAATCTCTGGAACTCTTCGCCGCCGAGGTCATGCCGGAATTCAAGGCCGAAGTGGCGGCCCGCGAGGCGAGGAAGGCGAAAGAGCTTGCGCCCTATATCGATGCCGCGCTTGCTCGCAAGAACTGGATGAAACCGCTGGCCGACGACGAAATTCCGGTGGTCCGCGCCTCTGTCGCCAAGGCGCAGGTCAATCAGGCGGGAGCGGCGGAATAGGGCGATTTTTGAAGGATAGGGCCGAGGGGGCGAGCATTTCGTCTCACCCCCGGCCCTTCGCCCTGAATTTTCACCCAATATCCTTGACCCGCCACGGATTTTCCTTATAAATCCGCCGCTTCGGGACGGTCCGGCCATGAAGGGCATGCCGTGACAGTCCGAAATGCCAAGACTAGCCTCATTTTTCCTTGAGATATCAAGGTCTTCAGCGAATGAGGCTGACCCAAAAGGAGTGCAAAATGCCCAAGTTGAAGACCAAGAGCGGTACCAAGAAGCGCTTCAGGCTTACCGCTTCAGGCAAGGTGAAACGTGGTCAAGCTGGCAAACGCCACATGATGATCCGTCGATCCAACAAGCAGATCCGGAATAAGCGCGGCACAACGATCATGTCCGGAGTGGACGCGGCGCGTGTGCTTAAATACTTCATGCCCAACGCGTGAAGCCCCGGACCCGTCGTACCTGAAGAGGAATTGAACCATGTCGCGCGTTAAAAGGGGCGTTACCACCCACGCCCGCCACCGCAAAGTTATCAAGGCTGCGAAGGGCTATTATGGCCGTCGTAAGAATACCTTCCGCATTGCCAATCAGGCAGTGGAGAAGGCCGGCCAATACGCCTATCGCGACCGTCGCACCAGAAAGCGCAATTTCCGCGCCCTCTGGATCCAGCGCATCAATGCCGCGACCCGCGAGCTTGGCCTGACCTATGGCCGATTTATTGACGGCCTCAGCAAGGCTGGCATCGAAGTTGACCGCAAGGTGCTCTCCGATCTTGCCATCCATGAGCCTGAGGCCTTCAAGGCCCTGGTCGAAAAGGCCCAAGCAGCCCTCGCTTAAGGCGTCTGCTGCCCTTTACCTGACCCTTCAGGGCCGATACACCCGTCGGGGCTCGCGCATCATCGCGCGGGCCTGATCGGGGTGGGGCGGACCAGCTATTCTCACGTCAGTTCCCTCGCCACCGAGACAATCCGGCGCTTGGAGACTTTTGATGTTTGAGAAAGCTCATGACGGATATTCAGGATCTCACGAAACTCGAAGCGGAATTCATGACCGCCATCGCCGATGCGGTGGAGGAGTCGTCTCTGGAGGCTGTGCGCGTCGCCGCGCTGGGCAAGAAGGGCCGCGTCTCGGAGCTCATGAAAAGCCTTGGTGGCATGAGCGCCGACGAACGCCAGACCGCAGGCCCTGCGCTCAATGGCTTGAAGAACCGCCTGACCGAAGCGCTTGCAGCGCGCAAGACGGAACTTGCTGAAGCGGCGCTTGAAGCGCGTCTCGCTACCGAAAAAGTTGATGTCACGCTGCCTGTTCGCGAAAGTGCGACTGCGGCCGGGCGTATTCACCCGCTTTCGCAGGTGCTCGATGAGGTCATCGCGATTTTTGCCGACATGGGCTTTGCTTATGAGCAGGGGCCGGACATTGAAAGCGACCACTACAATTTCACTGCGCTGAACTTCCCTGAGAGCCATCCCGCACGTGAAATGCATGACACTTTCTACTTCGAGCCGAAAGCCGATGGCTCACGCCTCCTGCTGCGCACACATACGAGCCCCGTGCAGGTCCGTACGATGGAGAAGGGCAAGCCGCCTTTCCGTTTCATCTGCCCCGGCCGCACCTATCGCAGCGATAGCGACCAGACGCATACGCCCCAGTTCCATCAGATCGAGGGTCTCGTCATCGACGAGACGACCCATATGGGTCATTTGAAATGGGTGCTTGAAGAATTCCTCGCCGCCTTTTTCGAAGTCGATGGCGTGGAACTACGTATGCGCCCGTCTTTCTTCCCCTTCACCGAACCCTCGATGGAAGTCGATGTGCGTTGCGCGCGTCTTGGCAATGAAATCCGTATCGGTGAAGGCGACGACTGGCTGGAAATTCTTGGCTGCGGCATGGTGCACCCGAATGTGCTGAAGGCCGTGGGCCTTGATCCTGAAAAATATCAGGGCTTTGCCTTCGGCATCGGTCTCGACCGTATCGCCATGCTCAAATATGGCATCCCCGATTTGCGCGCCTTCTTCGAAAGCGACCTGCGCTGGCTGCGCCACTACGGATTCTCGGCGCTCGATGTGCCGACTTTGGCTGGAGGGTTGTCGTCATGAAATTCACCCTCTCCTGGCTGAAGCAGCCGCTTGAAACAGACGCGACGCTGGAACAGATCACCGAGCAGCTCACCATGCTCGGCCTTGAGGTCGAGGGCGTCGAAGACCCGGCGAAGAAACTTGCCGACTTCCGCGTGGCGAAAATTCTCGAAGCCGCGCCGCATCCCGATGCAGACAAGCTTCAGGTCTGTAAGGTCGAAGCGCTGGTCGACGGCAAGGCGCAGGTGTTGCAAGTCGTCTGCGGCGCGCCTAATGCGCGCGCGGGACTTGCTGGCGTCTTCGCACCATCGGGCGCGACCATCCCGGCCAACGGCATGGTGCTGAAGCCGACGAAAATTCGCGGCGTCGAATCAAACGGCATGATGTGTTCCGAGCGCGAGTTGGAACTCTCCGACGAGCACAATGGCATCATCGAATTGCCTGATAGCTGGGTTGTCGGCACGCTGGCGTCAGAAGCACTTGGCGCGAACGATCCCGTCATCGAAATCGCCATTACCCCCAACCGTCCCGATTGTCTCGGCGTCTATGGCGTTGCGCGCGATCTCGCCGCCGCTGGCCTTGGTCGGCTGCGCGAAGGGAATGTCGAGCCGGTCGAGGGAAAATTCGACAGTCATATCGGGATCAGGCTTGAGCTTGCAGGTGCGGAAGATGCCTGCCCGATTTTCGCCGGTCGCCTCATCATGGGCGTCAAGAACGGTCCGAGCCCGGAATGGTTGCAGAAGTTTTTGACCTCTGTGGGCCTGCGCCCCATCAATGCGCTGGTGGATATCACCAACTTCATATCGCTCGATCGTGCGCGCCCGCTGCATGTCTATGATGCTGCCAAGGTCAAAGGTGATTTGCGCGCGCGCCTCGGCCGCAAGGGCGAAAAGCTCTTGGCGCTCGACGGTAAGGCCTATGACGTGTCGTCGGATTATTGCGTCATCGCTGACGATGAAAACGTGCTCGGCTTTGCTGGCGTCATGGGCGGTGAAATGTCCGGTTCAAGCGAAGCGACGACAGACGTCTTTGTCGAAAGCGCCTATTTCGACCCCGTCCGCACGGCGAAGACAGGCCGCGCGACCGGCATTATTTCCGATGCGCGTTATCGTTTCGAGCGCGGCATCGATCCAGCCTTTACCGTACCGGGCCTTGAACTTGCGACGCGCATGATCATGGAACTCTGCGGCGGCACGCCGTCCAATATCATTGTTGCGGGTGCCGTTCCCGATACGACGAAGATCATTAGCTTCGATCCTTCTCGCGTCGAAAAATTGACTGGCCTCAAGCTTGCCGATGGCGAAGCCCCCGCGATCCTTGGTAAGCTTGGCTTCGAGACGAAGGCGGCAACCGGTGGCCTGCTCGATGTGTCGGTTCCTTCATGGCGTCCCGACATCGATGGCTCGGCGGATCTTGTCGAAGAAGTCGTGCGCGTGCATGGGCTTTCGGGCGTCAAGTCGACGCCATTGCCGCGTCTTCATGCCGTTGCAAGGCCTGTCCTTTCCGTCCAGCAGTCGCGCGAACGCATTGCGCGGCGTGCCCTTGCCGCTCGCGGTCTGGTCGAAACGGTGAACTGGTCCTTCGTCTCGGAAGCGCAGGCTTCGCTCTTTGGCGGCGGCAATGCGACTCCCGCCCTGAAACTTGCCAATCCGATTTCCGCCGACATGAGCCATATGCGCCCGAGCCTGCTTGCCGGCCTCATCGCGGCGGCGGGCCGTAACGTGGATCGCGGCTTTGCCGATCTCGCACTTTTTGAAGCGGGCCAGCAGTTCGCCGACGAAACCGAGGGTGGGCAGACCTTCGCCGCCACCGGCTTGCGTCGCGGCACGGCCCGTCCAAATGGCGCGGGCCGCCATTGGCTGGGCAAGGCAGGTCCGGTCGAGACCTTCGACGCCAAGGCCGATGCGGAAGCCTTGTTGGCGGCGCTTGGTGCGCCAGTCTTGCAGGTGAGCAACGATGCGCCGCATTGGTATCATCCGGGTCGCTCGGGAACCTTCAAGCTCGGCCCAAAGAATGTGATCGGCTATTTCGGCGAAGTGCATCCTCGTATTCTGGCCGAGATGGATGTTGCCGGTCCCATCGTGGCCTTTGAAATCTTTCCGCATGCTTTGCCCATGCCCAAGAAGAAGGCGACGCGCGGCCGCCCGCCGTTGAACCTGTCCGACCTTCAGCCGGTCCGTCGTGACTTCGCCTTCGTGGTGGACGCGGATATTGCCGCCGACACGCTGATGCGCGCCGCCCGCAACGCCGACAAGAAGCTTATCGCGGATGTCTCGCTTTTCGACGTTTTCGAAGGCGGTGCGATGGGCGACGGCAAGAAGTCGCTCGCTATTGAAGTGACCTTGCAGCCGATTGAAAGGACGCTCAATGACGAGGAAATCGACGCCGTGTCGAAATCCATCATTGCGGCCGTTGAAAAGGCGACAGGGGGCGCGCTGCGGGGTTAGGATAGGCGCGGCAATTTGGGGGGCGACTTTGCGGCAGTTAAAGCTCTGGTTGGATCGGCAGCTGGTCGTGCAGTCATGGCCGGGTATAGGCCTGTCTCCGATGAACTGGCTTATCCTCGTTTTGATTCTGTCGAGCGCGGTCATCTTCACCATCGAGACGGAGCCCGATTTGCCGCTCGGCGCGGACACGGCGCTGAAGATTGCCAATATTGTCATTCTGGCAACCTTTGGCGCTGAGTTCTTTGCTCGCGCTTTTTCGGCGGGGGAGACAATTAACCTACGGGGTTTTTCCGAGCGCAGCCTCTATGCCGGTCGCGGCTGGCTTGCCATCGATTTCATTGCCTTCGCGCCCGAAAGCATTCTGCTCGTCGTGCTTGCGATGGGCTGGGCCGATCCCGTGTCGGTCTCCGGCCTCAAGGCTATTCGTCTTTTGCGCCTGTTGAAACTCGTCAAGTTTGTTCCTGGCGGCAGGCTCGTGACAGAAGTCCTTACCGAAGTCGCGCCACAGTTGATTGTGAGCTTGCTGGCCGCTCTGGGTCTCGTCTATGGCGCCGCTGTTCTCATCTACTATGCGGAAAGCGCGACCGATCCGGATCATTTCGGCAGTATCGTTCGCTCGCTCTGGTGGAGCGTCATGACGTTGACGACGGTGGGTTATGGCGATGTCTATCCGCACACTGTGATCGGCAAGATCATCGCCGGGTTGATAGCTCTTATTGGCGTCGGCATTATCGCTCTTCCCTCCGGCATCATTGCAGGCGCCTTCATGGACAAGCTTCAGGAAGAACGCATACATAAAAGAAAATCGGGAGAGTGATGCGCTGAGGAGCGCGAGGAGGACCGATGAGTTTTGAGACCTATGAACTGACGCGGACGGACAAGTCGGGCAACACCGTTGTGCTTTGCGGTCGCAAGACCGGCCCGGCAAAAGGCCATCCCATCGTTATGCTGGCCTCGCTTGGTCGCTCCGGTGGCGACTTTGACGAAGTGGCCCTGACGCTCGCCGAACTGGGCTATCGCATTGTCCTGCCAGAACCGCGCGGCATCGGCGGCAGTTCCGGTCCAATGGAAGAATTGACGCTGCACGATCTCGCCGAGGATGTGGCGTATATCATCACAGGCATGCCCCATGCGTCGGTTACCTTGCTCGGCCACGCTTTCGGTAATCGCTTGGCGCGGACTACGGCAGCGGACTATCCCGCCCTCGTCACGCGTATCATTCTGCTCGCTTGCGGCGGTCTCATCGAAATGCCTGCCGAAGCGCGCAAGGCGCTGATCGGTTGCTTCGATCTGGATCAGGCGCCCGAGACGCACCTGGAATGCGTGCGCAACGGTTTCTTTGCCGAAGGCAATGACCCTTCGGTCTGGCGCGAGGGCTGGTATCCTGAAGTCATGTTGATGCAATCGGGCGCGGTAAGTCGCACGCCTGTCGAAGATTGGTGGGCGGCGGGAGGCCACCCCATGCTGGTGGTGCAGGCGACGGAAGATCGTATCGCCTTGCCCACCAATGCACATGACCTGAAGAAACGTTTCCCTGATCGGGTGACCTTGGGGGAGTTTCCCCATGCGGGTCATGCCATGCTGCCGGAGCAACCCGAAAAGATAGTTGAAATCGTCAGCCAATACCTCGCCTGAGGAAGCATCATGGAACTCAAGACCATTCGCTATGAAATGGCCGACGGGCTGGCGACGATCACGCTGTCGCGCCCCAAGCGCCGCAATTCATGGACGGGCCGCATGCACACGGAATATCGCTGGGCGCTCGCGGAAGCGGACAATGACCCCGCAGCGCGTGTCGTCATCGTCACGGGCGATCCGGAAGGCGGGGCCTTTTGTGCGGGCGCAGACCTTGGTGCGCTGGAAGGTCATTCCGAACGCGGAAAATACGATGCGGGAATTTCGGCAGACATCGCCAGACCTGGCTATGGCGTCGCGCCGGAGTTCGACGCCACCTTCGCCTATCATTTCGGCTTGACGAAACCCGTCATCGCCGCGATCAACGGCCCTGCGGCGGGCGTCGGCCTTGTGCTCGCCGCTTATGCCGATTTGCGTTTTGCCGTGCCCGGCGCGAAGTTTACCGCCGCTCATGGCCGGTTCAATTTCCCGGCGGAATATGGCCTCTCATGGCTCTTGCCGCGCATCATCGGTGTGACTCATGCCAATGACATCCTGATGTCGAGTCGGGTCTTTACTTCCGACGAGGCGATGAAAATGGGCTTTCTCAACAAGCTTGTTGCCCCCGGCGACCTGATGGCTCATGTGACGGCTTATGCGCGAGCCATGGCCGATGGCGTATCGCCGGGCTCGCTCAAGGAAACAAAGCGGCAGATCTACAAGGATTTGCATGGCGATGCTGCCTCCGCTGTCAATCATTCCGAGGTCATGCTCGTCGAAATGTCCATGCACCCCGACTACAAGGAAGGGGTCAAGGCCTGGATGGAAAAGCGCAAGGCCAACTGGCAGGGCTGAGGCGCGACGGCTGTGAATCAGGCGGATTGGCTTCACACCCGTTCCGGTGCTATATGGGCGCGCCCGCACCATCCAAAGCCCCAAACAGGCCAAATGACCGATCTCGCCCATATCCGTAATTTTTCCATCATAGCCCATATCGACCACGGAAAATCCACACTCGCCGACCGGCTGATCCAGCTTTGCGGCGGCTTGACCGTGCGCGAGATGAAGGAACAGGTGCTCGACAGCATGGATATCGAGCGCGAGCGCGGCATCACGATCAAGGCCCAGACCGTGCGGCTCGACTACAAGGCGGTTGACGGCGAGACCTATGAGCTCAATCTCATCGACACGCCCGGCCATGTGGACTTTGCCTATGAAGTGAACCGTTCGCTGGCGGCCTGCGAAGGTTCGCTGCTTGTGGTCGACGCCAGTCAGGGCGTCGAGGCCCAGACGCTCGCCAATGTCTATCAGGCGCTTGAGGTCAATCACGAGATCGTGCCGGTTCTGAACAAGATCGATTTGCCCGCCGCCGACCCGCAAAAGACGCGCGACCAGATTGAGGATGTGATCGGACTGGATGCGTCGGATGCGGTCGAGATTTCCGCTAAAAGCGGTCTCGGCATTCCCGATGTCCTTGAAGCGATCGTCAAGCGCCTGCCGCCGCCCAAGGGCGACATCAATGCTCCCTTGAAGGCCATGCTGGTTGACAGTTGGTATGATGCCTATCTCGGCGTCGTTGTGCTGGTGCGTATCATCGACGGCGAAATGAAAAAGGGCCAGCGCGTCAAGATGATGCGTACGGGCGGCACCTACACGCTCGAACAGATCGGTATCTTCCGGCCCAAGCGCGAAAGTGTGGCGAGCCTGACGCCTGGCGAGATCGGTTTTTTTACAGCCTCCATCAAGGAAGTGGCCGACACGCGCGTCGGTGACACTGTGACCGAAGAGCGCCGTCCTTGTGTGGCAGCCTTGCCGGGCTTCAAGCCGGCGCAGCCGGTTGTTTTCTGCGGCCTATTCCCTGTCGATGCGTCGGAGTTCGACGATTTGCGCGAGGCGATGGGGCGCTTGCGTCTCAACGATGCAAGCTTCGAATTCGAGATGGAAACCTCCGCCGCACTGGGCTTTGGCTTCCGCTGCGGCTTTCTCGGTTTGTTGCATCTGGAAATCATTCGTGAGCGGATCGAGCGCGAATTCAACATCGATCTCATCACTACCGCGCCCTCGGTTATCTATCATCTGCACATGATGGACGGCACGATTGAGGAAATGCACAATCCTGCCGACATGCCCGATACGATGAAGATCGACCACATCGAGGAGCCCTGGATCAAGGCGACGATCCTGGTGCCTGATGAATATCTGGGTGCTGTGTTGAAGCTTTGTGAAGACCGCCGCGGGTCGCAGATTGATCTCACCTATGCCGGGTCGCGCGCCATGCTCGTCTATCATCTGCCACTGAACGAGGTCGTCCTCGACTTCTATGATCGCCTGAAGTCGGTCAGCCGCGGTTACGCGAGCTTCGATTATCACATCGATGGCTATGAGACAGGTGATCTCGTCAAGATGACCATTCTGGTGAATGAAGAGCTTGTCGATGCGCTATCAACGGTTGTGCATCGCAGCCGTGCGGAGCAGCGTGGCCGCGCCATGTGCGAGAAGCTCAAGGAGCTGATCCCCAAGCATCTTTTCAAGATCCCAATTCAGGCGGCGATTGGCGGACGCATCGTTGCGCGTGAAACCATATCCGCCATGCGCAAGGACGTGACCGCGAAATGCTATGGCGGTGACGCCACCCGCAAGCGCAAGCTTCTGGACAAGCAGAAGGAAGGCAAGAAGAGGATGCGCCAGTTCGGTCGCGTCGAGATCCCTCAGGACGCTTTCATCGCCGCTCTCAAGATGGACGACAACTGAGCTGGCCGAAATGCCAAAACAAAAAGCGCCTCGGCTCATGCCGAAGGCGCTTTTTTCTGGGTTGACTGGTTTAGTTCTTAGCCCCGGCGGAACAGGCGGATAAGGCCGGCAATGATGATGCCGACGACACCCAATACAGCCCAGGCCGGATAGCTGAGAACAGTTGTCAGCGGGCTTGATGCGGCAGGTAGCGTCGATGACACCCAGCCTGTAAAGCCGGCATAAGAGGCTTCGTGGACGAGCGACCAAAGAGAAGCCAACGAGCGTATTTCAATTGCACCGGCTTCAAGGGACTTGAGCGCATCCGCGCCGAGCGCCATCAAGGCCAGTGTGATCAGCAGTAGTCCAATTAGGCGAAAAATAAACATAAGCAGGCCCCCCAGCCTCAGGCGGTAAAACGAACCAAACGTGTCTGGAACGGTAACCGTAACGAGTGTCCCAAACAAGCACACTCATTTGTCAGCTTTTTGAAAAATGGTCGAAAACAACCCTTCAGCCCAATTGATTCAAGCCTTTGGTCTTGTATAGTGCGCCGCAATCACTGGCCTCCGGGCCTTTGTGATTCTGGAGGGGTGGCCGAGTGGCTGAAGGCGCACGCTTGGAAAGCGTGTTTACGGGAAACCGTAACGTGGGTTCGAATCCCACTCCCTCCGCCAGGTAAAAATCTTTATATTTCAATGTGTTGTGGGTGTTGGTCCGCCAGGATGCGCCTAGCGCAGGTTGTCTTGCACAGTGCATTTGAGTGCGAATGACAACGGTCGGCTGCCTGCCGGACAATCTCCGAGGCGCGACAGTGCGTAAAATGCCCATAACGCATTTATGGATGATTAGGCAGCGATAGGGTCTTGCAAAAGGCCTGCGGCAGAATTGCTACAGGTCTGATCGAATATTGGTTAATATGAATGATTAGGGGTTCTGATCCGCTCAGGGCGTGTAGGTCACTTCGGTCGAGCGCCGGGGTTTGAGATAGGCAACCTCATGCATGGCGATCGGCCCGGTGATGAACCACGCAATGGGCGAGGTATAATTATAGGTTACCTCCACCATGACGACGCTCGATCCCGGCGTCGTCAGTCCTGTCGGCAGCGTGACCGATGAATTGGTCGAGCGCGGGCTGCCGCCGCCGTAGGCCTTGCTCCAGGAAACCTTGGTATTCGACGCATTGCTGGCATTGGCGACAACGCTTGAGACCGTAATATTGAGAGCATTGGTGGGGAAGGGCGTCAGGATCGCTGTGCTCGCGGCAAAGATGTCATTCATGTCGGCATTCGTTACGGTCGTCACCTGCGCTGTAAGGTCGCCTGCTGTCTGGGCGACATTGGTGACGCGTCGCGCCGCCGTCATGGCGTTGGTTGTCTCTAGCGTACCGAAATACATGGTGAGCATGACTGGAATGAGGAGCGCGAACTCGACCGCGACCATCCCGCCCGCATCAGACAGCATCCCATGGAGTGCCCGCATGACACGGTGCTGGAAAAGGCCGTCTGCGATTTTCTTGATACCCGATATGAATTGGCTTGTCACGGTCCGACCTTCATTCACGAAGTGAAAGGCTCATTGCGAAAGGCAATGCTTGATTGAATTAGGCGTGTCGGGCTTGATGTGCCGCCATTATTGGCGATCCCTGTCGGAAAGGGGCTCCAGATCGGCCAGACATAGAAAGCGCGAACGAGAACAATATCGCCGGCATTGCCCATTGAAAAAGCGAGCTTGTCGGCTTGCACCGTTCCATCCGTTCCCAGAACGCTCGGGAATGCCACACTGGAAAAATTACTGTAAACGCGCACATCGATCTTCAGATTGCTCGCGCATCCGGAAAGAAGGACGACATTGTCGCAGATCGTCTGCGTCAATTGTTGTTCCGTCACTCCCGCCGTTTGCGCCTGGCCGGTCCGGATCAGACGCCCGGCGTCATTGACCGCCTGATCAAGTGTCGCTGTGGCAAAGAACACAATGCCCGCTTCCAGAATAGCAAAAAGAAGCACAAAAAAGGGAATAGCGGTGAGCGCAAATTCGACCGCGACGCTACCTTTTTCGTCGCTGGCGAAGTCCCCTTCCGTCTGTTTTTTGTCGAAGCCCGACCTGAATAGTCGCTTTATCATTTTTGCACCATTTGCGGGAGCAGCCTTTGCCGAAACACGGACAATCGCTTCCAAGCTTTGATCTTGCCCGAACTGCGTTGACGTCTCGTTAACTGGATCGCTTGTTTTGTAACCTTCCGCGCTCTGCACAGGTCCGGCATTTCGATGAAAATTGGCGCTGAGACGTTCGCAAACCGTTAACGCGCTTGCCTGCATAATGCCATTTGGTCGCCGAAGGTCTGCAATTCCCAATTCACGGAAATTTCAATGGTGGCCCAAATCGCAAGGGTTTGCTTATGTCGGGCAAAAATCAAGGTCCGTTAGTGCGCATTCGTGCATTCATTAATCGCTGGATGGCCGATCGTAGCGGCAGCTATGCTGTCATCTTCGCCATAAGCCTTGTGCCGATCTTGATTGCGATCGGCGCGGCGGTTGACCTTTCCCAAGCCTACATCGTCAAACAGCGCCTGACCCGCGCGCTTGATGCAGCCGGCCTTGCCGTTGGCGGTATGACCGGATTGACGACAGCGGAACTGCAGGTCGCCGCCCAGAATTTCTTCAATGCGAATTATCCTGCCTCAAAAATCGGGACGCCCGCCACGCTGGTTGTTACGTCCAATGCCAATACTGTCGCTCTGACGGTCAGCGCGACAATGCCGACATCGATAATGGGAATTGTCGGCGTCGATACTCTGCAGATCAGTGCGAAGTCGCAGATCACCCGCATGGGCAAGAAGCTTGAGGTGGCGCTGGTGCTTGATACGACTGGCTCTATGGGATCAAGCAGCAAGCTTACGACCATGCAGTCGGCGGCAAAGAATTTGATCGATACGGTTTCCGCCGCAGCTGTCAATCCTGGCGATGTCAAGATTGCCATTGTGCCCTTCACCGTCGATGTAAAAGTGGGTACAGCCTATAAGACCGCCGACTGGATGAAATGGAATTGGTCCACGCCTAAAACTCAGGTCTGTTCCGGCAATTGGTGGTCGGGGAATTATTCCTGTTCGGACAAGACTTATTCGATCAATCCCAACACCTGGAAGGGATGTGTGATTGACCGTGATCAGAACTATGACATCTCAAATGCGCCGGGATCATCGCTGAATAGTGCTACCCAGTATCCAGCCGATGACGATGATTGTTACTCACAACAACTCATGCCGTTGAGCTACGATTGGACATCGCTCAAGGCCAAGATCGACTCGTTGAACGCCAGCGGGAATACCAACACGACGATTGGTTTGGTGTGGGGCTGGCAAATGGTGTCGCAAGGTTCGACACTTTCAAGTGCCGCCGCTCCAGCCAATAACCTGGACAAGGTCATCGTGTTCCTGACGGATGGTAACAACACCGAAAATCGTTTCACCACCTCTCAGAGCTCAATTGACTCCCGCACTTCGGCCGTATGCACTGCGATCAAGGCGTCCGGCGTGATCGTTTACACGATCAGGGTAATGAACGGTAATGAAACGCTTCTGAAGAACTGCGCCAGCGATGTGGGAAAATATTATAGTGTAACAAGCGCCAGTCAGCTTACGACCGTGTTTGCATCGATTGCTCAGGCTTTGTCCAACTTGCGTGTCAGTCAGTAAGGGCTCAGCTGCCAAAGAGAAAGCCTGCTGGAATCAAAAAGGCGCGCTTCCTGTGAAGTGCGCCTTTTATTCGTTCGAAATTTCTGGAGTTTTGCAGCCCTCAAATTGGCTTATTCACGCGCCGCGTTTCCTGATCCGATATTAGTGGTCAGTGCGCCTTGTTGATTGCCGCTATCTGCCGCCATGCCCTTGGCCAGACCTGCCGAATCGCGCATTTGTTGAACGGTGCTGGTAAAGGCGCCGATATCGTCGCCCTGAGCTGCAACGCGTTCGCAGCGCGGAGTGCAATTGTAGGTGAGCTGACCTGCGCCGCGCGTCAGCGTGACAGTCGAGTTGCTCGGTGCGATGACATTGACGTCGAATGAGGAGATTTGTTTGCCCTGACTATCCAGAGCGACGAAATTGGTTTGCCCATAGGCGCGTCCGAGAACATAGACGAGTTGGGGCCCGAGCACCGTGACATCTGCAATGGCGGGATTGCCGACCATGACGGCGGCGGCTGGTGCGTTGAGATGAAGCGCGCGCGACTGATTGACTTCAACCTTGAAGCCCGCCGCAGAGGCCTGGGCGACGCCGAGGCTGAGTGAGGCTGCAATCATGGCTGTGCCCAGCTTGAGGCGCCCCACCGTGAGGCGATTGAGCGGCGCTTTGATTTTGCGTGCAGTCATCGACAGACCTATCGGTTCGAGTAAGCGCGAGCAGAACTTTGCTCATGCGCGGGCTCTAGACTATCGGCAATCGGTAAATGATTTGTTGACTGTAAGGAAACTTGCCGCTTTTACGTCAACTTAAGATTGAGCTAGATAGGTTGGTGCAGGCAAGATTAGGGAAACGACATGTTCATCAGTGAGCGTCATGAAAAATCAGCGCAGGATATGGTTGGTGGACTGCGCGATATTCGGATTCTGACCGATCTCTCGCCTAAAGAGCTCGCGCTTCTCGCAGCTGAATGCAGTTGGCGCAAATTTGCGCGCGGCGACATTATTGTGTCTGCCGAGCAGGGCGCGAGCGATCGCGAGGTATGGTTCGTTGTTCAAGGCGGCGTTCGCCTTGCGCGTTCGACCAGCGCGGACGGCCGTATCGCCTATTCCGACATTGAGGCCGGTGGACAGTTTGGCGAAATGTCGTTCTTCGGCGTCGAGGATTCAGGTTTGACGGTGATCGCGCGTGAGGATTGCGTGTTGGCAGTTATGCCGGAAGCCGTCTTTGTCGAGCTGCTGGGACGCGAAGAGTCTGTGTCGCGCGCCTTGCTGACGCAATATGCCAAGCTTCTGCATCAGCGTGACGCGGCCTCGGCCGCAGCCTCCACGACATTGCCCGGCGCCACCGGAACGCAGCGCATCTACGGTGAGTTGCTGGCGCTGGGCGAGCCGCGTCTGGCCAACACTGGCGCGAAGCCGGGGCTTTTCATAGCGCGACTGCCGCGTCATCGTGAATTGGCTGATCGCCTTTCAACGACGGAAGAAGTAGTTGCCGGCGCGATAGCCGACTTGATCCGTCTGGGTATTGCCGAGCGCGAATATCC
>JBAQNC010000013.1:0-16424 GCA_049303435.1 Parvibaculum sp. | reverse complement strand
CCAATGGACAGCACCTTTATCTCACCCCCGCCGCCTTTTTCAGAGGACGATGCGGTATCACTTTTTTCTGAAACGGCAATCGAGACATCAAATTCGATGTAGGTGATCTCGGACACCATCTTTCGGTTGATGGTCGCGGGCGAGATAGCAATTAGCTGACGGGATTTGGCTTTCGCGGCATCGACCCCAATGGCGATTTCACTTAGGGTTTCCTCAATCAATTCGCTCAATTTCATCGCTGCCTACCCCTGCTTGAATCGAGAATGATAAATACCAACGTAACCGATGAAAGCATGACAGTATGAAAGAACTTATAGAAAGCTCAATTCTGGTATAGCGCCTACTTTTTTTGTTCGTCATGCCCCGGCTTGACCGGGGCATCCATATTTTGAAGCAAGGCAGCAAAGGTGGATTGCCCGATCAAGTCGGGCAATGACCTTGTTGATGGCACGCTTATCCTGCCGCCGCAACCGCCCGTTTGGCCATCACTGTCATAAGGTGAGCGCGGTATTCGGCGCTGCCGTGGAGGTCTGACAGGAGGTCGTCGGGTGAGACCTTGATGTTGGCGACGGCGTCGGGCGACCAGTTCTTGGCCAGCGCTTCTTCCATCGGTTTGACGCGGAAGACGCCGTTCTGGCCTGCGCCGGTGACGGCGACGCGGACGCCCCAAGGGCCTTTGGAGACGAAGACGCCGACCATCGCATAGCGCGAGGCGGGGTTCGGGAACTTCTGGTAGGCGGCTTTTTCGGGATGCGGGAAGGTCACTTCCTTGATGATTTCATCAGGTTCGAGCGCTGTTTCGAACATGCCCTTGAAATATTCATCTGCCTCGATGAGGCGTTTGTTGGTGTGGATCTTGGCGTCGAGTGCGAGGCAGGCGGCAGGATAATCCGCAGCCGGATCATTATTGGCAATGGAGCCGCCGAGCGTACCCATGTGGCGCACAGCTGGGTCGCCAATGAGGCCTGCAAGATAGGCCAATGCCGGATTGTGCTTCTGGACGTCAGCGGAATTGGCGACATCGAAATGCTTGGCGCCCGCGCCGATCATGATGGCGTCGCCCTCGGCACGAATGAAAGCGAGTTCCTTCAGGCTGCCGATGTCGATGACATCGCTCGGCATGGCGAGGCGCTGCTTGAGTGTGGGGATGAGCGTCTGGCCACCAGCGAGCAGTTTCGGATCGTCGGCCTTGGAGAGAATGGCTTCGGCGTCGGCAAGCGATTTCGGACGGACAAGATTGAACTGATACATGGTTTTCTCCTATTCGGCTGCCTGCCGCGAAGTTGACTGAATGGTGGCCCAGATGCGCGCAGGCGTGGCCGGCATGGCGATGTCGCGGACGCCAAGCGCATCTGTAATAGCATTTATGATGGCGGGAGGCGAGGCGATGGCGCCTGCTTCGCCGCAGCCCTTCATGCCCAATGGATTGGAAGGACATTCGGTTTTGGTGAAGCCGAGCTGGAAGCTTGGCAGATTGTCGGCGCGGGGCATGCAGTAATCCATATAGGAGCCGGTGACGAGCTGGCCGGACTCGGGGTCATAAACGCCGAGTTCCAGCATGGCCTGACCGACGCCCTGGGCGATGCCGCCATGGACCTGACCCTCGACGATCATCGGGTTGATGATGTTGCCGAAGTCGTCTACCGCAACGAAATTGGTGATGGTAGGCGTGCCGGTCTCGGGGTCGATCTCGACTTCGCAGATGTGGCAGCCCGCCGGGAAGGTGAAATTGGTCGGGTCGTAGAAGGCCCCTTCCTTCAGACCGGGTTCGATCTCGCTCGAAGGGAAGCCATGCGCCGTATAGGCCGACAACGAAACTTCCGCCCAGGCAAGCGACTTGTCGGTGCCCTTGACGGTGAATTTGCCGTCTTCGAACGAGATGTCCTCGACGGCAGCTTCCATGAGATGGGCGGCGATCTTCTTCGCCTTGGCTTCGACCTTGTCGAGCGCCTTGACGATGGCGCTCATGCCCACGGAGCCTGAACGCGAGCCATAGGTGCCCATGCCGAACTGAACCTTGTCGGTGTCGCCATGCACAATCTCGATCTGATCCATAGGGATGCCGAGACGCGAGGAGACAAGCTGGGCAAAGGTCGTCTCATGGCCCTGACCGTGGCTATGCGAGCCGGTCAGCACTTCGACATTGCCGGTCGGGTTGACGCGCACCTCGGCGGATTCCCACAAGCCCACGCCCGCGCCGAGCGAACCGACGGCGGCCGACGGCGCGATGCCGCAAGCCTCGATATAGGTCGAAAAGCCGATGCCGCGCAACATGCCGCGTCTGGCGCTTTCGGCCTTGCGGGCGGCAAAGCCCTTGTAGTCGACGATCTCCATCGCCTTGTCGAGCGAGGCGGCAAAATTGCCCGCATCGTAATTCATGATGACGGGCGTCTGATGGGGGAATTCAGTGACGAAATTCTTGCGCCGCAATTCGGCAGGGTCCATGCCCAATTCACGCGCCGCCGTTTCGACAATGCGTTCGATCACATAAGAGGCCTCGGGACGGCCCGCGCCGCGATAGGCGTCGACAGGGGCGGTATGCGTATAGACGCCATCGACCTCGACATGGATCGCAGGAAGATTGTACTGGCCTGACAGTAGCGTGCCATAGAGATAGGTCGGCGTGGCTGAAGCAAAGGTCGAGAGATAGGCGCCGAGATTGGCGACAGTCTTGACGTGAAGGCCGAGGAACTTGCCATTGGCGTCGAGCGCAAGTTCGGCATGGCTCATATGATCGCGGCCATGCGCGTCGGAAAGGAAAGACTCCGAACGTTCCGCCGTCCATTTGATCGGGCGACCGACTTTGGCCGCCGCCCAGACACAGGCTGTTTCTTCGGCATAGATGAAAATCTTGGAGCCGAAGCCGCCGCCGACATCGGGCGCAATGACGCGGAGCTTGTGCTCCGGCGCGACGCCGACGAAAGCCGACAGCACGAGGCGGGCGACATGCGGGTTCTGACTGGTCGTGTGCAGCGTGTAATTGCCCGTGCCCTTGTCGTATTCGCCGATGGCGGCGCGTGGCTCCATCGCATTGGGGATCAGGCGGTTGTTGACGAGATCGATCTTGATGATCTTGTCGGCCTTGGCGAAGGCCGCTTTGGTTTCAGCCTTGTTGCCGAGTTCCCATTCAAAGCATGTGTTGCGCAGAGCGACATCGTGGACCTGACCAGCGTCGGGCGACTGGCAGGTGGCGAGGGAGACGGCAGCGGGCAGCGCTTCATAATCCACGTCGATCATTTCGGCGGCGGATTTGGCCTGAGCATGAGTTTCCGCGACGATGAGGGCTACATGGTCTCCGACGTAGCGAACGGTATCGTGCGCAAGGATCGGATGCGCTCCGGCCTTCATCTCCGAGCCGTCCTTGGAATGGACCATCCAGCCGCAGATCAGACCGCCAAGCTCGTCAGCGGCAACGTCCTTGCCGGTGAAGATGGCGACAACGCCGGGCGCCGTGGCGGCAGCCGATGTGTCGATCGATCTGATTTTCGCGTGAGCGTGGGGAGAGCGGAGGAAATAGGCGTGGGTCTGGCGAGGACGATTGATATCATCCGTATAGTGACCATTTCCCGTGATGAAGCGGAAATCTTCCTTGCGGCGAACCGGTTGGCCGACGCCTTCTGGATTGCTGGTCTCTGTCACGGCTTGTCCTCCCTGAAGCATCCGGCCTTATAGGGGCCGATTTGGGCCTCGTCCTTCGAGACGGTGCTGGCGCACCTCCTCAGGATGAGGGTCGAACGCAAACCAAATACCAAGGTGCCTCATCCTGAGGAACGCATGTAATGCGCGTCTCGAAGGATGGACATAAACTCAGATCAGCGCATTTCCTCCGACGCGGCGAGGATCGCCTTCACGATATTGTGATAGCCGGTGCAACGACAGATATTGCCTTCAAGTTCTTCACGCACCGTCTGCTCATCGAGCTGGGGTTTGCGGCGAATGAGATCGACCGCCGTCATGATCATGCCCGGTGTGCAGAACCCGCATTGCAGACCGTGATGTTCCTTGAAGGCCTTCTGGACGGCGTGGAGTTCATCGCCCTTGGCGAGACCTTCGATGGTAAGAACCTCGGCACCTTCGGCTTGTCCGGCCAGCATGGCGCAGGATTTGACGGCGCGCCCGTTCACATGCACGACGCAGGCACCGCACTGGCTGGTGTCGCAACCGACATGAGTGCCGGTGAGGCCCAACTGGTCCCGAATGTAATTGACGAGAAGAGTCCTGTCCTCAACATCCGCTGTGGCGGGTTGTCCATTGACGGTCATGGATACGACGGTCATGCGCGTGCTCCCTTGAATATTTTCGTTGAGTCTCGGCGCTTGGGCGCAAGACGTCAAGTTAAGCGATGCTTCAGCGTCCGAAGATGAGGATCAGGATGACCACGCCGACGATGAGGGCGGTGCCCCATATCCACGGACTGTAACCCTGGCCGACATCGCTGTCGGGCAGACGCGGTACGCCTGTGGGCGCCATAGCGTCCTGATCGGGCGACTTGCCGAAGGCGTCGGCCTCTTCCTGAAGGGTTTCGAGAGTCTCGACCTTTTCGCCGCCAAGGGCCCTGGAAAAGTTTCCAAAAAACTCGTCGGCGAGTTTCGAGGCCGTGCTGTCGATAAAGCGCTGGCCGATCTGGGCAAGCTTGCCGCCGATCTGGGCATTCACATTATATGTGAGGACAGTGACACCATTGTCATCAGCGAGTTTGATGTCGGCAGAACCCTTGGCAAAACCCGCCGCCCCGCCATTGCCTTCGCCGGTCAGCGTATAGCCATTGGGCGCGTCGATATTCGATAATGTCACATTACCTTTAAAGCGGGCGCTGACGGGTCCGACCTTGGTTCTGGCGACGGCGGCAAAGGACGTGTCGGAGGTTTTCTCGACCGTTTCCGCGCCGGGAATGGTGGCGGCGAGCACCCTTGCGTCATTGAGCGCGTCCCAGACGACTTCGCGGCTGGCGGGAATGCGATATTCGCCCTTCATTTCCATGGCGGGAGGTCTCCTGTTTGATGCGGGCGGTTCGGGGAAGCCGCACTCGCAAATTTTATGGCCCTATAGGTAGGCGAGCGACAGCGTTATGCCAAGCAGAATGGCGATCCAGAGAATCATAGAGCCTGTCGGCCATGTGCGCGCCAAGGGGCCTTGAGGGCCGTGTGTGCGATAGACCATGTCGATCGTGCGGTCTATGCGTCCTTCGGTGGAAACCGCCAGTGTGTGCCAGAGGCGGGTGACGACTGCCGTAATGCGAATGATTATCTGCGGCAGCAGGCGGCGGTAGATCCAATCGAAATCGAGATTTATTGCGCGGTATTCCGCCGGATAGATATTGAAGCGAATGAGAAGTGCGAAAGCCAGAGCTGCAAAGAAAAGCAATTGCAGCTGTGTGATGACATGGCCTGATGTATAGGGCTGATAGTCGATCGGATAGGGCAGAAAATTGTAGAGCACACTGGGCCATATGCCGATGGCAAGGCAAAGCGAGGCGGCAATGCCCATGGCGATCAGCATATGCAGCGGGGCTTCCTTCACCTTCCATCCACGATCATGGCCGAAGAACATGGAATAGGGAATTTTGATACCCGCATGTTCGAGGACGCCTACAGACGCGACGAGAAGCGCGATCCAGACCCAGAAATGACCTGTGTCAGCGGTGGCCGAAAGGATCAGACTCTTGGCGACGAAGCCTGAAAAGAGCGGGAAGGCGGAAATCGACAGCGAGCCGACGATGCAGAAGGTCATGGTCAGGGGCATGGATTTCCACAGGCCGCCCAGATCGGAAGCCTTGGCAGTGCCTGTGCGATACATGACTGCGCCCACCGACATGAAAAGCAATGCCTTGTAGATGATATGCGCGAAGGCATGGGCGACCGTTCCGTCGAGCGCCAGAGGCGTACCGATACCGATGCCGACAACCATGAAGCCGAGCTGGTTGTTGAGGCTGTAAGCCAGCACGCGGCGCAGATTGTTTTCAATGGCGGCAAAGAAGACCGGAAAGAGCGTCATCGCCGCGCCGATATAGACGAGATATTCGGTGCCGGCGAAACCGCGCGCCAGTGCATAGATGGCAAGCTTGGTCGTGAAGGCCGACAGTGTCACCGTTCCTGTCGGTGTTGCGGCCGGATAGCTGTCCTGCAACCAATTGTGCATGAAGGGGAAGGCGCATTTGATGCCGAAAGCGAGAAAGATGAGCCATGGGCCGGGGCTCGTCAGTTCCATATGCTCAAAACGTACGGAACCCGTGTCGCGATAGAACAGCACGATGCCAATGAGCAGCAGCAGGCCAGAAACGATTTGCACCGTGATGTAGCGCATGCCAGTGGCGTATGAGCCCTGCGTGCGCCGCGCCCAGATGAGGAAGACAGACGCAATGGCCGTGCCTTCCCAGAAGACGAAGAGCGTGACGAGGTCGCCGGCAAAGACCGCCCCGATGGCCGATCCTGCATAGACAAGTGAAGATACCTGCTCCAACCGGTCACGCACATGCCAGGCAAAGCAGAGCGACAGAAATGCTGCGAGCGAGAAGACGAGCGCGAAAACATAGGACAGCGCATCCAGCCGGAAAATCTTCAGGTGGAAATCAAACATCGGCAGGAAGTCATAGGTGCCATATTGCATGCCGAAAAAGCTGGCGACGCCGGCAAAGGGAATGGCCAGCATGAACACCACACGAAGACGGTGGTTCGGAATGAACGCCGCCAGAATAGCACCGGCAAAATAGACGAGTGTTGGCATGAGGAAGTCAGTCATGGGTGACCTCCACTTTCTCGGGCGTGTCGGGGCCCATGCCGGGTTCGGGTTCGGCGTCGATAGCCTCGTCGCCATAATAATTTTCAGGGCGCTCGATCAGGCGGCGCAACTGCTTGGCCGCAACGATGAGCGACCAATAGACGACAAATCCGAAGACGCAGAAAAAGAGTGGCCAATGTTCGACGTCGAAGACGCCGTGACGATCACGCAGGAAATCGACGGCAATCAAGGAAGCGCAGATTGCGCCTAATGCGACGAGTACCTTATTGGTGATGTAGCTGTTCAAAATGCGCCTCCTTCCGGTGCGAGCAAGGGGACATGAAGGAGGAAATTGTAGATATCATGCGCAAAACCGAAGAGGGCGATGCAGCCAAGCGCCGTGACGCAAATCGGAATGAGCAACAGAAGCGGCGCTTCGTGAATGCCCGAGCCATACGCTTTGTCCGAAGACGCGAAGAAGAAGCCCTTGGCTGTGATCGGCAGCAGGTAACCGATGGAGAGAAGGGAGCCGAGCCCGAGGACAGCGATCATGATCATCTGGCTCGCATCCGCCGCGCCCAGAATGAGGAACCATTTGGACCATGCGCCACCCATCGGGGGCAGGCCGATGATGCTGAGGGAGGCTATGAGAAATGCCGCAAAGGTAATGGGCATCTGACGGCCGAGACCCACCATGTCACTGATTTTCGTCTTGTGAGCGGTGACATAGATCGCGCCTGCGCACATAAACAATGTGATCTTGGCCATCGCGTGCATGACGATCTGCATGGTCGCGCCGATCATGCCCATCTGATTGGCAAGCGCGACGCCTAGCGTGACATAGGCCAGCTGGCTGATGGTCGAATAGGCGAGACGGGCTTTGAGATCGTCCTTCGTCATGGCGATGACGGCGGAGACGATGATCGAGACGGCGGCGGCCCAGCAAAGCCAGACGGAGGCATCGGTTGTCGAAAGATAGCCCGTACCGAAAATATAGACGCTGATCTTGAGCAGCGCGAAGACGCCACCCTTGACGACGGCGACCGCATGAAGGAGCGCGCTGACGGGAGCGGGCGCGACCATTGCAGACGGCAGCCAGCGATGGAACGGCATGAGCGCGGCCTTGCCGATCCCATAGGCAAAGAGCGCCAGAAGGAAAGGCGCAAGGGCCGGGCTGACGTGGCCCTGAAGGATGCCGCCAGGTTCGAAGGCCATCGTGCCCGTGGCGGTCCACACCCAGATGATGGCAGGCAGGAAGAAACCGATCGAGGTTGACAGGAGGATCGTCAGATAGAGCCTCGCGCCCTTGCGCGCTTCCGGCGTGCCATTGTGGGCGACCAGCGGATAGGTCGAAAGCGTCAGCACTTCATAGAAGATGAAGAGCGTGAAGAGCGAACCGGAAAAGGCGATGCCAAGCGCGGCGGCAACCGCCAGCGTGAAGAACATCGCAAAGCGTGTCTGATGCTCTTCGCCATTGGCGCGCATATAGCCGACCGCATAGATCGAAATGGCGATCCAGAGGCCGGAAGCAAGAAGCGCGAAGACGAGGCCTAACGGTTCCAGCGCAAAATAGATCGGCAGGCCGGGCATGACCTCGAAGAGCAAGAGATGCGCGACCTCGCCGTTCTGGAAATCGATGAGTAAAAGAACGACGAGCGAGAAGGTGATGACGGCGGTACCGACATGAACGATGTCGCGCACTACCGGAAATTCACGCAACGCACCGAGCAGCACGACGGCGCCGGCGGGCAGGAAGAGAGCGAGGAACATGGCGTAATTGGCGGAAATCATCATGTGCCCCCTATTGCCAGATCAGGCTGGAGGCGGCGATGAGGCCGTTGGCCGCCCGGCTCGCCGCTTCGCTGGTAAGCGAAGCGTTGATGCCGAAATAGAGAGAGAGCCCTGCGAAAATCCATATCGGCACCAGCATGGTCAGCGGCGCTTCCTTGCGGGTGACGCCTTCGGGGGTGGGGTGCATATAAGCGACTTCCACAAAACGCCAGATATAAGCGAAGGCCAGTAGCGACGAGCCGACGATCAACCCGGCAACGGGCCACCAGCCTTCAGAGATGGCGGCCTGCACGAGATACCACTTGCTGATGAAGCCGACGGTGAGCGGCACGCCGATGAGACTGAACCCGCCGACGAGGAAGGCCGCGGTCGTATAGGGCATGTCGCGTCCGACGCCGTGCAGCTTGCGGATGGAACTGGTGCCCGCCTGCATGACATAGGCGCCTGCGACCATGAAGAGCGTCGCCTTGGCCACCGCATGGTTGAAGAGATGGATGATCGAGGCCATCAAGCCGTCATGCGAAAGAAAAGTGATGCCGACCAGCATGTAGCCGATCTGGGCAATACTCGAATAGGCGAGCAGGCGTTTGAGATTGTCCTGAAAGATCGCGACGACGGAACCCGCGACAATGCCGATGAGCGCCAGCGGCAGCACGATGTAATGCATCACATCGACTTCAAACGGAATGGAAAAGCCGAACACCGTGAAAAGAAAGCGCATCATCAGATAGACGGCGACCTTGGTGGAGGTGGCCGAGACGAAGGCGCTGACGGCGGAAGGCGCGTATGTATAGGCGTTAGGCAGCCAGAGATGCAGCGGGAACATGGCGAGCTTGAGCCCGATACCAACAACGATGAAGGCAAACGCCATGCGCAGTGTGCGACTGTCGCCAACTTCGACGAGGCGATGTGCGATATCGGCCATGTTGAGCGTGCCGGTCGTCATGAGCAGCAGGCCGAGACCGATCACGAAGAAAGTCGCGCCAATGGTGCCCATGATGAGGTAGTTGTAGGAGGCGGCTAGCGCGCGGCGGTCGCGATCAGCGCCCGAGGCGACAATCGCATAGGTCGAGAGCGACGAGATTTCTAGGAATACGAAGACGTTGAACGCATCTCCCGTGATGGTGACGCCGAGAAGGCCCGTCATGCAGAGAATGAGCGCCGCATAGAAAAGTCCCTGATGGCGCGGGTCGATTTCATGGGCGACGCTGGCGTGCGCATAGAGCATGGTGAGTGCGCCGACGCCTGAAACGATCATCAGCACGAAGGCATTGAGCACATCGACGCGATATTCAATGCCGATGGGCGGCGCCCAGCCGCCGAGATGATAGGAAATGATTGTGCCGTCGAGTACGGTCAGGAACAGGCAGACCGAAATCGCAAAGGTGACAAGGCTGGTAACAAACGCCCAGGCCCAACTACGATTGCCGCCCCCCAGCAGCGCGCAGAACGGCGCGGCCATAAGAGGAACGATGACTTGCAAAATGGGCAACTGAGCGACGAGAGCGTTTTGCATCAGTTCGCAGCCTCATTTTCAGCGGCTTCCATCTCGCGTTCCGTTTTTCGGTCGATCTCCAGAATATCGTCCTCTTCAATCGTTCCATAGCTTTCACGGATGCGCACGGTGAGCGCAAGTGCAAGCGCCGTCGTCGAGATGCCGACGACAATGGCCGTCAGGATCAGGACATGAGGCAGCGGGTTTGAATAAATCTCGTTCGGGTTGCCCGTCAAAATCGGGGCCGTGCCGTCTTTGACCTTGCCCATCGTGATGTAGAGCATGAACACGGAGGCCTGAAAGAGATTGAGCCCGACGATCTTCTTGACGAGATTGCCGTGCGAAATGGTGATGTAGAGGCCGATCATCATCAGGATGATCACCATCCAGTAATTATAGTGACCGGCAATAAGATTGAGGATGTCGTCCAACTTACCAGTCCTCATCGTCAATTTCGGGCTCCCGCGAGGCAAAGGCGACGAAGATCGCCATCATCGCACCGGCGACCGCGATGCCGACGCCAAGCTCCACAAAGAGGATGCCCCATTCCTGCCCATGCACGGGGTCATGCGCGAGACGCGAATAGTCGAGATAGTCGACGCCTGTGAATAGCGATACGACGCCCGTGCCTGCATAGGTGAGCAGGCCGAATGTCATGCCAAATATGAGCAGCTTGACGGGAATGACCTTCAGCAATGCGTCAACGCCATAGACGAGCGCATAGAGAATGAAGCCGACGGCAAAAATAACGCCCGCCTGAAAGCCGCCGCCCGGCCCGTAGTCGCCATGCCATTGCACATAGAGTGCAAAGAGCAGGATGAAGGGCAGAAAGAGCTTGGCGACGACGCGGAGAATGAGGTGATGATGCATGGCTCAGGCTTCCTCGTCTTTCTTGCGCGAGGAAGCGTCCCTGCGGGGAATGCCGATAAGCAGCAGCACGGATATGGCGGCAACGAAAATAACCGTCGTCTCGCCGAGCGTGTCGTAGCCACGGTAGCTGGCAAGAACGGCAGTGACGATATTAGGGACGCCGGTATCCGCTTGCGTGCGTTCGATATAAGCGCCACCGACATGGGTCTGGACCGGGCTGTCGGCACTGCCAAATGCGGGCATGTCTAGCGTGCCATAGATGAGCGCCGCGCCGGTGACGACGCAGCAGACGAACGGAATGATGATGCTGTGAGAAGAGGGCTTTTCCTCGCGCACCGTCAGCGCCAGTGTGCCGAGCATCAGCACTGTTGAAATGCCGGCGCCGACAGCCGCCTCGGTGAAGGCGACGTCCACGGCATCAAGCGTGACAAAAAGCGCCGCCGCCAGAAGGCTGAACAGCCCGGCCAACATGGTGATCGCAAAGAGATTGGTGAGCCGCATGATGGCGACGGCGGTGAGCACCAGAAAGCCGAAAAGGATCAGATCAACAATGATGGTGTTCATGAGGTGCCCTTCCGACCCAGCAGCGAGCCTTCATCCTTGTCGATGTGTTTTGGTTTGATGCCCGCGACCCAGGCGGCATTGGCTATGGCGTGTGTGGCGGTGGGGCCTGCGATGAACAGAAAGATTCCTATGAGGGCCAGTTTGAGCGTGACGAGCGAGAGCCCCGCTTGAAGCATCATGCCGATAAGGATGAGCGCGCTTCCCAATGTGTCGATCATGCCCGCGGCATGAATGCGCGCCCAGAAATCGGGCAAGCGCACAATGCCCAGCGCTCCGACAATAAGAACGATCCCGCCAAGGCTCAGACAGATCCAGCTCATGATTTCGATGGAGAGATCAAACGGGCTCATCGTTCTTCCTCCCACCAGGGCGAAACGTTCTTGATGGCAATGTCCCGCGTTGGCTTTGCCGCCCCCAGATGGCGGTGCCGAACGAACTTGAGGACCGCAATCGTACCGATGAAATTGATCAGCGCATAAAGGAGCGCGATGTCGAGAAAGTCAGGGCGTCCGACGAGGAAACCCAGCAGGCCGATGAGCAGAACAGTAAGTGTGCCAAAGGAATTGACCGCCAGAATGCGGTCATAGAGCGTCGGGCCTGCATAGCTTCTGGCAATGACGAGAAGCATGGCGACGAAGGTTGCAATGACAGCGACCCCAAACATTACGCCTGGATAGTTCAGCATCATGCGCCCTCGATGGCGGAGACCCGGTCACCCATCTGCGGGATCGAGGAAAGAAACGAGGGGTGGAGGGCATGCACAAGCATGGCGTGTTCTGCGGTCTCCACCGTCGCGGTTCCCGGCGTCAAAGTGATGGAATTGGCAAAAATGACGCGCCCCATTTCCGTCGATTGGCTCGTGGGTACAAGGATGAACTGCTGCCCGAGATTTGGACACCGTGACAGGATGATGCGCCCAACATTCCAGTTAGCTGTAATGATTTCAACGACCAGCCAGAGCCAGTAGAGCGGTAACGCTGGCCTGAGCTGGGTCGGCACGGTCTCTGAATCGATAAGTCCCATCCGCATGGCAATAAAGACACACAAGACAGTCGATAAGACGCCCATTGCGAGCAGGAAGGGAGTGTAGTGACCGGAAAGAGCCAGCCAGAAGCCAAACAATGCAACGCCCAGGGCGATTGCTTTCGCCATTATCAATGCCCTTTGGATCAGGAAATCGGGGGGTGAATGACCGTCAAAATCATTCGCAAATCAATTCGCATTGTCGCTGTTCTGGCGCTTCGCGTAAAGCAGTACCGACGTCAAGTGACCTTTAGCAGCCGGGGTCTTTGAAAAATCGACGTACACTGCTATAATTTTAAATTACTAATGGGGGGCCGTGGAACTATTCCACGAGCCAGACGGAACCGCCGGTAGTTGTATCAGAGGCCAAGTACACGAAATTGCGTATGTCGTCTTGTATACGTTGATTGCCGGGTTGAAGTCGTGGTGGGGATGGAACAGCGATTAGACGAGACAGTCGGATCAATTGTAGATACGGCTTTTGAAGTTAGCGGCACTGTTAAATGGTTCGATGTCGTGAAGGGGTATGGTTTTATCATTCCCCATGACGGCACGGACGATGTGCTTATTCATTCGTCATGTTTGAAACAATTCGGTCGAGAGGCTCTTGAAGAAGGCGCAACGGTTGTTTGCGAAGTTGTACGGCGTCCACGCGGATATCAGGCTCTCAAGGTCATTGACGTTGATGATGCGACAGCGGTTCGCAACCCGACGTTCTCGCAGAGCGGACCGGCCGGGCGTTCTTCGGCAGCGAATGTCGTGCCGATCGGCGAATTCGAAACCGCCGTCGTTAAATGGTTTAATCGCGCCCGCGGCTATGGCTTCGTGACGCGCGGCGAAGGCACTCCCGATATCTTCGTGCATATGGAAACGCTGCGTCGCTTCGGCGTGCGCGACCTCGTGCCGGGACAGGAAGTGCGTGTGCGCTTCGGCGAAGGACCGAAGGGCCTGATGGTCGCTGAAATGATCCCCGACGGCGAACCGGAAGCTGAATAAGAATTATATGGATTTGACGAGGGGCGATTCGTAGTGAGACTACGAGCGCCTCTCTTTTTTGAATATTTGCCGGTTGAGTTCATGTCCGCTGAAGACCAAGACGACAATCCGCCCGAGGGCTACAAGCTTTCGACGTCGCGGGGACCATATACAATTCATAATGGACCTTTTTATCATCGCGTGACCGAAGATGGATTTCGACATGGCGTGCGTGTGAAAATCCGCCACTGCAATTCGCGCGGGATCACGCATGGCGGCATGCTGATGGCCTTTGCCGATGGTCTGTTGGGCACGGCGGTCTTTCGTGAGACAAAGACTGTGGCCCTGACCATCCGGATGAATTCTGACTTTTTGTCATCAGCGCGGCCGGGCGAGTGGCTGGAAGGCGCCGCGCGCGTGACGCGGGCGACCCGCTCCGTCGCCTTCTGCGAGGCGGAGCTTTTTGTCGGGGAGCGTCCGGTGCTGAAGGCCAGCGGCGTTTTCAAGCTGATGGGGCGCCACAAGGTGCCGGACGGCGAGCCGAGCGCCTCCTGAAACCCAAATCCATCGAATTCGTGTGATTGGTCGGGGCGGAGAGATTCGAACTCCCGACCCTCTGGTCCCAAACCAGATGCGCTACCAGGCTGCGCTACGCCCCGACTGGCCCTCCCAATACACCGCAGACCGACGGCCCGCAACCGGCCTTTGAACGAAAGGCCGATTGCGGGCGATTTCGACGCGGATCAGCCTGAACTGTCTGGTCGGGCGCAGGCTGAAGTCAGGCCGCCGCCGGCAATGAGACGGCCACTTCATGTTCGCCCAGCCAATAGGCGCGGGCGGCAAGTCGTTCGATCTGCTCGGCAGGCCAAAGCGGTCTGCCGTTGCGCATCTGCGGGCCGGTGAGGTCGAGGATGCATTGGATGTCGAGCTTGTTGAAGCCCTGGGCCGCGAGCAAGCGGGTGGCGGCGATGAAGTCGATGTAGTTGGTCATTTCGTTCGTCATAGGTGGGGGCTCCCTGACGTCTGGCTACTCTTGTGGGTCTTGTGGCCGATCGAGATCTTTTGGCCTCTTGGGGGGGTGATCTCGAGCGGAAATTTCGTCCCTGTACATGTCCGGCGCGTGTGGCTCTTGCGAAACTTCGGTGAAACTTCACCCGAAGGGTGGCCTCAAACGTCCGACACTTCCCTTGTGGCTTGCAAATCCGGCTGAATTAGGGCCATAAGATTAACAAATAGAGACGTTTCTGACGTCAGCAGACCAGCTTATGGAGTGAGATCAATGGCGCGCGCGCGAATCTATCGGCCAGCAAAAAACGCGATGCAGTCCGGTCGGGCCAGAACCAAGCTCTGGGTGCTGGAATTTGTCTCCACCGATCGCCAGATCGACCCGCTGATGGGCTGGACAAGCTCACTGGACACGAACACGCAGGTCAAATTGCAATTCGAGAGCAAGGAAGCAGCGGTTGCCTATGCCACGAAGCATGGCATCGACTACCAGCTCGTGGAACCCAGGACGCCGCGCCCCTTGCTCAAGGCCTATGCCGACAACTTCAAGGCCGACCGCGACGCCCAATGGACGCATTGACCCAATGGACGCATTGAAGCGTGCGCCATTCGGCGTCGTCTTGCTCGCGCTGGTCCCGTAGCTCAGTTGGATAGAGCAACGGATTTCTAATCCGTAGGTCGCAGGTTCGAATCCTGCCGGGATCACCAATTTTCTTCAAACAATGTGGGCACAGACCGTAAGTGACGCGTTTCCAGATCTAAATTGAATCTGGATGAAAAATGTTCGAGATGCGGATCGTCGTTTGGGACGAGCTCTTGTTTGAATAGTTGAGTTTAAAACGAAATTTGCAAATCGCCGCCGTCGGGATAGTTGAGTTTAGCGTAGGAAATCTCGTCGGCCGTTTGGTTTCGCCTTCGCTAGCGGTCAGTCAACAGCCTCTCGGAGCTGGATTCTTCCACTCTGAGTCAATTAGGGCTTTTTGTTTCACAACATTTAAGTGACTCAAGGTGCAGGCGCTGCCCTAGCTACAGATCTGAGCTGAGGCATTTTTGACCTTCGACTTGGGAGTAGGGAATTGTCTGGAGACGAGGATGTGCAACGTAAGTGGCATCGGAAGGCATCCGAAGAGAAACTGCGCCTCGCGGTATTTGATGCGATGCGAGAAGAAGGCTCCGCGGCGGTTAGCCCTTCTGTAATCGCGCAACGGGCTGGTCTGAATAAGTCACTTATTTATAGATATTTCGGATCGGTCGACGTCCTGGTTGACGAAGCCCTTCGGAAGCATTTGATCTTTCCGAGGCCAATGGACGTTGTCGTCCAGCCAGCGGAAGAAGGAGACCTTACATCGGCTATCGCGCTTACTTGGGCGGAAATACAAAAGGTATTTAGATCCCATCCTGAGCTATTGGCTGTGCTGGCGTGGAGTATTGGCAATTCCAACCAAATGGCCGCTAAAGCGTTCGAAGGCTATCGTAATTTTTGCCAAAGGATAGCACGAGAGCTCGGTCCTGAACCCTATTTGGCTCCCGCCATACTCGGGTTAATTGTTACAGAAGTTGGCGTGCAATCGAACCAACGCAAAAAGGGGCATCGTCCGGGCACGAAAAATAAAAAAAATTGAAAAAAATTCTCAATCCGACTTATCGTCGAAGGTTGCATAACGGAATGAATTTTCTTATAAAAATATAACTAATCAGTTAAATTTTGTAAATTGTCCGAGTTTCTGAGGCGCAGACAAGCTTTTTTTGCGCCAGCGCTAGTTGCGAACTCAAAAATGAACCCACGTCTCGTGTGTACGGGTTAGCGGCGACTGAAGGTCTCTGACTTACCCACGCTAGGCGATGATGTCATTTTTGGAGTTCTGACCGGTGATGTTGCTTCTCATACCCTGATTTTACTCTGACCCGGCCAAACTAATTGGCCGAAGAATGTCGGGGATGGCCTGCGGCTCTGTCAGGTGTCAGGCCGCCAAACAAAATTACT
>JBAQNC010000012.1:0-11645 GCA_049303435.1 Parvibaculum sp. | reverse complement strand
CCGCGCCAAATATGCCGCCGCGCAGGAGCGTTCCGTCGGCCTTGGCGTCATGGGTTTCCATTCTTTCCTTCAGGCCAACATGATCCCCTTCGAAGGCGTCATGGCCAAGGTCTGGAACAAGCGCATGTTCAAGGCCCTTCAGGAAGGCGTCAATGCGGCTTCCAAAAAGCTCGCAACCGAGCGCGGCGCGTGTCCCGACGCCAGGCAATTCGGCTTCAACGAACGCTTCTCCAACAAGACCGCGATTGCGCCCACCGCGTCGATCTCGATCATCACCGGCGGCACGAGCCCGGGCATCGAGCCGATTGCGGCCAACTCCTTCACGCACAAGACGCTCTCGGGCTCCTTCAACGTGCGCAATCGTCACCTCACCAAAGTGCTCGAAACCAAGGGCCGCAATGATGACGACACATGGTCTTCCATCGTCACCAATGGCGGCTCGGTCCAGCACCTCGATTTCCTCAGCGACGAAGAAAAGGACGTCTTCAAGACCGCCTTCGAACTCGACCAGCGCTGGGTCATCGAACACGCCGGCGACCGCGCCCCGATGATCGATCAGGCCCAGTCGGTGAACCTCTTCCTCGCCGCCGATGTCCACAAGCGCGACCTCAACAAGCTGCACATCCAGGCCTGGAAGCAGGGCGTCAAGAGCCTCTACTACTGCCGCTCGCTGTCGATCCAGCGCGCCGAAAAGGCCGAAGTCACCTCGCTCGTCGCCGCCAGGACCCTCGACGTGAAAACGCTCGACCAGGTCGCGACAGAGAGCCGCCGCGAAGTGGTCGAATACGACGAATGCCTCGCCTGCCAGTAACCTGATTTTCGCGTCAGAACCCTCTCCCTCTGGGAGAGGGTAGGGTGAGGGTCTTCCAGCTTCTCCTGCCATGATGCGAATCTTGTGGAAAAGACGTGGATACGCGGATCAGGTCCGCGCATGACGAAAGGGAAGGCGTAGAGTCCTTCTTTCACAGAGCACATATCGCAGATACCGGATAAAGCCCATGTCACTTCTCGAAGAACGCCTCGTCTACAAGCCCTTCCGCTATCCTTGGGCTTATGATGCCTGGCTCACGCAGCAGCGTATCCACTGGCTGCCTGAAGAAGTGCCGCTGGCGGACGATGTCAAGGATTGGGCAAAGAAACTCACGCCGGGCGAGCGCAATCTTCTGACGCAGATTTTCCGCTTCTTCGTGCAGGCCGACGTCGAAGTCAACAACTGCTACATGAAGCATTATTCGCAGATATTCAAACCCACCGAAATCGCGATGATGCTCAGCGCCTTCTCCAACATGGAGACGGTGCATATCTCCGCCTATTCGCATCTGCTCGACACCATCGGCATCCCGGAAGCCGAATACGAAGCCTTCATGAAATACAAGGAAATGAAGGACAAGTTCGACTACATGCGCGAATGGGGCGTTGGCTCAAAGCGCGACATCGCCAAGACGCTCGCCGTCTTCGGTGCCTTCACCGAGGGCGTGCAGCTCTTCGCCTCTTTCGCGATTCTGATGAATTTCCCGCGCTTCAACAAGATGAAGGGCATGGGCCAGATCATCACATGGTCGGTGCGCGACGAGACGCTGCACACCAATTCGATCGTCAAACTCTTCCGCACCTTCATCGACGAGAACCGCGAAATCTGGGACGAGGAATTGCAGCGCGACATCTATAAGGCCTGCGAAACCATCATCCATCACGAAGACGCCTTCATCGATCTGGCCTTCGAGATGGGCAGCATCGAAGGTCTCACCGGTCAGGACGTGAAGAACTACATTCGCTACATCGCCGACCGCCGCCTGACGCAGCTCGACCTCCAGCCCATCTACCGCACGGACAAGAACCCGCTGCCCTGGATGGACGAAATGCTCAACGGCATCGAACACGCCAACTTCTTCGAAAACCGCGCCACCGAATATTCCAAAGCCTCCACCAAAGGCACATGGGACGAAGCCTTCGATTGATGACTCGCCCCGACCAACAGCTGTCATCCCGGGGTCCAGGGGCCACTCACTCCTGATCTCTATTTTCGTCATGGCCCGACTTGATCGGGCCATCCATCTTTACTTCTGCACAAACAGGTGGATGCCCCGGTCAAGCCGGGGCATGACGAAGCTGGAAAAGACAACCCAAAAACTCAGCGTCGTCCCGGGACTTGATCCCGAGACCCATAAGGCCGCATCCTTCGAGACGGGCCAAGCGGCCCTCCTTGAGGCATGAGGCTTCATAAAAATAGACCCTCACCCTGAGGAGCGGCGAAGCCGCGTCTCGAAGGGCGAGGCCCACAGGAGCGCCCATGTCCCTCTACGAATCCTCATGGATTTTCTGGGCGCTGCTTGCCGCCATCTTTGCCGCGCTGACGGCCATCTTCGCCAAGGTCGGCATCGAACACATCGACAGTGATCTTGCGACCTTCATCCGCACCGTGGTCATCATCGTCACGCTGGGCTTCATCCTGCTGGCGTCCGGCAAGTTCAATGCGCCCGGCCCGATCTCCAGCCGCACATGGACTTTCCTCATCCTCTCGGGTCTCGCTACCGGCGCCTCATGGCTGTGCTATTTCCGCGCCTTGAAGATCGGTGACGCTGCCCGCGTCGCTCCCATCGACAAACTCTCCGTGGTTATGGTGGCGATTTTCGGCGTCGCCTTTCTCGGTGAAAAGCTCTCCGGCTTGAACTGGCTCGGCGTCGCCTTGATCGGGGCAGGGGCCATCTTCGTCGCCCTTTGATTGCCACATAAACGCCACTGGCGGTGCGCCAGCGAAACGCATAGGCTCAGCCCATGCGTATCATAGTCGCCGTCCTCATCTCGTTTTTCGTCTCCAGCGCCGCTTTCGCGTCCGACCCTTGCGTCGCGCACAAACCCGCCAGCCCGCGTCTCATGCGGCTCGAACAGGCCATGGCGCAGGATCGTTTCGTCGCCTACAACCCGACCGAGCTGAAAGTGATCGACGGCATGATCACCAAGGCGAGCAAGGAGAGCATCCGCGCCGACCTCGCGCTGCTTCGCAATCACTTCGACGGCATCATCACTTACTCCGCCCGCGACGGTAACGAATATGTCGCCGATATCGCCGCCGAGCTTGGCTACAAGGCGCTCATTATCGGCCTCTGGTCGCCCGCCGACCCGGAGGAGGTGCGCAACGCTATCCGCATGGCGAAAGCCCATCCCGATCTTGTCGTCGGCATGTCGCTCGGCAACGAGCTGATCCTCGGCAAGCGCAGCACATGGCAACAAATCGGCCAGTACGTCACCCTCATGCGGTCGCGCATCCCCGATATGCCGCTCACCGTCACCGAGCCTTTTGCACAGTTCCTCGACAGCGATAGTTCGGATGTGCGCGACAGCCTCGACTTCATGCTCGTCAATGTGCATCCGATCTTCGAGAGTTGGTTCGCCACGGCGGGCCCCGACAATTGGGCCGACTTCGTCGTCAAGGTGACGGGGAAACTGTCCGACAAATTCTGCGGCCCCATCATAGTCAAGGAAACCGGCGTTCCTTCCGGCCCCGCCGACAAGGGCTTCACGCCCGACAAGCAGGCGGCCTTCTGGAAAGCTTTGCAGGTCCAGATGAAGCCGTCGAAATCCGCCGCCTACGCCTGGTTTGCCGCCTTCGACGCGCCGTGGCGCATCAGCGATTTCAACCCGATGGGCGGTAACCATCCCGAAGAAGCCTATTGGGGCCTTTTCACCGAAGCGCGCGCGCCCAAGCCGGTGGTCGATGTAATTCCGAAGCTGAAGAACTGATCCTCCTTCCCCTCCCCCTTGAGGGGGGAGGGAGGAGCGCGCTTGCGCGCGGAGGGTGGGGGTGATCCCTTCGCAATACTCTTTTCTGCAACATTCGCGGCTTCACCCCCTCTCAACCCTCCCCCCTCGCATTGCGCGTAGGCGCAAAGAGGAGTTGGGGAGAGGGCTATAAGCAACCCCAATCCTTTGCCACCCGCCGCGACCTCCCTTATGGTCTCCCCGCAATAAGAGGGGGAACCGCCACATGACGACCGACAACCTGAGCCAGACCGAGCGCGCGCTCTTTTCCCGCGCCGCGCGCCGCATCATCCCCGTGATGATCCTGCTCTACACGATCAGCTTCCTCGATCGCGTCAATGTCGGTTTCGCCGCCCTCACCATGAACGCCGATCTCGGCTTTACGCCGGAAATCTTCGGCTGGGGCGTCGGCATCTTTTTCATCGGCTATTTCATCTTCGAAGTGCCCTCCAACATCGTCATCGAAAAACTCGGCGCGCGGCTCTGGATTTGTCGCATCATGGTCACATGGGGCCTCATCTCCGGCGCTATGGCCTTCGTTTCGACGCCGATGAGCTTCTATGTGCTGCGCTTCCTGCTCGGCGCGGCGGAAGCGGGCTTTGCGCCCGGCATGATCCTCTATCTCACCTACTGGTTCCCCGCCGAGCAGCGCGCCCGTCTCTATGGCACTTACTTCGTCGCCATCCCGCTCGCCAGCATCATCGGCGCGCCTGTCTCTTCATGGCTCCTCACCTTCGACGGGCATCTGGGTCTGCAAGGCTGGCAATGGCTTTTCATCATCGAGGCCGTGCCCGCGCTTCTCGCTGGCGTCGCCATTCTCTGGCTGCTGCCGGATGGTCCCCACAAGGCGAAATGGCTCACGACCGACGAGAAAGCCGTCATCGCCGATTGCCTCCGCCGTGATCGCGCCCGCACCCACATCGACGCACAGCACTCGCTCTGGCCCGCGCTGCGCGATCCGCGCGTGCTGCTCATGTGCCTCATCTATTTCACCATCGTCATCGGCCTTTATGGCATCAGCTTCTGGCTGCCCCAGATGGTCAACCAGCAGGGCTTCACCAAGGCGGAAACAGGCTGGATCGTCGCCGCCGTCTATGTCGTCGCCGCCATCGCCATGCCGCTCTGGGGCCGCTCCAGCGATCGCAGCCAGGAACGCATCTGGCACACGGCCATTCCCTGCCTCGTCGGTGCCGCAGGCTTCATCGGCGGCGCATGGTTCGGTTCCGCCCCCCTCATCATTGCCTCATTGGGCCTCGCCGCCATCGGCACCTATGTCTCCATCGTGCCCTTCTGGGCCTTGCCGTCGATCTTCCTGTCGGGCACGGCGGCGGCGGGCGGCATCGCCCTCATCAATTCCATCGGCAACCTCGGCGGTTTCGCCGGGCCTTATCTCGTCGGCTTGGTCAAGGGCATGACGCAGAGCTATACATCGGGCATTCTGGCGCTCGCGGCCTCGCTGGTGCTTGCCGCCGTGCTCACGCTCGCCATGCGGGCGCTGCTCGCGCGCACGGCCGCCCGTGCGCAACTCAACGAAAGCTGACGACAGGCTCATGACGAGGCGTTGCGTATTTCATGGAGGCATTCTTCTTTTGCTGTTGGCGCTCGTCGCCCCGGCAAGGGCAGGGGAGCGCGCCCCCGCACATCCCCAGCGCATCGTCTCGATCAACCTCTGTGCTGATATTCTGGCGCTGGAGCTGGCCGCCCCCGGCACCGTCAAATCCGTCTTCCGCGTCACCGCCGATCCCGAAGACAGCCCCGTCGCCGCGCTGGCCCAGCGCATCCCGCTCAACAATGCGACGGCTGAAGAGATTCTCAGCTACAAGCCCGACCTCGTGCTGGCGCATAATTTTTCCTCCCCCTTCACGCTGGCGCTTCTCGCCCGCGCCCATGTGCCCGTGGTGAAGGTGCAGGAGGCCGCGACCTTCGACGATGTCCGCGCCAATGTCCGCCGCGTCGCCGCCGCCCTGGGCGAGCGGGCGAGGGGCGAAGCCTGGATCGCGCGCTTCGATGCCGCGCTCGCCGCTTCCGCGCGTCCCATGACGGCCCGCGCGCCGCGCGCCGTCATCTATCAGGACATGGGCGGCGCCGCCGCCGCTAACACCATTCTCGGCGCGTTGCTCGAACACGCAGGCTTTGAAAATGTCGTCAAGCAGGGTGCGAGCGGCGGCTTCGTCAATCTCACCATCGAGGACCTCATCGCAGAGCGTCCCGATTTCGTGGCCATCGGCGTCTATCGCGCGCATGAGCCTTCGCTCGCCCATCAGATATTGCAGCATCCCGCGCTGAAGGATTATGTCGCCCATCACGCCCGCACGATGGATCTGCCCGCGCGGCTGTGGACCTGCGGGACGCCCTTCGTCGCCGACATCGCATTGCGGCTTGCCGCCGCCCGCGACGCTTTCGACAGACCGGGGATCAACTGATGCGTCGTCGGCCCAATTATCTCCTGCTCAACCTCGCGCTCGTCGCGCTCCTCGCGCTCGCCTTTGCGGGCTCCGTCTATATCGGTCGCGGCGGCGCGTTCCTCTTCGGCAAGCTCCACGCGATGGACGCCATCGACCGCTCGCTGGCGACCCTCATTCTTGCCGAGGTGCGCCTGCCGCGCGCGTTGCTCGGCCTCGTCGTCGGCGCGACGCTCGGGCTGACAGGCGCAGGCCTGCAAGGCCTGTTGCGCAACCCGCTCGCCGAACCCGGCCTCATCGGCGCGTCGTCGGGCGCAGCGCTCGGCGCGGTTCTCGTCTTCTATTTCGGCTTTGCCGCCGGTTCCGTCATGCTGGTGCCGCTCGGCGGCGTTGTCGGCGCCATGCTCAGTCTCGGCACGCTTTATTTTCTCGCGGGCCGCAACCCGTCGATCACCACCATCATTCTCGCCGGCGTCGCCATCTCCGCCTTTGCCTCGGCCTTGACCTCTCTGGCGCTCTCGTTCGCCACCTCGCCCTATGCGGTCTACGAAATCATCTTCTGGTTATTGGGGTCCCTGACCGATCGCAGCATGGTGCAGTTCTGGTTCGCGCTGCCCTTCATCGTCGTCGGCCTCGTCCTTGTCGGCTCCACCGCCCGCGCGCTCGATGCCCTGACGCTGGGCGAAGACACGGCGGCGAGCCTCGGCTTCGATCAGAAGTCATTGAAGCTCCGCGCCATTCTCGGCACGGGTCTGGCGGTGGGCGCGACGGTCGCCGTCACGGGCGTCATCGGTTTCGTCGGCCTCGTCGTGCCCCATCTCATGCGGCCCTTCGTCGGCCATCAGCCGGGCAAGTTATTGCTGCCCAGCGCGCTCGCGGGCGCGATCCTGCTTCTTGCCGCCGACATTCTGGTGCGCCTGCCCACCAGCGGCCCCGAACCCAAACTCGGCGTCATCACCTCGCTCATCGGCGCGCCTTTCTTCCTCTGGCTCATCCTGCGCACCAGACGGGAGGCCGATTGATGAAGCTGCATATCGAAAATCTCCATGCCTCGCTCGGCGGCGCGCGTATCCTGCGCTCGCTCTCGCTTGAGCTGGAAGGCGCGAAATTCATCGGCCTCATCGGTCCCAATGGCGTCGGCAAGACGACGCTGGTGCGCGCCATCGCCGATCTCATTCCCTTCTACGGCGATATCACGCTCGATGGCGAGGCGCTGAAGACCATGCCCCCGCGCACCCGCGCGCGCAAACTCGCCTATCTCGCGCAAGGGGCCGAAAGCCACTGGCCGCTCGTCGTCGAACGCCTCGTCGCGCTGGGCCGCCTGCCGCATCTCGAACCCTTCCGTGCGCCGCAACCCACCGACGAAGCCGCCATCGCCCGCGCCATGAAGCTTGCCGATGTCGAGGCGCTGCGTGGCCGCGATGTGTTGACCTTGTCGGGCGGCGAACGCGCCCGCGTGTTGCTCGCCCGCGCGCTTGCCGTCGAAGCGCCGCTTCTGCTCGTCGACGAACCCGTCGCCGCGCTCGATCCCTATCACCAGATCGGCGTCATGAACGGCTTGGTGTCATACGCTCGCCAAGGCCGCATGGTCATCGCCGTCCTCCACGACCTCTCGCTGGCCGCGCGCTATTGCGACGAACTCGTCCTGTTGAATGACGGCAAGGTCCACGCGCATGGTACGCCCTCAGCTGTCCTCACGCCACGGAACCTGCGCGACGTCTATCGCGTCGAGGCGCAGGTGAGCGGAGAGGGCGAAACGATGATGGTCATGCCGAAGACTCAGATTTAACCCTCTCCCTCTGGGAGAGGGGGGGAGCGCCTGCAGGGCGCGGAGGGTGAGGGTCTTTCTCCTCAAGTCTCTCCACAGCACGTCATGCGCGGGCTTGACCCGCGTATCCACGTCTTCTCTTCCTTTTTTGCGGTTCTGCCGCACACGGCCTTTCCCCCGCCGCAAACTTGCGCCACCATGCGCAAAAATGCTCCTCCCTCTGACTGGCTGCCCATCCATATGGAATCTCTGCCTCTCAACCTCCCGCACGAAACCCTGAGCCTCAATTCGGTGACGCTGCTCATCGTCATCGCGCTCGCCTGCGGCTTCGTCATGGTGCGCCTGCGCCAGCCCGCCATCGTGGGCTATATCCTGGCGGGCGTCGTCCTCGGGCCTCATGGTCTCGGCCTCATCAAGAGCGCCGAAGGCATCGACTTCTTCGCCGAACTCGGCCTCCTGCTTCTCCTCTTCATCGTCGGTCTGGAACTGAGCCTCCAGTCCTTCAAACAGGTCTACAAGGTCGCGCTCTTCTGCGCCGCGCTGCAGTCCGTCGTCGCCATCGGCCTCACATGGATCATCGGCAGTCTGATGGGCTGGGGCTTCGAGGCCTCATTGCTGCTCGGCTTCGTGCTGGCGCTGTCCTCCACCGCCGTCGGCATCAAGATGCTGCAAGACATAGGCGAGTTCGATACGCAGGCAGGCCGCATCACCATGGGCGTTCTCGTCGCGCAGGACCTGCTCATCATCCCCATGCTCGTCGTCGCCCAGTCGCTCGGCAAGGGGCCGGGCGCGGGCCTCGACATCATGCTGGCCGTCAAGCTTGCGGGCGCGGTGGCCGTGCTTGCCACCGTCGTCATCATCCTGACGCGTCGCGGCAGCATCAAGCTCCCCTGGAGCGACTATCTGCGCACCCACACCGAAATGGCCCCGCTCGCCAACATCGGCTTCTGCTTCGTCATGGCCGCCGCGTCGGGTTATGTCGGCCTCTCGCCCTCTTATGGGGCCTTCCTCGCAGGCCTCATCCTCGGCGCGTCAACGGATCGACGCCCCGCCTTCCATATGGTCGCCCCCATCCAGAGCATCATGCTCATGGTCTTCTTTCTCTCCATCGGCCTGTTGATCAATCTCGGTTTCGTGATGGATCATTTGCCGACCGTCCTGATGCTCGTTTTCATCGTGCTCATCGCCAAGACCGCCACCAATATTTCGATCCTCAATATTCTCGGCCAGCCGTGGGAGAGCGCCTTCATCTCCGGCCTCGTCATGGCCCAGATCGGCGAGTTCTCCTTTGCCCTCGCCAAGGCCGGTCTCGGCTCCGGCGCGCTCGACCGCGACGCCTATCAGCTCGCCCTTTCGGTCATCGCGCTTTCCCTCATCCTCTCGCCCTTCTGGCTGATGACCGCGCGCCGCTTCCACGCCCTCAGCCGTCACGTTCCATTGACGGGCCTCAAGGCGACGCTCGAAGAAATCTACCCCTCCACCTTTGTCGGCGCGCGCTGGCTTGGCCGCAGCGCAAGAAATGGCGTCATCCGCCTTTTCCGTCGATCTTCCTGACCCTCCCCCTTGAGGGGCTGAGGCGGAAAAGAAATAAGTCCGGTGGACTAATTTCCTGCCGAAGGAGGAGCGCGCTTGCGCGCGGAGGGTGGGGGTGAAGCCTCAACCTTGATCGATGCCGTACACCCCCTCCCAACCCTCCCCCCTCAAGGGGGAGGGCTATTTCACCTGATCCACCTCGCCCCCACGCCCGTACACCTTCCGACGCCCTCCAATCGGTTCCGTCGGAAAGACCTCATGCCCACGATCTTCTGGTTCCGCCGGGACCTTCGCCTCGCCGATAACCCCGCCCTCATCGCGGCGTGCGAAACCGGGTCTGAGGTCATTCCCCTCTACATCCTCGATCCCGCCGAAGTCGCCAACAAAGGGCCGATTGGCGGGGCGTCAAGCTGGTGGCTGCATGAAAGCCTGAGCGAACTCGCGCGCACCTGCGCGGCGCTTGGCGCGCCGCTCGTCCTGCGTCGCGGCCAGCCTGCCAAGGTTCTGAAATCCCTCGTCAAGGAGACAGGCGCCGACACCATCTGCTGGAACCGATGTTACGAGCCCCATGCCATCGCCCGCGATAAACAATTGAAGGCCGAACTCATCGACGCAGGCGTCACCGTCCAGAGTTTCAACGCCGCGCTTCTCGCCGAGCCCTGGACGATCAGGAACGGCAGCGGCGAGCCCTACAAGGTCTTCACGCCCTTCTGGCGCGCGCTCTCGCAGCTCGCGCCCTTCGCCGCGCCGCTCCGCGCGCCCAAGGCGCTCAAACCTTTCGCCAAGGCGCTCGCCAGCGACAATCTCGATGACTGGCATTTACAGCCCACTGCACCCGATTGGGCAGGGGGCTTGCGCGCCACGTGGAAACCGGGCGAGCGCGCCGCCGCCACACGCCTCCATGATTTTCTCGACGTCGATGTCGCCACTTACAAGGATCGCCGCGACTTCCTGAGCGACAACGCGACGTCGAATCTTGCGCCTTATCTTCATTGGGGTGAAATCTCCCCGCGTCAGGTCTGGCACACCGCCGCCATGCGCGCCGACGCCGATCCGGCCAGCGCCTCGGGCGTCGCCGCCTTCCAGCGTCAACTCGCCTGGCGCGAATTTTCCGCGCATCTGCTTTTCCATTGGCCCGACCTCGTGACCCATGCCTGGAAACCCGCTTACGAAAAATTCCCCTGGGCCAACAGCAAGCCGCATTTCCGCGCCTGGACAAGAGGCCAGACGGGCTACCCCGTCGTCGACGCCGCCATGCGCGCGCTCTGGACCACAGGCGCGATGCACAACCGCGCCCGCATGATCGTCGCGTCCTTTCTCATCAAGCATCTGCTGATCGACTGGCGACAGGGCGCGGACTGGTTTGAAGACACGCTGGTCGATGCCGACCTCGCCAACAATCGCGCGGGCTGGCAATGGGCGGCGGGCTCCGGCGCCGACGCCGCGCCCTATTTTCGCATTTTCAATCCCGTCCTTCAGGGCGAGAAGTTCGACCCCTCCGGCGCCTTCGTCCGCCAATGGGTCCCCGAACTCGCCGGGCTCGACAGCCGCTACATCCACAAGCCCTGGCTGGCCCCCCAAACGGCGCTTGCGGAAGCTGGCGTCGCGCTCGGCGAAACCTACCCGCACCCCATCGTCGACCACGACAAGGCCCGCGCCCGCGCGCTGGCGGCTTACGAGGAAATCAAGTCTTAGCCCTCCCCCTTGAGGGCGAGGAATCAAATGCAAAATCAAGTCGTCATCACCCGACTTGATCGGGTGATCCATCTTTCCTTGCTACTGAGAAGATCAGTCTACGGAAATATAACGCGCATAAAGCGCGCAGTCATTATCCAAACTAGATTTGGCGTTTGACTTTACGACATTTCAAGGCCCGGCCAGAAGGCGGGGTTTACTACCATAGTCGGATTGCCGTTTGGGTGTTTGTCAATAAGGCCTTGAAGCCGTTTGATGTCATAGTTGACATCATAGATGAAGGCGTCTTCATTTGATGTGCGTTGGTATCCGAGGACTGCGTGCCACAATAAGAGAGTCCAGACAGCGGTTGCTTCATGTTCGTTCTTTGTCTTGGATTCGATTAGTGCGGTGATTTTGTCTTTGGGCATACGCTTTTTTTCACCGAGAAACATATAGAGTGTATCTGCAGAAGAGGGCAGAACGTCTCTGATTTCGTGATCAATCTC
>JBAQNC010000011.1:0-2568 GCA_049303435.1 Parvibaculum sp. | reverse complement strand
TCGTTGGTTATGAAGATGATCTCGTCGGTGAGCTTGCAGATCGTATGGTTCAAGCAGATGTGGGACGCGTACCAATTCTTGATCGTGCCACCGGCAAACTAATTGGACTAGTTGCTAGACGCGACTTGCTTCGCGTGCGATTAAACGGGGCTTTACAGGAAAGCGAGCGCAGCAGGAATTTGAAGTTTCCTGGATCTGGCTTTCTCGGTGACTGAATTGGAAGGGCACTGCTTTCCAGAACCGACCCTTCTTGATGTGAAATGGTGTGCCGAGAGGGTTGAGAGGTCACCGTTCGATAAACCTTTACCGCTGCCATCTGGGAATGAAGAGGCGTAATCCGTCCAATTCAGGCGTGAGGCGGATTTGACAAGATAGTCTGCTGTAGTCGTTGGAGTTGACGGCGAAGTCCAGAATATCCTCTTCCATTCCGCGAGCTCTACCAACGCGATCGATCCAGTCTTGATCAACATGGACATGGCAGGTTGAACATGTACAGCTTCCTCCACAATCCGCGTCAATGCCGGGTACTTCGCGCGTAATTGCCGCTTCCATAGCGGTCATCCCCGTACCAACGAGCACCTGAAATTCCTGGCCATCTGGATCGATAAAGACAATGTGCGGCATTTCGAGCTTAGAATGTACTTGGCGTTTGCCTTAGAGTCAGCAACGCTCTATCTGGAGGCCAACTCAGCCGCTCTGGCAACGCTAAGGATCGGCTATATCTAACCTTTCCTTGGTCAATTTCCGAAAGCGAAGTCGTTGAGCGGAGGTGTTTAAAAATGCATCTCCCTAAAATAGGTCAAGTAGGGCTGGCAAAACGAGAAGAATAGAGGTATATTATATACTACTTTCTGTGCGTGCTTCAAGCAGGCTTCTGATAAATTCGTTCAATTCATTGCCAGAGATCTATTCTACCGATAATTTTAACGCCATCGCCAATTGGGTATGGGCGTCTTTGCGAGATTTCGGACAAGGTGGAGAGAGTATTTAGATGCGTGTAACCCTACACACTGACTATGCGCTTCGAATGCTGATGCTATTGGCAATGGAACCGGATGAGTTGCATACCATCGAGGAAGTCTCGACGCGCTATGATATTTCGCGCAATCACCTCATGAAGGTGACGCAAACTCTGGCACAGGCTGGCTACGTCGAGAGTATTCGAGGCAGAAACGGTGGATTGCGGTTAGGGAAACATCCCGAAGACATCAATATCGGGGCAGTTGTGCGTACGACCGAAGATGGTTTTAATCTAGTTGAATGCTTCGGAGAGGATAACGCCTGCGTGATTTCGACAGCTTGTGGCTTGCGCGGTCCACTGGAAGAAGCGCTTGCCGCCTTTTTGGCTGTATTGGACCGCTACACTCTTGCGGATTTGTTGCAAAACCCAGGGCGATTGAAGCGGATGCGCCGCTCCCTAAGAGTTGACGCCAACGCTGTTTAATTAGCTGACGCCAATTGTCGCAATCGTATTCCGATGGATTGAACAGCAATTGCGAGGGTTATATAAGAGGTATATAATATACCTATTATAGGGAGTCTCGAACTTTGAGTTATTCATCAGATTCTGATCAAGATCGCAGAAGTGCGGCTAAACTTGCCATTGAACGCGAAACCGGCATTAGCGAGGTCATGGTAAGAGACCTTGTCCATCATTTCTATGCACAGGTGCGAAATGATGAGTCCCTTGCACCCATCTTCGAAAGCCATATTTCTGATTGGGGCATCCACTTAGAACGGATGTGTGACTTTTGGTCTTCCGTTGTTCTGATTAGCGGCCGCTATCATGGTCAGCCGATGCAGAAGCACATTCCCTTGCCAGTGGGCGGTAAGCATTTTGATCGTTGGCTCGAATTGTTTCGTGAAAGTGCGCGCCAAATTTGTTCGCCAATTGCCGCGAACTATTTTATTCAGCGAGCAGAACGAATTGCAGAGAGTATGGAGTTGGGGATTGCAGGGGCTCGTGGCGAGATGCTTATGCAAGGCGAGCGCTTACAGCCGCTCGTAGGTTAGAATAAGGGTTTTGTCATCGGTTAGGGTTTTGGAAATGAGTTTGGGTCTTCCAGATGGTATCTCGGCCTATAAGCGAACGCCGGTATTTGATGAGCTGACAACTCCTGCAGGCTTGCAGCGCGCACATAGCACTAAATCTGGCGTATGGGGGGTAATCCACATTCTCGAAGGCGAGATGATCTATAAGACGCTCAATCCTCAAACGGAACGCGTTGCAAATAAGGGGACGCCGCCAATAGTCATAAAGCCTCAGGAACTTCATGAAGTCGAGTTAATTGGGCCAGTATTATTCTATGTGGAATTTCATGCTCAAAGGCAACCCTCTCAATGACGCGCGATATTCAAATAAAGCGCGCTTATCTGCCGGCGAGTCGAGATGATGGAACCCGCGTACTTATAGATCGAATATGGCCGCGAGGCTTAAGCCGCGAGGTTGCGGCCTTTGATGGATGGGCAAAGGACCTTGCGCCCAGCGTTGAGTTGCGACGTTGGTTTAAGCATGATCCTGACCGATTTATTGAATTTAGCAGAAGATATCGTCATGAACTGCAGGCC
>JBAQNC010000010.1:0-13385 GCA_049303435.1 Parvibaculum sp. | reverse complement strand
ACAGAGACCGACAGCCGCATCGCCGACGCCCCACCCGCGAACTGGGTGGATAAATATGCGCCCGCATTCACGCGGCCTTATATGAAGCTCGCGCGGCTCGACCGGCCCATCGGGACATGGCTGTTGCTCTGGCCGTGCCTGTGGTCGATTGCGCTGGCCGCCGAGGGCTGGCCGGATGTGGGATTGATGGCGCTGTTCGGCATCGGCGCGGTGGTCATGCGCGGCGCGGGCTGCACCTATAATGACATTGTGGATCGCGATATCGACGGGCGCGTGGCGCGCACCGCCTTGCGGCCTATTCCCAGCGGCGCGGTGAGCGTGACGCAGGCCTTCATGTTTCTCGGGTTTCAGCTGCTGGTGGGGCTGGCGATCCTGCTGTCGCTTTCGGCGACCGCCATCGAGCTGGGCTTTGCCTCGGTGCTGCTCATTGCGATCTATCCCTGGATGAAGCGCATCACCTATTGGCCGCAAATCGTGCTGGGGCTCGTGTTCAACTGGGGCGCGCTGATGGGCTATGCGGCAGTACGCGATACGCTCACCCTTGCGCCCGCGCTGCTCTATCTCGGCGCCATCGGCTGGACTATCGGCTATGACACGATCTATGCGCATCAGGACAAGGACGACGATGCGCTGATCGGGGTCAAATCATCGGCGCTGAAGCTTGGCGAAGCGACGCAGAAATGGCTCTGGGGATTTTATGGCGCGATGGTTCTGGGGCTCGTGGCTACGGGGCTCGCGGGAAGCATGGGCGCGATCTATTTCATCGGCGTGGCGGCGGCGGCTGCGCATCTCACCTGGCAGACATGGACGCTCGATATCGACAATGACGCGCGCTGCCTGAAGCTCTTCCGCTCCAATCGCGATTTCGGACTGATCGTCTTCGCGGCGATGGTGGCAGGCCGCCTGTTTACCTGACGGGAACGGGATCGTCGTCGGGCTTCACATCCATCAGGCGATCCACCTTGCGCAAGGCGGGGAAAAGCCACATCCACAGGCCGACAATGCCGATGGTGCCGAGGCCACCGACGACCACGGCGGGCACCGTGCCGATCCAGCCCGCCATGAGACCGCTTTCGAATTCGCCCAGTTCGTTGGAGGCGGAGATGAACATCATGTCGACGGCGCTGACGCGGCCAAGCATCTTGGGCGGAGTGGCGAGCGGAATGAGCGTCGAGCGGACATAGACCGAGACCATGTCGGCGCCACCCATGACGAGCAGCATGGCCATGGAAAGCTCAAAATTCTCAGACAGGCCGAAGACGATGGTGGCGGCCCCGAAAAGCGCGACGCAGGCGAACATGACATAGCCGGTATAGCGCTGCACCGGCATGGCGATGAGGACCGCATTGATGACCACCGCGCCGATGGCGGGGCCCGAACGCAGGAGGCCGAGGCCTTCAGGCCCGACATGCAATATGTCGCTGGCATAGATCGGCAGCAGCGCCACCGCCCCGCCGAGCAGCACGGCGAAAAGATCGAGCGAGATCGCGCCCATGACGATGGGCTTGCGCCGGATATAGGCAATACCCGCCGTAAGGCGGCCAAAGGCTGTCAGCGTCGGATCGACGGGCTGTTGTTCGTGGCGGGTACGGATGGCGAAGAAGGCGAAGGCAACCACGAGGAAGGAGAAAAAGCAGACGCCATAGGCCGCCAGCGGTCCCAGGATATAGATGAAGCCGCCCAGAGCCGGGCCGACGACGGTCGCTGTGATGAAGGCGGATGAGGAGACGGCTATGGCGCGCGGCATTTGCGCGCTCGAAACGAGCAGCGGCACGAAGGCGCGCGTGGCGGGCGATGAAAAAGCGCGGCCTGCGCCGAAAAGCGCCAGCGCCAGATAAAAGGGCCAGATGGCATGAGCGGCCATGCCCGTCCATGTCAGGAGTGCGAGAATCGCCACCGAGGTCGCCTGAGCGATATAGCTCGCCGCCGCAATCAGCCGCCGGTCGAAACGGTCGGCAAGGTCGCCTGCGGGCAACAGCAGCAGAACCATAGGCAGGAATTGCGCGAGGCCGACAAAGCCAAGCGACATGGGGCTCTTGGTGATCTCGTAAACCTGCCAGCCGACAGCGACGGACTGGATCTGGGTTGCCAGCGAGCCGAGGAAGCGACCGGAAAGGAAAAGGCGGAAATCGCGCAGGGCGAGCACGCTCCACAGGCTCACTGCGGAAGGCGGCTGATCGGGAGAATCAATCTGGGTCATGATGGGGGAGGCTCCTGAGGGCCGCTTTATGACGGATTCCCCGTCATCTGTCGCGTCGCATCTATGCAAGGGGCCCTGCGCCTCAAAAATCTCCCGCCGATGACGAAAATGACGCAGGCGAACTTATTGATTTTTTGTCAGTTCGATCTATATATGCTGCATCGCAATAAATTGAATCCCGCTTTTTCAGGAAAGGGGAAAACCGATGTTCAGAGAATGGATCAGCGCCGCCGCCACCGGCCTCAGCTTCTATACGGGGCTGAACTATTGGCATGAAATGCCTGCCCGTCAGGTCGATTTCATCGCCAAGGCGCAGCGACAGGCGAGCAAGCCCGCCGAGCCTGCTTTCGTCGAGGCATTCAAAGCCGCCGCCGACTAAGGCAACGAGAGCACAAAAAAACGAACCCCAGTTCATCTTATGACTTTGATCATTTGATGGGTGGGGTTCTTTTTGTGCAGTTGCGAGAAACCGTCATTCATTTTTTGCGCCGACTCACCGCCAGCCTCTTGACGGAATTTGTGAATTGATATTCATTCAAGCTAGATCGCGAATTGAATATCATCCACTAATTGAATTGGGGTTCATGTTTTGGCCTATCGGCGTACAGATTCCGTTTCCGCCCGTCTTGCCGACAATCGGCGCGCCATTCTCAATGCCGCGCGCGATCTGGTCGCCGAAGGGGGTTTTTCCTCCGCCCAGATGACGGAAGTCGCCCGCAAGGCTGGTGTGGCGACCGGCACGCTTTACCGCTATTTCCCTTCCAAGGAAGAACTCTGCCGTCAGGTCTTTCGCGAGGTTTCGGCCCGCGAGATGAATGTGCTGGCCTCGATCGCCGCTGAAGGTCGGCCCGCCGCCGACCGTCTGCGCGACGTGCTGACGACATTTGCAACGCGGGCCGTACGCGGCCGCCGCCTCGCCTATGCGCTGCTGGCCGAGCCTGTGGATCAGGGCCTGACCGAGGAACGCGGGCGCTTTCGCCGCGTCCATGCCGAAATCTTCGCCGGACTTCTGGAAGACGGGGTCGCGGAGGGCCGCTTCTCCGTCGCCAACCCCAAGATCGCGGCGGCCTGCATCGCGGGCGCGATCCCCACTGCCCTCATCGGTCCGCTTGCGCCCGAAAGCCATGAACTGGAAGCTAACGGCGACCGTGTCGTCGAAGAAATCGTCCAGTTCTGCCTCTCCGCCGTTCAAGGCGCCGCCACCCAAAAACAAGAGCTCGAGCAAAGGATCAGCGCATGATCGCCGCCAGCAAACTTCTCACCCCTTCGCAGCTTGCCATCGTGCGCAAGCGTTCCGACATTCGCGGTGTCTTTCTGGCGCTGCATGCCTGGGCCGTGATCTTCGGCATGATGGCGCTCTTCGTCTGGATGCCAAATCCGATCACGTTTCTCGCTGCGGTGATCGTGATCGGCGGACGGCAGCTCGGTCTTGCCATTCTGATGCATGACGGCGCGCATGGCGTGTTGTGCGAGACCCCCAAGCTCAACGAATTCGTCAGCCAATGGCTTTGCGCCTATCCGATGATGGCCGAGACATGGGCCTATCGCCGCTATCACCTGACACATCACGCCAATACGCAACAGCCCGAAGACCCCGATCTCATTCTTTCGGCGCCCTTCCCCATCACCAAGAAAAGCTTCCGCCGCAAGATCATCCGCGATCTCACCGGCCAGACGGGCTATCAGCAGCGCAAGGCGCAAATCCTCAATGCCCTTGGCAAGCCGGAGTGGCCGCTGGAAAAGCGTCTGGAAAACTACTGGAAGAAACTTGGCCGGGCGACCGTGGCGCAACTCGTGATCTTTTCGATCCTCGCGCTCGCAGGACATTGGTATCTCTATTTCGCGCTGTGGCTTCTGCCCTTCCTGACATGGCAGCAGGCGATCACGCGCATCCGCAATATTGCCGAGCATGCGATGGTGCCGGACAATAATGACGACTTCCGCAATGCGCGCACGACCAAGGCCAACTGGCTGGCGCGGGCGACGCTGGCCCCCTATTGGGTCAACTATCATGTCGAGCATCACCTGATGATGTGGGTGCCCTGCTACAACCTGCCCAAGGCGCGCGCCTTCCTGATCGCCAATGGTTTTGAAGAACGCATGGAATCCAAGGACAGCTTCGGCGAGGTGATCGCCATGGCGACCTCCAGGCCCGACGATCAGGACAGGCCCGGCACCATCGTCCACAACAGCCGCAAACAGCGGGTCGCGGGCGTAATGAGCGAGGGCTTCAAGCCAGCGGACGACGAGGCGGCTTGAGGAGCAAGCACGCCTCATTCGACTCCATACGTCATCGCCCGGCGTGACGCTTTTGGACTAGCGTGACGTCCATTGGGTGAATTGACCCAACGGCGACCGCGCCCGCCAAGCCCATAGTTTCCATTGTCCCCTCCCCCTGCTAAACCACTCCCAACGAAATTTTCCTTTGGGAGGAACCGGCATGTCCGAAGCTGCATCGACGGCGGAAGTAGGCGAGGTGCGCGAGGTGCATCGCTTTGACGTGAAAAAGCTCGAAGCCTATGCGCGGGAGGCCGTGGACGGGTTCAGTGGCACGCTGGAGGTGCGGCAGTTCTCCGCTGGCCAGTCGAACCCGACTTTTCTGCTGACCGAGACCAACAAGACCGGAACGAAGCGCTATGTGATGCGCAAGAAGCCGCCGGGCGTGCTGCTCGCCAGCGCACATCAGGTGGACCGCGAATATCGCGTGATGAAGGCGCTTGAGGACACCGACGTGCCTGTGCCGCATATGTATGCGCTTTGCGAAGACGACAGCGTGATCGGCACGGCCTTCTACATCATGGAATATCTGGAAGGCCGGGTCTTCACCGACGCGACGATCCCCGGCGCCAGCGGCGAAGAGCGCAAGGCGCTTTACGACAATCTGGCGATGAACCTCGCCAAGCTCCATGCCGTCGATTACGAGAAGGTGGGCTTGAGCGACTTCGGACGACCGGGCAATTATTTCGAGCGGCAGATCGGGCGCTGGATCAAGCAGTATCGCGGCGCGCAGACGACCGACGTGCCCTCGATGGAAGAACTGATCAAATATCTTCCTGAGCATATTCCCGACGAACAGTCCGTCACCATCGCGCATGGCGACTACCGGATCGGCAATGTCATGTTCCATCCGACCGAGCCGCGCATGATCGCCGTGCTCGACTGGGAGCTTTGCACCATCGGGCATCCGCTGGCCGACGTCGCCTATAATTGCATGTACGACCTGATGGGCGTAGCGGGCAACGCGCCGGTCATCGACCGCGCAACCATGCCCGGCCTGCCGACGGTCGATGAACATGTCGCCAATTATTGCCGCTATGCGGGCCGCGACCACATCGAGAACTTCAATTTCTACCTCGCTTTTTCCATGTTCCGCCTCGCCTCAATCAGCCAGGGCGTCTACAAGCGCGGGCTGGACGGCAATGCGAGTTCGGAGCGCGCGATGACGCTGGGAGACGCCTGCGCGACGCTCGCCAATGCGGCCTGGGATCTCGTTCAAAAGGCCGACAAATGAGGCTTTTCATCCTTATGCTTAGCAAAGGGTAAAAGCGCGAAAGCTTCAACATATGTTAAATATCATCGTTTTAGTCTGAGCCCGTCCGGTCGCGCACAGGAGGTGTTGCGACCATGAGACAATCGGCGTTAGCCGGTTTCGGGGTGGACGGGAATGACAACGCAGGGCGACGGCAAAGACGGGAGCGGCGGCAAGCCCAAACGCTTGCGCAAGCGCTATCCCGTCGGCGAAGCCGAAGCCAAAATCCACTCTGCGCTCGACGCCGATCCTGCCCGCTTCTACAAGGCCCTGATCGAGAATGTGGGCGACATCGTCACCCTGCTCGATCGCGACGCCAATATCATCTACCAAAGCTCCGCCATATACGACGTTCTGGGCTATGGGCCGGACCCCTTTTTCGGCATGCCGGTGGTGGAAGGCGTCCACCCGGAAGATCGCGAGCGCGTCACCTCGCAACTCGCCAAATGCGCCACGACGCCAAACTGGGTCTCCATCGAGAATTTTCGACTACCGCACAAGGACGGCAGCTGGCGCTGGATGGAAACGCGCGCCAAGAACCAGCTCGACAATGAAAACATCCGCGCGATCCTCTGCATCTCGCGCGACGTGACGGACTCGCGCCGTCTCGAACACCAATTGCGCGAGGCCGAGCGCCTGGCTCGATTCGGCCATTGGCGTTGGGCCAAGGGCGCGCCCTCACCCGACTGGTCGGAAGGCGTCGCCAAAATTCTCGACCGCGCCGCCACCGAGATGCCGACGAATGGCGACTGGTATGTCAATCTTGTGCACCCCGACGACCGCAATACGCTGCTGACCGAATTCATCGACGCCTTCGAGACGCGCGAAACCATTCTGTGCACGACGCGCTTCCTTGCTGGCGACGGCACCTATCGCCACATCAAGACCTACGCCTATGCGGAAACAGACGCGCGCGGCGAGATCGGAGCGCTGGTGGGGCTGGCTGAAGACGTGACGCAAGAAGTGGTGGCGCGCGAGGCTCTGGAGCGTTCGGAAGCGAAATACCGCCTCATCGCGGAAGAAGCCAGCGACGTGATCCATCACATCGGGCCCGATGGCCGCATTCTCTATGCCTCCCCCTCGACCAAGGCAGTATTTGGATTGCGGCTTGAAGATGTGGACCATATGACAGTGCTCGCTGACAGGGTTCATCCCGACGACGCGAAACGACTGATGGCGGCTTTTGACAAATTTGCACGGGACGAAGACATGCTGCGGTATGATTTTCGTTTCAAACATCGCGAAGGTCACTATCTGTGGCTTGAAACGACCATGCGGGCGGTGCGCGAGCCGAACGGCACGCTGAAAGAAATTGTCAGCATGACGCGCGACATGAGCGAGCGCAAAAAATACGAGTTGCAGCTCATGGAAGCGCGCGAACGCGCCGAGACCGCCAATCGCACCAAATCTCGCTTCCTTGCCAATATGAGCCATGAGCTGCGCACGCCGCTCAATGCCATCATCGGCTTTTCCGATATGCTGCAACTTGAAATGTTCGGGCAGCTCGGCAATCCACGCTATGTGGAATATGCGCAACTGATCAACCAGAGTGGCGGATTGCTGCTGGACCTGATCAGCGACATTCTCGACATGTCGAAAATCGAAGCAGGCAAATATGAACTTCATCGCGAAGTTGTCGATGTCAGCGACGTCGTTTCGCATGCCGTAAAGCTTGTGAAGGGCCGCGCGGATACAGGCGGCCTTCATCTGTCTGCGGAGATCACGCCGGAGGCGGCCGCCTGCCCACTCTTTGCCGATACGCGCGCCTTGACGCAAATCCTGCTCAACCTGCTTTCGAACGCCATCAAGTTCACCCCGAAGGGCGGCAATGTCATGGTGCTGGTCTGCGAAGTTCAGGGAAATGTCTGTTTCATGGTCGAGGATACGGGCCGCGGCATTCCGAAAGAACATCTGCCGCGTCTGACCCGCGCCTTCGAACAGGTATCGACAGATGCCGAACTCAGCAAACAGGGCACAGGTCTCGGCCTGGCGCTGGTGCGCTCGCTGGCGGAACTGCACGGCGGTCAGATCACGATCGAAAGCGAACTCGACAAGGGAACCCGGGTGTTCGTCGAAATTCCGGTCGAGGCCGCGCGCGTCGTGGCAGCGCAATAAAACCTAGCCTTTGGCGCCCATCACGCGTTTCAACGCCACTTCCACTTCTTCGATCACGCGGGCGGCATGCGCGTCCTGCTGCAATCCCTTGTAATAGTCGCAGGCGGATTTGAGCTTGGCGAAGGGGTCGACAAATCCGAACATCGGGCCGATCTGCTTGTAGAAGAAAAGCATCGGCGCAAGGGCGCAATCGGCGAGCGTCAGCTTGCCGCCGACGGCATAGGGCGAACCGTCGAGATAGTGATCAAGCCAGGCCATGCCGCTGTTGAGTTCCGCCATTCTGGCATCGACAAGTGCCTGATCGCGGCCCTTGGGATTGATCTGGCCGAACAGCTTCGTCATCGGCTCCATGACATAGAGATCGCCGAGGCGCGAGAGGAGACGCATTCGGGCGCGGCTTTCGGCATCGTCGGGGCGCAACGGCGCGCCAACGCCCAGATCCTCCAGATATTCGCAAATGACTTCCGATTCCGGCACCACGACATCGCCATGCACAAGGACAGGCACCTTCTGCATGGGCGTGAGTTTGCACAGTTCCGCCTCAAGCTCGGGCGTGGAAAAGCCGTCAACGATGGCGACGTCGAGGCCCTTGGCGTAGATCGCCAGACGCACGCGAGCCGAATAGGGCGAGAGCTGAGAGTTGTAGAGTTTCATGCTCATCGGCGCATCCTCATCTTCTTTGCGTCACTTCTTCGCGTGACCGGCGCCCCCCCGACGTCGGGCCGCTTTTAAGGTAGGTATCAAAACGGCCGGTCCACAAGTGCGAACCGGCCGTTTTCGTCATATTTTCGCTGAAATCCTATTCAGCCGCAGCCTTTACCGTGTTGGCGTATTTCCTCAGTTCGAGGCGGGCAATGGTGCGGTTATGCACTTCATCGGGACCGTCGGCGAGGCGAAGGGTGCGGATGCCAGCATACATCTTGGCGAGACCGAAATCGGTAGTCACGCCGCCGCCGCCATGCGCCTGGATAGCGTCGTCGATGATCTTGAGCGCGAGGTTCGGGGCCGCGACCTTGATCATGGCGATCTCGGTGCGGGCGACCTTGTTACCGACCGTATCCATCATATAGGCAGCCTTGAGGGTCAGAAGACGCGTCATTTCGATGTTGGTGCGGGCTTCGCCGATGCGCTGTTCCCAAACGGTGTGATCGGCGATCTTCTTGCCGAAAGCCTCACGCGAGAGGAGACGCTTGCACATCATTTCCAGCGCGCGTTCGGCGACGCCGATGGTGCGCATGCAGTGATGGATGCGGCCAGGCCCAAGCCGACCCTGGCTGATTTCAAAACCACGGCCTTCGCCCAGCAACAGGTTTTCAGCCGGCACACGGACATTTTCGAGGAGAACCTCGGCATGGCCATGCGGCGCGTCGTCATAGCCGAAGACCGGCAGCATGCGGACGACCTTGATGCCGGGCGTGTCGAGCGGCACGAGAATCTGCGACTGCTGGCGATAGGGGTCGGCCTTGGGATCGGTCTTGCCCATGAGCACCGCGATCTTGCAGCGCGGGTCACCGACGCCCGAGGACCACCACTTGCGACCGTTGATGACATATTCGTTGCCATCGCGCTCGATACGGGTGGCGATGTTGGTGGCGTCCGACGAGGCGACATCCGGCTCGGTCATGAGGAAGGCCGAACGCATCTTGCCTTCGAGCAGCGGCTCCAGATATTCCTTCTTCTGACGATCGTTGCCGTAGCGTTCGATCACTTCCATGTTGCCGGTGTCGGGCGCGGAGCAGTTGAACACCTCCGACGACCAGCCGACGCGGCCCATGATTTCGCAGAGCGAAGCATATTCGAGATTGCTCATCCCGCCGCCACGTTCCGATTCCGGCAGGAACAGGTTCCATAGACCTTCTTCGCGCGCGAGCGGCTTCAGGTCTTCAAGAATTTGCGGCACCTGCCAGGGATTGCCCTCTTTGCGGAAGGCGTCCATCTGATCCTGATAGGTCTTTTCGTTGGGATAGATATGCTTGTCCATGAACCGCACCAGGCGGGCCTGCATCTCTTTCGTCTTGTCGTTAAATTCGAAGTCCATTTCGGCTCCTTATTCCAGTTTTTGAGATGGAGCAGCGCTGATATTTTGCGCGACGGACAGGTCTTGTTTCGACCCTTTGCCCCCGCGTGAAACGCCAGCGTTCCTCCTTCAATGGCGAATGTCCGCACTTTAGCGGGTCGAGCAGAGCAACGCACGATAGAAATGTGGAAGGCGCCGAGACAATTGGGCGCTTGACGTAAAGGTCAACCTCGCCGCGCTGCAAAAAAACCCTTGAGCAACACGCGCGCGCGACGCTCGGAAATGCCGCCATAAACGTCAGGCGCATGATGGCAGGTCGGTTGCGCATAGATGCGGGGGCCGTGCTCCACGCCACCGCCCTTCTCGTCGGAAGCGCCGAAATAAAGGCGTCTCAGCCGCGCAAATGAAATCGCCGTGGCGCACATGGCGCAGGGCTCGAGCGTGACATAGAGATCGCAGTCGATGAGACGCTCCGAGCCCAGAACGGCGGCGGCGGCGCGAATAGCTATCATTTCAGCATGGGCGGTCGGGTCCTTCATCTCCAGGGTGCGATTACCTGCCGCAGCCAGAACCTTGCCGCCTGCGTCCACGACAACCGCTCCGACGGGAACCTCGCCGCGCACGGCGGCCGCCTCGGCCTCGGCAAGGGCCAATTCCATGGGAGAAATCGAAAGGCGCGGATCGTCGTTCATGGCCGGACCCTGCCCGCCTCCCCTCAAGGCGTCAAGCACGGGCTTGGGTTGACCACCGGCACCTGCTAAAGAGAGCAGCATGAAGCCGAATTCACGCGCCCCCTCCCGCTCCAGCGGGCCCAAATCCGCCAAGCTTGCGCCCGTCACCTCTCCCGGTGACGAAGGCGCAAACGGCGAACGCATCGCCAAGCGCATTGCGCGGGCGGGTATCTGTTCGCGCCGCGACGCCGAACGCCTGATCGAAGCGGGCGCCGTGACCGTCAATGGCAAGAAGATCACAAGTCCGGCGCTGAACGTCAGCGAAAGCGACACGATCACCGTGGAAGGCAAGACGCTGCCGCAACAGGAGCCGACCAAGCTCTGGCGCTATCACAAGTCGGCCGGGCTGGTGACGACGGCAAAAGACCCCGAGGGCCGCACGACCGTGTTCGAACGCCTGCCCGCCGACATGCCGCGCGTGGTCTCGGTCGGTCGTCTCGACATCAATACCGAGGGGTTGCTGCTGCTCACCAATGACGGCGAGCTGGCGCGTCTGCTTGAGCTTCCCGCCACCGGCTGGACGCGGCGCTATCGCGTGCGCGCCTGGGGAAAGGTGACACAGGCGCAACTCGACAAGCTGAAGGACGGCATCGAAGTCGAAGGGGTGCGCTATGGCCCGATCGAGGCGTCGCTCGACAAGGTACAAGGCTCCAACGTCTGGCTGACGGTTGGCCTGAAGGAGGGCAAGAACCGCGAAGTAAAGCGCGTGCTCGCCGCGCTCGACCTCACGGTCAATCGCCTCATTCGCCTGTCCTTCGGGCCCTTTCAGGTGGGCGAGCTGGCCGAGGGCGAAGTGGCGCAGGTGCCCAATCGCGTGCTGATGGATCAACTCGGCAATCAGGCGGCGCATTTCGAAGCCAAGGGCGGGGTCGACACGTCAGGTCGTCCGGTGCGCCCCAATCAGGCGGCACGACCGGTCTCCAAGGAACCGACGCGCGCGGCAAGCGGCAAGCCCGGCGCGGCGAAGAAACCGCGCGCGCATAGTGCGGGCGGCGTCAGCCATTTCGGATCGAAGAAGAGCGACGGCGCCAAGACACTGGGCCTGAAGACGGGCACACCAAAGCCCGCCGGGCGCGGACGCCATCCCGAACGCGGCGAAAACGCCCCGAAAACCAATGCAAAACCGGTGGGCCAGAAATCGCGCGCCGACCTTGCCAAATCCCGCAAGCCCGCGCCGGGCAAGCGACCAAGATGAGAAATCTCCCATGCGTATAGTTGGTGGCGCTCACAAGGGCCGCATCATTGTGGCGCCTGAAGGCGGCGCGGTTCGCCCGACCGGCGACCGGGTGCGCGAAAGCCTGTTCAATATTCTGGCGCATCATGATTTTTCAGACGAGTTGGGCGAGGACTTCGATCTTGAAGGCGCGCGCGTGCTCGACCTCTTTGCCGGCACCGGCGCGCTTGGCCTTGAAGCCCTGTCGCGCGGCGCGAGCTTCGCGTTGTTCGTCGATGATTCAGCCGAGGCGCGCGGGGCTATTCGCGAGAACATGGAGAACCTGCATCTCACAGGTCACGCCAAGCTCTACAAGCGCGATGCGACGAAGCTCGGCCCGCGACCGGGCAGTGTCGGTCCGGCCTTCTCGCTGCTCTTTGCCGACCCGCCCTATCGTCTGGGACTTGCGGGTCCGGCGCTCGTCGCCGCGAAAGAAGGCGACTGGCTGACGCCGCATGCGCTCTGCATCGTGGAAGAGCATGTGGAAGCAAAGTTCGAAGCGCCGGAAGGTTTTGAAGAGATCGACCGGCGCAAATACGGGCTCAGCGAAATCATATTTCTGAAACAGGTTTGAGCGAGCGTAGCGCGCAAGCGAGATTGAAAAACAAGGCAATATCGACGTGACCATTCCCCTGATTTCCGGCCTTGGCGCCATCGCTGATAATTACGACGCCATTCTCTGCGATGTCTGGGGCGTGCTGCACAATGGACAGGCGGGCTATCCCGCCGTGGCTGAAGCACTCGCGAAGTTTCGCGCCAAGGGCGGCACGGTGCTGTTGCTCTCCAATGCGCCGCGTCCTTCAACGCAATTGCCGAAGATGCTGGAAAACCTCGGCATCACGCATAGGGCCTATGATGACATTCTGACATCGGGCGATGCCACCAAGACCTTCATCACGACGCATCAGCTTGGCGCCAAGTGCTATTCGATCGGGCCGGGGCGTGACAATAATCTCTTCGACGATACGGGCGTCGAACAGGTGAGCGCGGATGAAGCGGAATTCATCGTCGTCACCGGACCTTTCAACGACGAGGAAGAAGGGCCGGAAGACTATCGCGAGCCCTTCAAGCCGCTGATCGCCCGGGGCCTGCCGATGGTCTGCGCGAATCCCGACATCGTCGTCGAGCGCGGCGACAAGCACATCTATTGCGCAGGCGCGCTTGCCCGGCTCTATGAAGAGATGGGCGGCAGGGTCATCTATTTCGGCAAGCCCTATGGGCCGATCTATGACGTGGCGAGGGCAAAGCTGGCAGGCCTTCGCGGTCGGGCGGTGGATGACTGGCGCATTCTGGCGGTGGGCGACGGGATCGCCACCGACATCAAGGGCGCGGCGGGCACCGGGATCGATGCGCTTTTCATCACCGGCGGCATCGCAGCGGCCCATGTCGGCGACCACGCCGAAGCGCCGGATCAGGCCCGGGTCATCGAATATTGCGAAGCGGCGGGCCTCAAGCCGATCGGGGCCATGGCCCGACTTATCTGGTGAATGAGGTAGCGGCCTGACAAGGAATTAACTGAACTTTGCTTCATCTCTTGTGATTTCACGGCCAGCCGCGATAGAGTGCGCGCGCTATTTGCC
>JBAQNC010000009.1:0-3878 GCA_049303435.1 Parvibaculum sp. | reverse complement strand
ATCTTCTTGACCGAATAGAAGACGGACGTGCCCTCATATTCCTCGATGCCGGGAATGGGCGGGCGCGTGGGCTGGAAGGAACCGCCGCCGGCGGCGATCACGATCACCTTGGCGTTGAACTTCATGCCGCCATCGGTGACGACGAGCCAGGAACCATCGGCCTGTTTTTCGACCTGCTCCACCTGCTCGTTGAAATGGAACTGCGGGTTAAAGGGCGCGGCCTGTTCCATCAGACGATCGGTCAAATCCTGACCGGTGACGAGCGGCAGACCGGGAATGTCATAGATGGGTTTTTCGGGATAAAGCTCGGCGCACTGCCCGCCGGGACGGTCGAGAATATCGATCAGATGCACCTTCATATCGAGAAGGCCCAGTTCAAAAACCGCAAAAAGACCCACAGGGCCCGCCCCGATAACGACAACGTCGGTTGTGATCGTTTCTTCAGCCATCTCGATACCTGTTCCGCTAAAACCCATCAGATATTTGTTATTTATCTGATTTCACAAACTAGGACGCTTATATAGGGGCCTCGCCTGCCCTCGCCAAGCGAAAACTCGCATATTTGGGAACAGAAATGTTCTGGCAGATGGTCACACCTGCCAATTCGACGGGTGACATTCGCGCCGCAATGCCTATTTTACGGCAGCGCAGCAAATCTGATCCCCGCGAGGAGACCCAAATGGTGAAATGCCAGACAATGGCGGAAGTCCGCAGCGAAATCGACCGGATCGACCGCGCGCTGGTGAAGCTGCTGGCCGAGCGCCTGACCTATATCGAGCAGGCCGGCCACATCAAGGGCGAGCGCAGCGCGGTGCGCGACGAGGCCCGCATCGAGGATGTGGTGGAAAAGGTCGTCGCCGCCGCCGAACCCGCAGGCCTGCCCCGCACCATCGCCGAACCGCTCTGGCGGCTGCTGATCGAGAAATCCATCGAGCATGAATTCACGGTCTTCGACGCCAGGCAGCAGGCAAACTGAAGCGCCCCGCCTCTCACTGAGAAGGCAGGACGCGAAAAATGGCTGGAAAATAAGGGACTTAGAACTGCTTTTCGGGCAGATCGACGGTCAGGCCATCAAGCTCGTCGGTGATCTTGATCTGGCAGCTGAGACGCGAGTTTTCGCGCACGTCGAAAGCGAAATCCAGCATGTCTTCTTCCATGCTTTCCGGCTTGCCGACCTTGTCGGCCCATTCGGGACGCACATAGACATGGCAGGTGGCGCAAGCGCAGGCACCGCCGCAATCGGCATCGATGCCGGGAACCATATTCTTGATCGCGGCTTCCATGACGGTCATGCCGTTTTCAACGGTGACTTCATGCTCTTTGCCGTCATGTTCGATAAATTTGATCTTCGCCATGTCTGCTGCCGGATTTTCTGAAGTGGGTACAAGGGTTCTTAGCGTTTCCACCCTGTCTTGACGCAAGGTTTAACCCGGACGAGTTAGCACGCGTGCAAACGCACGTAAAGCGAGCTTTTCTTGCAAGAGTTCGAGCCTTTTCATGTCATGCCCGAGCCCTGCATCGTGAGTGCGTTGCACAAGCGCCATCGCGGCCCCATAGTTTGCCCCAGGACCATATAATCCCCAGAGAAATCGGACGGGTAATCGACCATGAGCGAACCACTCGACGTCATCTTCATCACCGCCGACCAATGGCGCGGCGACTGTTTGTCGCGCCTCGGCCATCCGATGGTCAAAACCCCCCATCTCGACGCGCTGGCAGCCGAAGGCGTCCACTTCGCCCGCCACTATGCCAACGCCGTCCCCTGCGGACCCTCCCGCGCCTCGCTCCACACCGGCATGTACCTCCAGAACCACCGCTCCGGCACCAACGGCACGCCGCTCGACGCGCGCCACACGAACTGGGCGAAGGAAGTGGGCGCGGCGGGCTTCGACCCGGTGCTCTTTGGCTATACCGACACCAGCCAGGACCCGCGCGAGACCGACCCCGACGACCCCTGGCTGCAAACCTATGAAGGGCCGCTGCCCGGCATCCGCCCCGTCTGCATGTTCGGCTCCTGGCCCTGGCAATGGGTGGACTACCTGAAGGCCAAGGGCTACGAGACGCCGGAAGACATCCGCTTCACCTATGGCATGCGCGAGGACGGGCCGGACTACGAGGACGGCGCCAGCGTGCCCAAGCCGCTGATCTATCCGCAGACGGATGATGACACGTCCTTCCTCGTCAATCGCCTGATCGACTATATCGACGGGGCCGACAAACCCTTCGTCGCCCATATGTCGATCCTGCGGCCCCACCCGCCCTTCGTCGCGCCCGAACCCTATAACGAGATGTATGACCCGATGGAAGTGCCGGGCTTCGCGCGGACCGACACGCCGATCACCGAAGGCGAGCAGCACCCCTGGCTCGCGCATCAGCTGACGAAAAAGCTCTACCGCGCGCCCGCCAACGAAATGAAACTCCGCCGCCAGAAGGCGGTCTATTACGGCCTCATGTCGCTGGTCGATCAGGAGATCGGTCGCCTCGTCGCCTATCTGAAGAAGTCGGGCCGCTGGGACCGCACGCTCATCATCTTTACCTCCGACCACGGCGAACAGATGGGCGACCACTGGCTGCTGGGCAAATGCGGCTATTTCGAAGCCTCCTACCAGATCCCGCTGATCATCCGCGACCCGCGAAAGAGCGCCGACGCGACGCGCGGCCAGACCGTCACGCGCTTCACCGAGAATGTCGACATCATGCCGACCATGCTCGACTACCTGGGCCTCACGACGCCCGTGCAATGCGACGGCGCGAGCCTCCGCCCCTTCCTCGAAAGCGGAAGCGCGCCAAAGAACTGGCGCACGGAAGCGCATTGGGAATACGACTTCCGCGACCCGACGGACGACACGGCGGAACACGCGCTGGACCTGACGCTGCACCAATGCACCATGAACATCATCCGCGACGAGCGCTGGAAATACGTCCACTTCACCAAACTGCCGCCGCTGCTCTTCGACCTGGACGCCGACCCGCAGGAGTTCAAGAACCTCGCTAACGATCCGGCCTACACCCCCAAGCTGCTGGAAATGACCCAGAAAATGCTCTCATGGCGCATGAACCACGACGAGCAGACGCTGACGCATATTTCATTGACGGATCGGGGGCCGGTGGAGAGGGTTAGTGGGAGGTATTGATCCTTCGAAACGGGCCAAGGTTTATCATCGTCATTCCCTCTCCCGTTGGGAGAGGGCTTTAATTTCGCCTATTTCGTCATTGCGAGCGCTTGCGAAGCAATCCATTGGACCTTGTCACAAGCGCATATGCTGAATGGATTGCCGCGTCGGCCAAGGGGCCTCCTCGCAATGACAAGCAATTTTTATATTTGATCCCTTACGGGATCAAAATATGAGGTTTCAGCCAAAATCTTCACAATGATACCGAACGGGATCGAATATGAGAGGTTTCAATAAATAAATGACCCTGAACGGGAGCAAAACTTGACAAGTTAACCAATATGGCACATTTTGATCCCGTACAGGAGCAAACCGTGTCCGACAAACCTAACAAATCAGGCCGATTTCAAAAAGCACCCACAAACGGGAACGCTTTAGCGGATTTGCATGTCACTGACATAAGCAAGCCATTGGAGACCCTCGACACCCATCAATTGGAAAAAACGCTCAACAAACTCAGTGAAATAGAAACGTCAACATCACCCATCCGCATCGACGAAACTCATACCCTTGGCTATATCATTCGCAAAGCACGTAAGCAGATAAAGCTGTCGCAGCAGGAATTCGCCGACCTCACGGGTGTCGGACGACGTTTTATTTCCGAGCTTGAGCGCGGCAAACCGTCACTGGAATTTGGACTCGTACTGCAAGTTTGCGAGGCGGCGGGTATCGACATACTGGCCAAGCGCAAATGAGCCCCTCTGA
>JBAQNC010000008.1:0-6526 GCA_049303435.1 Parvibaculum sp. | reverse complement strand
GAAGGCGAGATTATTTTGACGACGGCGTATCGCCCCGGCGTTCGCCTGTCGATGCCCGGCAGTCGTGATCGTGTGAGTCTGCCGCTCGAGATTTGCGTCATCGATGACGGTCCCGGCGTCCCGGACGATCTGTTGCCGCATCTCTTTGACCCGTTCGTTACGACAAAATCGTCGGGAACCGGGCTCGGACTTGCGCTTGTCGCCAAGATCATCGGGGATCATGGCGGTATCGTGGAATGCGAGAGCCAGCCGCGCCGTACCGTTTTCCGCGTCCTTCTGCCGATGCATTCGGGCGACGCGTCTTCAAATTCAAGCTTGTACTAGAGGATAGGGTTCAATGGCGAGCGGCACCATTTTGCTGGCAGACGACGATGCGGCGATACGAACCGTGCTCAATCAGGCGCTGGGTCGTGTTGGCTATGATGTGCGCGCGACAAGCAATGCGGCGACCTTGTGGCGCTGGGTGCAGCAGGGCGAAGGTGATCTCATCATTACCGATGTGGTGATGCCGGACGAAAACGCCTTTGACCTGATCCCGCGTATCAAGCGGGCGCGCCCGGACCTCCCCATTATCGTGATGAGCGCGCAGAACACGCTCAAGACAGCGATTACCGCAGCCGAACGCGGTGCTTATGAATATCTGCCGAAACCTTTCGACCTTAATGAGTTGATCCGGGTGGTCGATCGAGCGCTCACCGCGCCGCGCGAAAGCGCGGTGCCGCGCTCGACGGTGCCGGAAGACGACAAGATTCCGCTGATCGGTCGTTCGCCGGCAATGCAGGATATCTATCGCGTTCTTGCCCGCCTTATGCAGACGGATCTTACCGTCATGATTTCGGGTGAAAGTGGCACGGGCAAGGAGCTTGTCGCCCGCGCACTGCATGACTATGGCAAGCGCCGCAACGGGCCGTTTGTCGCCGTCAATATGGCGGCTATCCCCCGCGAATTGATCGAAAGCGAGTTGTTCGGTCATGAGAAGGGCGCCTTTACCGGCGCGAGCCAGCGCGCTACAGGTCGTTTCGAGCAGGCCGAAGGCGGCACGCTTTTCCTCGACGAAATCGGCGACATGCCGATGGAAGCGCAGACGCGTCTCTTGCGCGTTCTGCAGCAGGGCGAATACACAACGGTCGGCGGTCGTACTGCGATCAAGACGGACGTCAGGATCGTTGCGGCGACCAATCGCGACTTGCGCCAGTTGATCAATCTCGGGCTGTTCCGCGAAGACCTTTTCTTCCGTTTGAATGTTGTTCCCATCCGCTTGCCGCCATTGCGCGAGCGGACCGAGGATATTCCCGATCTGGTAAGGCATTTCCTCAGCCTTGCCGAGGCCGAGGGCCTGCCGCACAAGACTATCGACAACGACGGAATGGAGTTCATAAAGCGCTATCGCTGGCCGGGCAATGTGCGGGAGCTGGAGAACCTCGTTCGCCGTCTGGCGGCTCTCTATACTGAAGAGACCATTGGCGCATCGGTTCTTGAGGCGGAACTTGCCGAGCCGGATTTTGGGCGTCCGACGCAGGACGCGCCCGTGGACGAGCCGTTGACCTCGTCGGTCGAGCGCGCGCTCAACCGTCTGTTTGCGGCGGCGGGTGACGATTTGCCTCCTCCGGGGCTTTACGAGCGGATTTTGAAAGAGGTGGAAAAGCCTCTGTTCGGGATGACCCTTGCCGCCACGCGGGGCAATCAGATCAAGGCGGCCCATCTCCTCGGGATCAATCGCAATACGCTTCGCAAAAAGCTGCGCGAACTTGAGGTGCAGGTCGTTCGAGGCCTGAAATAGCGCCATTTAGCTCGATTGACGTCGTGATAAGTTTGCAACAATCTGATTGATTGCCCGTGCCCTTTAGGTCACTATGCATCTTGCCTGACGCCATTTGTGGCGGATTTGGCACGTGAGTGTGAGGGATGGATTGTTGTCGTATCGACGTTCTTGCGTTCATCTCCGACATCAATGTCAGATCCGGGGCGGGATATGACGGCACTTGAACGCCATGGCGGAGTAAGCTGGGAAACGCGGATGTGGCGGCTCATGTTGCGCCGTGGTTTCTCCGGGGCCTTGGCCATCGGTCTGGTCATTGCCGCGATCTTTCTTGGCTCCTTCACCTATATGACTCTGACAGGGCTGACCCCCTTGAAGCCGGGACGTGGATTGGTCATCACGCTTCTGCTGGCCAATTTGACCATTGTCCTTATCCTCGTGGCGCTGATTGTCTGGCGTGTGGTTCGCATCATCATGGCGCGCGTGAGCGGGGCGGCGGGATCCAAACTGCACGCCCGGCTTGTTGCCATGTTTTCTATTGTGGCCGTGATGCCGGCGATCATCGTTGCGGTATTCGCGGCGGTGACGTTGAACAGGGGGCTTGATGCCTGGTTCAGCCAACGAACTCAGGTCATCATTTCCAACGCCCAAACGGTGGCGGAGGCCTATCTCAGCGAACATCATCATGTGCTACGTGGCGATGCGCTCGCCATGGCGACAGACCTTGACCGCGCGGCACCCTTTATGGCGTCAAACCCCGAACATTTTCAGGAGCTTGTCGGCACGCAGGCGGCGCTGCGCTCGCTTCCCGCTGCCTATCTGATCAATGAACAGGGGCGGGTGCTGGCAAGGGCAAGCGTGGCGGGGATGCCGCCGATCGGTCTGCCGACGCCGGAACAGTTTTCCGCAGCCAAGAAGGGAGAGGCGGTTCTCTTCACCGTCGATTCCGTTGACCAGATTCGCGCTCTTGTGAAGCTTTCAGCCCTTGATGACACTTATCTCTATGTTGCGCGGCCTGTGGATGCGCGCGTATTGGACCATCTCGCGCAGACACGCGAAGCCGTCAATGAATACAAGAGCCTTGAGCAGCGGCGGATTACCTTCCAGCTGACTTTTGCCCTGATCTATGTGGCGGTCGCTCTGGTGACATTGCTTGCCGCAATCTGGCTCGGGCTTTGGGCTTCCAACCGCATTATTGACCCAATCGGCAAGCTCGTTGACGCGGCCGAGCGTGTTTCAGAGGGTGATCTGGGGGCGCGGGTTGAGCCAGGCGAGACTGGCGACGAGCTTGATATGCTCAGTGATGCGTTCAACAGGATGACATCGCAGCTTGAAAGTCAGCGTAACGCCCTGGTCGAGGCGAACCATCAATTCGACCAACGACGGCAGTTTACCGAGGCGGTTCTTTCCGGTGTCAGCGCCGGTGTGTTCGGGCTCGACAATGATGGCATCATCAATCACGCCAATCGTGCGGCGCTCACATTCTTTGATCAGAAGGAGCCCGGTCTCATTGGTCGCGATTTGGCCGTCGTCGTTCCTGAAATGGCTGAAGTTTTCAAAGAGGCGCGAAATAATTCTGATCGCCGCGCTCGCGTGCAACTGGGCATTAACAGGAATGGGCAAGAACGCATTCTGAGCATGCGCGTCACGCGGGAGGTGACAGACTCGGGCGTTGGCGGCTTCGTTTTGACATTTGATGACATTACCGAGCTTGTCAGCGCGCAACGCACCTCTGCTTGGGCTGATGTGGCGCGCCGTATTGCGCATGAAATCAAGAACCCGCTGACACCTATTCAGCTTTCCGCCGAGCGTTTGCGTCGGAAGTACAGCAAAGAGATTTTGTCCGATCCGGAGGTGTTCCTGCAGTGCACCGACACAATCATCAGGCAGGTCGGTGATATTGGCCGGATGGTCGATGAATTTTCATCCTTTGCTCGCATGCCTGAAGCCGTGATCAAATCGATTGAATTGAACGAGATCGTAAGGCAGGTGGCTTTTCTGCAGCGCATCGCCCATCCCGAAATTGAATATATTCTCGACCTTCCGCTGACGCCTGTGTGGCTGGAGTGCGACGGTCGGTTGCTCAGTCAGGCACTGACGAATGTTCTGAAAAATGCCGCTGAAGCTATTCGCGGACATGATGCGGAAGATGAGAAAAATGAGCATGCAAAAGACGGTGAGCTTGGTCGCATCCAGGTTCGTCTGAGCGAAGACCCCGAATTTATCTATATCGAAGTCCGCGACACTGGTTGTGGTTTGCCACAGGTCAACAGAACGCGGCTGACCGAGCCTTATATGACGACGCGCGCCAAGGGCACGGGGCTTGGATTGGCGATCGTCAACAAGGTCATGGAAGATCATGGCGGGACTTTGGAACTGGACGATGCGCCCGCAGATGGAGATTGGGAGGGTGGCGCATTGATTCGCATGACCTTCCCGCGTGTTCATCAGTTTACAGCCCGATTGAGTGATGGAAATGAGGCGTTGGATGACATCTGAGATCCTGATTGTTGATGACGAGGCGGATATTCGTGAACTCGTTTCAGGAATTCTGAACGACGAAGGCTATGATACGCGTGTCGCCAGCGACAGCGATTCAGCCTTGGTCGCGATTGAAGCGCGCCGTCCGGGGCTTATTGTGCTGGATATCTGGTTGCAGGGCAGTCGGCTGGACGGCCTTGAGTTGCTCGACGTCATTCATGAGCGCCACCCTGAATTGCCGGTGGTCATCATAAGTGGTCATGGCAATGTCGAGACAGCGGTCTCGGCAATCAAGAAAGGCGCCTATGATTTCATCGAGAAGCCCTTCAAGGCAGATCGCCTGATCCTGATTGTGCGTCGAGCAATCGAGGCATCGCGTTTGAGGCGGGAAAATAGCGAACTCAAGACGCGCATCGGTGACGAAACGAACTTGATCGGGGCCTCGCCCGCTATCGCGCATGTCCGCCAGATGGTTGACAAGGTGGCGCCGACGGGAAGCCGCGTTCTGATCACCGGGCCTTCGGGTTCGGGCAAGGAAGTTGTAGCGCGCCTTCTGCACGCGCGTTCGCGGCGTGCGAACCATGCGTTCGTCGCAATCAATGCGGCGACCATGGCACCCGATCGGATGGAGACGGAGCTATTCGGCACCGAGGAAACTTCGGCCGGTCCGCGCAAGGTCGGCGTGTTTGAACAGGCGCACGGCGGCACGTTGTTCCTCGATGAAGTGGCGGAAATGCCTATCGAAACGCAAAGCAAGATTTTGCGCGTGCTTGTCGAACAGACCTTTGAGCGCGTCGGGGGCGGGCCGAAGGTCAAGGTGGATGTGCGTGTAGTTTCGTCTTCAAGCCGTGACCTGAATGAAGAGATTTCCAAGGGGCGCTTCCGTGAAGATTTGTTTCATCGGCTGAATGTTGTCCCCATTCAGGTGCCGCCCTTGTCGTCGCGTCGCGAAGACATCCCGATGCTTGTCGATCATTTTATGGGACAGATTTCCAAGACGACAGGGCTTCCGGCTCGCAGCATCGCCGAGGACGCGATGGCCGCTCTGCAGGCGCATGACTGGCCGGGGAATATCCGGCAGTTGCGCAATAATGTGGAGCGTCTGCTTATCCTGACCTCGGGTGATCCGGCGGGTCAGGTGACTGCGGATATGTTGCCGGCGGAGGTCGGTTCGTCGGCGCAGATCACGGTGAACGGATCCGGCGGCGAACATATTATGGCTTTGCCATTGCGCGAAGCGCGCGAAACATTCGAGCGTGAATATCTGATGGCCCAGATCAGCCGCTTCGGCGGCAATATTTCCCGCACGGCAGCCTTCATCGGGATGGAGCGTTCCGCGCTTCATCGCAAGCTGAAGTCACTCGGTGTCGCGACGACAAACCGTTCCGATGTGCTCGCATAGAAACTTCTGAGGCAGTCCCTTGTCACGTATAGCCTATGTCAACGGTCGCTATCTGGCTCATAGCGAGGCGAGCGTTCATATCGAGGATCGTGGCTATCAGTTTTCCGATGGCGTCTATGAGGTTTTTGGCGTTCGCGGAGGGCTGTTGATGGACGAGGCGTATCACCTTGACCGACTACAGCGATCCTTGAAGGAGCTTCAGATTGCCATGCCTATGGCGCTTGCGCCGCTTCGGCAGGTTGTTCGGCATGTGATGCGCCGCAATGCTCTGCATAACGGGATGATCTATCTGCAAGTGACGCGCGGTGTGGCCTGTCGTGACCATCCTTTCCCCAATCCAGCCGTGCGTCCCTCGATTGTTATTACTGCCAGGAGGCTTAATGAGGCGCGGGTCTTCAGGCTGTTAGCAAAGGTGTGAGCGTCATTACCATGCCGGACCAGCGTTGGGTGCGGCGGGATATAAAGTCCGTCTCCCTGCTGGCGAACATACTGGCGAAACAGGCTGCTCGCGAAGCGGGCGCCTACGAGGCGTGGCTTGTCGATCAGAACGGAATGGTGACCGAGGGATCGTCCACGAATGCCTGGATCGTTGACCAGAGCGGGCGCCTTGTGACCAGATTTCTGGGGGCGGAGATACTGCCTGGCGTTACGCGGCGGGTTTTGCTTGAGGCGGCGAAGAATGAGGGGCTCGAAGTTATTGAGCGGGCGTTCAGCGTTGAAGAGGCCAGGAACGCCTCCGAGGCCTTTATCAGTGCGTCTTCGGCTATCATTATCCCCGTCGTGGAGATTGACGGGCGAGTTATTGGAAGCGGCACGCCTGGTCGGCTCACCGTAAGATTACGCATGGCCTATGAGGCCGCCGCCAAAATCGGGTGAATCTGGTC
>JBAQNC010000007.1:0-19574 GCA_049303435.1 Parvibaculum sp. | reverse complement strand
GATCAAGGCCGCCGAGGCGTTCCATCCCAAGACAGTGCGACCCAACGAGATGTGGCAGACAGACTTCACCTACTTCAAGATCATTGGCTGGGGCTGGATGTACCTGTCGCCCGTGCTGGACGATTTACTCGCGCTACATCATCGCCTGGAAGCTGCGCAGCACCATGCGAGCCGAAGACGTAACTGAGACGCTGGACATGACCCTGGCAGCCTCAGGTTGTGATCAGGCCCAGGTGCGCCGCAAGCCACGGCTGCTAAGTGACAATGGGCCCAGCTACATTGCCGTTGAGCTGGCGGAATATATCGAAGCTCAACGCATGAGCCATGTGCGTGGTGCGCCCTTCCCCCCGCAGACGCAAGACAAGATCGAGCGTTGGCATCAGACCTTGAAGAACCGTGTTCTGCTGGAGAACTACTTCCTGCCCGGCGACCTCGAGGTCCAGATCGAGGCCTTCGTCGAGCACTACAACCACAGGCGCTATCATGAGAGCCTGAACAACGTGACGCCTGCCGACGCCTACTTCGGACGGGCCGCATCCATCATCAGACAACGCGAAAGGATCAAACGAAAGACCATCGAACATCGGCTCTTGCAGCACAGCAAGCTGGTCGCATAATATCAACCCTGAGACGAGGCTAATGCTCCGCTAACTTACACCGAGACTAGTGCCAAATGTTCTGACGACGGACACCTGCGATCATTTTTCAGTTTGGATAGTTTCGGTGTTTTCAGCGGGGGTCAAGTTCCTGTTTTGATCTGGTCGTCGCATGCTGTCTCCCTTGAGGTCGATGCGGTGTGCATTGTGGACGATGCGGTCGAGGATGGCGTCAGCGATTGTGGGCTCACCGATCATGTCAGCCAGCCTGAGACGGGGAGCTGGGTGGTGATGATGGTGGAGCGCCGCTGATAGCGTTCCTCAAAGAGTTCGAGGAGATCGAGGCGCTGTTAATCAGTCAGCCCGTGGGTCCCCAGTCGTCGAGAATGAGGAGTTGGACGCGGGTCAGCTTGTCGACCGCTTGGGGAAGCGCCCGTCGAGGCGGGCCATGGCCATGTCTTCCGGCAGCACATCGATAGCATTCATCGCATTTGTCCCCAAAAGTGTCCGGTCTCGTCATTAATTTATCCGCCCAGATATGCCCGGGCATTCAGATGGCTCATCGCGTCGATATCGGCGTCGCCGAAGCCGGCCTCACTCAGCCGACGCAACGGTTCTTTCTCCATGATGACGAAAGGGTAATCCGTACCGATCAGCAACTGGTTCACGCCAAACTGATCGGCAAGGTAACGCAGCGCCGTGGCGTCATAGACAAGCGTGTCGTAATAGAGAAGACGCGCCAACTCACGCGGGCCTAACGGCATCATCTTTTTCAGTCCCGGCGCAATCGTCCAGGCATGCTGCATGCGCGGCAGAACTTGACCAAATGTGCCGCCACCATGCGCGAAGGCAATGCGTAATTTAGGATGCTGCGCCAGGAGCCCGCTCGTCATGAGCGAGGCGATGGCAAAAGCCGTTTCGCAGGGAAAGGCGACAACCTGTTCAAGGATCGGTGCGCCAACGAGACGCTCCATCCCGGCAGGCCGCAAGGGATGGACAAAGATCGGGACGCCTCGCGCCTCGGCCTCGGCGAAGAAACCAGCGAAATCGGGATGGCCTATCGGCTTGTCCTCGATATTCGTACCGATCTCAACGCCCTTGAGGCCAAGCGTTTCGGTAAGGTGAATCATTTCCGCAATCGCCAGTTCGGACGATTGCAAAGGCACCATACCGAAACCAATGAGCCGGTCCGGAGCCTCGGCCACCATCGCCGCAACCTGCTCATTCATATGTCGCGCAAGATGCTGGGCATCTTCGGCGGGCAACCAATAGGACAAGAGTTCCGGCATGGGAGAGAGCACCTGCCGGGCGATGCCCATCGCGTTCATGCCTTCGATGCGACGGGTTACGCTCCAGCAACTGTCCTCGATGTCGCGGTAGGGCTTCCCCCCCACCATGACGCGGGCATGGCAACAATCGACACGCTCGATGGAGGGCCATGCGATATCGCTTGCGTTGCCGAGCGAGGGTGGCAATGTGGCGGGCACCACATGCGTATGGATGTCAATGCCCTTCATCAGAAGAGACCCGGATAGCGGCCGCCATCAAGCATAATGTTCTGGCCGGTCATATAGCCTACATGTTCGCTGCAATAAAAAGCGCAGACAGCACCAAATTCGTCCACGCGGCCAAAGCGTTTTGCTGGGCTCGTCGCCTTTTGCACCATCAGTTCATCTTCCTTGCTGCGCCCGGAGCGTTCGGCAAGCTTTTCCAGATTAGACTTCAACCGATCGGTCTCGAATTGTTCGGGCAGCAGATTATTGATGATCACGTTGCTGGCGACATATTTTGATGCGATTGACTTTGAAAATCCCGTAAGGCCCAGACGCGCCGCAACCGAAAGGCTCAACGCATCGAATGGCATCTTCACAAGAACGGATGTGATGTTAATGACGCGTCCAAATTTGCGTTCCGCCATGCCGTCCACCACATCGCGAATGAGCATGATGCCTGCCACCATGTTGTTGTTTGCCGCTTCAAGCCATTGTTCTTCGGAAAATGTACGCCAATCACCCAGCGGAGGGCCGCCCGCATTGTTGATGAGAATGTCGGGCTCAGGACAAACCGCCAGCGCAGCGGCGCGACCGTCTGTCGTCGTGATGTCGCCCGCCGCCATCGTCACCTTGACGCCGTGGCGGGCGCGCAATTCATCCGCTGCGGCGCTCAACGCTTCTTCGTTGCGGCCAGTGATCGTCACATCGACGCCTTCAGCCGCCAGCGCTTCGGCACAGGCTCGTCCCAGCCCCTTGCTCGCGCCGCAGACAAGCGCCTTGCGCCCCTTTATCCCCAAATTCATATCGTAAATCCCGTTTCTGAGCCAAGCGATCAGAGCATCGTGCTGCCGCCATTGACGCTGATAACCTGTCCGGTAACGAAAGACGCTTCCGGAGCGGCGAGATAGGCGACCATGGAGGCCACCTCTTCCACCTCACCGGGACGCCCCATCGGAATGACATCGACGAATTTCTGGAAAACGGGCAGGCCCGCCTTCATCGCCTTTTTGACTGGCGGCGTCGAAACCATGCAGGGCGCAACCGTATTGAACGTGACGCCGCTTGTCGCAAATTCACGAGCAAGACCGGTGGTCAATCCATGCACACCGCCTTTGGCCGCGTTATAGCCCGCATGATCCCAGAGGCCATTACGCACGCTATCGGCGCCGATGTTGATGATGCGACCCCAACCTGACTTGAGCATATGCGGGAGCGCCGCATGCGTGCACCAAAGCGTCGTCCAGAGATTGCGATTGATCGTTGCCCTGAGACTTTCCGCATCGTGTTCGAGGAAAGGACGAATAACACCGCCACCAGCATTGTTGACCAGCACATCGACGCCGCCAAAGGCATCCACCGCCTTTTCGATCAAATCGCGCGCCGTTGCTTCATCGCTCAGATCGCCCGCATGAGTGACGACCTTGCCTTGAAGCTCTTGCGCGAGAGCATCCAGCGGCGTCTGCTCCAGGTCGGCCAACATGAGTTGCATACCTTCATCCAGCAATCGTTCGACAATGGCGCGACCAATACCGCTGCAAGCGCCGGTCACGATCGCCGACTTGCCTTTCAGTCCATCCATGCTCCCGCTCCTACTTGTTCACGAGCGGTTCGATGACGCCCTTGCTTGCCATTTCGGGTGCTGGCACGGCACCCCAATAATCAATCGACTGAAGGCCAAGAGGAAGTTTGCGCGGCGCTCGCGGATCGACCTCGGGAAATTCCTCCATTCCGAAGCTGTATTCGACCGTGATGCCATCGGGATCGAGGAAATAGAGAAACATGCTGTCTGATGGTGGATGACGACCCGGCCCGAAGACAATCGGCACGTCATTATTTTTCATACGCCACAACGCCTTGCCGATGTCGTCCACATCCGTCACCATGAAATTCACATGATGCAGCGCATTTTTCCCGCCATTGCTGAGACCCAGCGAATGATGCAAGGGATTTGGAAAACAGCGCATGAAGGTAACCGCACCTTCGATGCGATCTGAGGCGCGGAAATTCAGATCTTCCATGAAGAACTTTTCCGCCTTGGAATGATCTTTCACATTGAGAACCACATGCCCCAGGCGCTCAATCTTGGTCACCGTGTGCACGTAAGGCTCGGCGGGCTCTTCGAAGGATGAAAAATATTCGAATGTCGCACCGCTGTTAGGCTCTGTAATGCGAAAGGCATTCTCGACGCCAAGCGCAGCTTGTTCATCCACTGCGACATCAAATGTCTTAATACCGAGACCTTCGAGATGGCGACGAATTTTTGCGGCATTTTCCGCGTCTTCCATCTGCCAACCGACGCGGCGCAACCCCGGCGCTGCGCCTTGATGCAGGATCACATCGTGATGGCGACGGCTGCAACGCAAGAGACGTTCGCCGTTAAGCGATTCGCCTGCCGATTGAAGCCCAAGCAGGTTTGTGTAGAAGTTTTCCGACTTCGTCATGTCGCTCACGTTGAGCGCGACATAGCCAAGACGGCGATATCTGAAATCAACTGTCATGTCTCGTCCCCGTCAAATGATAATGCTGACCTTGCCCTGATCGGCAATGTCATCTGAATCAAGGAAAGATGTTTTCTGGCGGATACGCATGGTGCCGTCGATCAGGGTCATCAGGTAACGATGATGACCAAAATAGAGCTCGGTGCTCCCGCGCTTGCTGCGGTAGGTCGCAAAATTCGACGTGACCGTGAACGCGTCGTCCGCGCCGCCGAGAATCCTGACATTGGACACCATATGCCTCAGCCGCGAATGGGGAAATTCCACATGCGCTGTGCGCTTCATCAGGCGCTTCACTCGTTCGGTAAGGCGATGATAATCGTCGGCGATGTAAAATAATGACGTCGCCGGGTTCGCATCTTCATCCGACCCCGCAGGCGGCACATAGTAGCTTGCGCCGGGCTCGAACAGCGCCACCCATTCGATAAGCTTCCATTCATCGAGAAGGGCGGCTTCTTCAAAAAGGAATTCCTCGACGTCTGCGCGCGTCACAGAGAGGCGGCTTGCGATTTTGGCTTGCGTATTCATTCCGCCGCCTCCCTTGCGCTTTCGCGCCCACCTTCCATCCGACGGCTCCATTCACGCCAGAAGGCGCGCATCTGCACTTCGTCTTCAATCGAGGGCGTTTCCCGATTGAGACCTTTGGAAATGTCGTTCCAGCCTGCCTCGTCGGCATTGGCATAGCCTTCCTGACAAAGCGCCAGCGCTTCGCAATCGTCCGGGGTCGCAAAGCCGCCCGGCCCGAGAAATTCGAGAAAATTGTAAAGACGGCGTTTGCGGGCTTCGGCCGCTTCGCCCTTTGGCGCCAGCGCCCAGGCATTGACGCGCAGCCGCCCCGGCCCCGCCGGTTCGAAAGTGCGAAAGGTGATCGCCATGATGTCGTTAATGACGAAATTGGGGAAAATCAGCATGTTGCGATTTGTATAGGCGATGCGTTCCGCGCGCTCCTTGCCAAAGCGACTTGTCAGACCGTCGCGCAACGCTTCCGCCTGCGCTTCGCCTTCTTCGCCCCACGAAGGAACGGCCTTGGCAATCGGGCGCGCCCAGGGCGCACTGTATTCGATGACGGCATGGCCCTGGCCCAGATCATGCGGGATACTCAACTTGAAGAGGTCTTCGCTCAAACTGCCGTTGGTGCTCGCAACATAATCGAAATAGGTCACATGCGTCGGCATGCCGTGATAACCATCAATGCTGTTTTCAGTGAGCAGTTTCCAGTTGGCCTTGAAGCCGTATTCCTGTGTCCCGCCGACGATCTCCATCCCCTCTTCCGACTGGTCCATCACCAGATCAATATATTCTCTGGCATTGCCGAGATAGGTCGACAGATCGACGACATCCTTGTCAAAACAGACAAAATAGAGGCCGCGATATTCATCGAGGTGCGCGGGACCTACAAGATTGTGCTCGCCATTGGCATAGGCATCTTCGCTATAACATTCGTTGCCGGGACGATTGATGAGTTTGCCGTCGAGATCGAAGGCCCATGAATGATAGAAGCAACGGAACATATTGACCGAGCCCTGCTTCTCGCGGCACACCATGGCGCCGCGATGCGGACAGGTATTCAGGAAAGCCGTGACATTGCCATCCTTGTTGCGCGAAAAGATGATCTTGCGACCGGCGACGCTGCGGGTAAGAAAATCGCCCGGCTTTGCGACTTCCGATTCATGTCCCAGATAGAGCCAGCACTTGTTGAATAACTCGCGCTGTTCTGCCTCGAGCACGTCCTGATCGGTGAAAGCCTTTCGCGATACGCGGAAGATGCCTTGGTCCGAGCGATCGTCAACCAGCGGCGATTTTTGACCGGCAAAAACCGTTTGAATTCCCATTGATCCCTCCCCGGATCGAGCAGGGCCTATTGCCCCTGCCCATATGATTTCGGCCTTGATTGCAAAAACGCTAGCACCCTTTTTTTAGATTGACAATAAAATGGTCAGACCATTAGATGTTTCTGTGCTTGCCGGTTCGATGTTACATGTTTAGCGCTGGCGTTTCACCTTCGAACAACGAGGCAAGACATGATGACCGAACAGGCCACCATACAATTCGGGCCGATCAAAAGCGCAAGATTGTTTGAAGAAATCTGCACCCAGATTCGGGCGCAGCTTTCGCTAGGCAAGATCGGACCGGGTGACAAGCTGCCGGCCGAACGAGATCTGGCCGAACAATTCGGCGTCAGCCGTTCTGCTGTGCGTGAAGCCTTGCGGGCGCTGGAAGTATCCGGCCTCATCGAACTGCGCAAGGGCGTCAAGGGCGGCGCCTTCATGCTCGCCGAAAGCGCGCCGCTGACCCAATCCTTCGAGAACATGCTCGACCTTGGCCGTATCTCGATGCACGACTTCACCGAAGCGCGCATTCTGATCACCGAAGTCATTACCCGACTTGCCTGCGAGCGTGGGCGCAAAAAGGATTTTGACGCCATCGCGCGCAATATTGATCGGCTCGAAAAAGCCGTAAAGAACAGCGAAGGCTACAAGGACGTGACGGTCATCACCGATTTCTATGACCTTCTGGCGGTTGCCACAGGTAACCAGACCTTACGTTTCCTGAGCCATGGCATTGCGCAACTTCTTTCGACATTGATTATCGAAAAACAACCGCGCCCGATGGACGATCTCGTGGAAAAACGACGCGAAATTCTGAAATACCTGCGTGCTCGTGACGCCGATATGGCGGGGCGATTACTTACGGAACATCTCATTCGTGTGCACGGACGCATGGATACCTAACCGGCTGCGCGCCGAAATCGAAGCGCGCGAGGGTGCGCGCATCGCCCGCTCGCAATTGTCCAGGGCCTTGCGAAAAAAAGTTCCGCTGGCGTCGGCCCCGGCACATGCTGAAGGGACGCTAGGTCGCTGCCGAGGTAGAGCGGATCAGTTTGCATTTGCTACTGCGCAAGCATCAAATCGAAGCTGGCGACATCGCTCTTCTTTACAGCGACGAAAGCGAGGCGTTGACGCATCCTTATCTCGCGCGGACCTGGGCGAAATCGGGTGCCGATCTGCGCGTGCCGACCATGGAGCAGACCAGGAAAGTGGCCATGTTGGGTTCGCTTGATTACATGACGCGCCAACGTATCGTCCATACCAACCTGACCAAACGTAGCAGCAACTTCTAGCAGTGGGGAAAATAGTGCGACGGATTTGGGTTTGCATGGTCCTGTCACCCACCCAATTTTTGGGTTCACCCCGCTTCAGTGGCGCGCGCCAAGTAGCTCTTGCGCCACTGAAGCGGGGTCGTGCCGAACTCTCGACTGAACGCCCTGATGAAGGCAGCCGATGAACTGTAGCCTGCCATGTCGGAGGCCTCCTCCACCGACAGTTCCTCGGCGAGCATTTTCCGGGTTACATGCGTGAGACGTAGCCGCGCAAGCGTTTGCATCGGCGTGCGTCCGACGACGCGTCGAAATTCCTCGGCAAACTTGGTGCGCGACATTCCGGCTTGCCTGGCAAGCCTGTCGATGCTCCAGTTTTCGAGAGGTGCGCCGAGGAAGGCGCGGATGGCCGAGATCACTCCCCTGTTCTTGACAATGCCAAGAACGCGACCCGAGCCATCCGCCAGCAGCGATCGCGTCATGTTGATGACGATAATCTCCGCAATACGCCGCACAATAATGGCCTGTCCGTACTCCTCGACGCTACCGACAAATTCTTCATCGAGCAGTTCGGCAGCCTTCCATATTCGGCTTGCGCAGTCGGGGAAGCGCGTGCGGCTCAAATGGATCGGACCAATGAACAGATTGCCGAGCGCGAAACTCTCGGACGGAACGACGCCAAGCAGAAGCTCGACATCTTTGCTCGCATCAATCTGCTCAGAAATCGGTATGCGGGTAAAGCTGTCCGAAGAAGGGTGCTTGTCGTGTTCGGGGAGTGAATAGAAACGGTGCGACGCAAGCCCGCTTATGGCGACGATCGAACCGGGAACGAGATCGATGCTTGTCGGTTCAGGGAAATCGATCATCAGACGTAATTTTCCCCGGCGCACCATGAAGCAGTACGAAAAATCGCCCGGATCGAGGCGCTTGCTGACAGGGTGGGACGCAAATGACCGGAAGAAATAAACGCCGTCCATCCGCACGTCCGCACGTGCGTCGCCAGTTGTAGCGATATCTGCAGGCGGCGGACCTGCTGTCCTGCTCTTTCTTCTCTCTATCATGGCCGCTTAGCTCCCTCCCTAAGAGCTCAGCCCGATCATGTTTCTGTTTCCCTCGACAGATCAAGCGCAATGTCCACGATCATATCCTCCTGACCGCCAACCATGGCGCGTTTTCCAGCCTCAAGGAGAATTCTGCGCGTGTCCACGCCATAGCGCTCCGATGCCGCTTCGGCGTGCCGCAGAAAGCTCGAATAGACGCCGGCATAGCCGAGGCTCAAGGTCTCCCGGTCGACACGAACCGGACGGTCCTGCAGCGGGCGGACGAGATCTTCCGCCGCATCCATGAGCGCCAGGAGATCGCAACCATGGTTCCAGCCATAGCGGTCGGCAACAGCGATGAAGACTTCAAGAGGTGCATTTCCTGCGCCCGCGCCCATGCCTGTCAGCGAAGCATCGACGCGGACAGCGCCATTCTGTACGGCGGCGATGGAATTTGCGACGCCAAGGCTCAGATTGTGATGGGCGTGGATGCCGCGCTGGGTCTCCGGCTTCAGCACCTCATCATAGGCGCGGAGGCGGGCTGCCACCTCGTCCATCGTCATCGCACCGCCGCTGTCGGTCACATAGACGCAATGGGCGCCATAGCCTTCCATCAGCTTTGCCTGCTTCGCCAGCGCTTCCGGTGATGCCATATGGCTCATCATCAGGAAGCCGGAGACATCCATGCCGAGCTTGCGGGCAAACTCGATATGCTGTTTTGCGACATCCGCCTCGGTGCAATGGGTCGCAACGCGAACCGAACGCACGCCCATTTCATGTGCGCGATGCAAATCCTCGATGGTGCCGATGCCGGGCAGCAGCAGGGTCGTGACGATCGCCTTCTCAACAACCTCGCAAACGGCTTCGATCCATGACCAGTCGGTGCAGGCGCCGAAGCCATAGTTGAGGCTCGAGCCGGAGAGACCATCGCCATGGGCAATCTCGATGGCGTCGACGCCTGCCCTATCCAGGGCACGGGCAATGGTACGGACATTCTCCAGCGTATAGCGATGACGGATCGCATGCATGCCGTCGCGTAGCGTTACATCCTGAATATAGAGACGGTTAGGAACGTTCATGCCGCTACCTGCCATTTCAGGACAAGCGCTTCTGCCGTGCGAAGCGCCGCCGATGTCATTATGTCGAGATTGCCTGCATAGGGCGGCAGGTAGTGGCCAGCACCTTCAACCTCGAGGAAGGCGCTTACTTTGAGACCGGTGAAGGAGCGGTCCATCTCCGGCAGATAGAGAGGTGCGTTATTGCCAATCTTCTCGATCTGCACAGCCTGTTTGAGGCGATAGCCGGGCACATAGGCCTGCACCTCGGCAATCTTGCGTTCAATGGCAGCAGAGATTGCAGCCGGGTCCGCGTCCTCGCAGAGACAGTGTACCGTGTCGCGCATGATGAGCGGCGGTTCGGCAGGGTTGAGAATGATGATAGCCTTGCCGCGCGTGGCACCGCCGACGCTTTCAATGGCGCGCGCGGTGGTCTGCGTGAACTCGTCGATATTTGCGCGTGTGCCGGGCCCGGCGGATTTCGAGGCGATGGAAGCAACGATCTCACCATAAAGCACAGGCGCGATGGAATTTACCGCCGCGACAATCGGGATCGTTGCCTGACCGCCGCACGTCACCATGTTGAGATTGCGTTCGGCCGAAAGCCGGTCGAGATTGACGCTCGGCACAACATAAGGGCCAATGGCGGCGGGCGTGAGGTCGATCACTTGCTTGCCATGGGCTTGCAGCACATCATTGTGGCGCACATGGGCACCCGCAGAAGTTGCGTCAAAGACAATACCGATATCTTGAAACTCAGGCATACCCACGAGCCCATCGACACCATCCGACGTCGTCGCCACGCCGAGCCGCTGGGCGCGCGCAATACCGTCCGACGCCGAATCGATGCCGACCATTGCCGCCATTTCGAGATGCTTCGACAGCCGCATGATCTTGATCATAAGGTCCGTGCCGATATTGCCGGAGCCGATAATGGCAACTCGAATCTTACTCACACTTTCCACCCTCCGCGTCTCCTAGTCGAACGAAACATGTAGCGGCTCAAAGCCTTGCACATGGATGGTGAACCTGTCGCCTGCGGCTACGTTGGACATGGGGCCGAGCGCGCCGGACAGGACAAGGTCTCCGGCTTCCAGCGGGCGGCCAACTTCCACCATCTTACTCGCAAGCCATTGTACAGCAATGAGCGGATTGCCGAGGCAAGCCGCGCCGACGCCTACTGAAACCTGTTTGCCATTGAGCAACATTTCCATGCCGCCAAGGTGAAGGTCGATTTGGGAAAGTTTTTTCCGGTCCTTGCCGATCATGAATTTTGCGCCCGAGGCGTTGTCCGCCACCGTATCGGCGAGCGTGATCCGCCAATTGGCGATGGCGCTATCGACGATCTCCGCAGCCGCCACCGCATAGTCGATGGCCGCAGCAATTTCATCCAGCCCCGGATCGGCGCTCGAAATCGGCTTCGCAAGAACAAAAGCGATCTCCGCCTCAATCTTCGGCTGCATCAATTCCGCGGTGGACACGGATGCCGCATCGCTTACGTCATCGACGTCAAACAGCATACCGTAGTCGGGTTCGTTCACACCGAGTTGCGTTTGCACGGCGGGCGATGTGAGCCCGATCTTCCGGCCTACGATACGCTCGCCCGCCGAGAGACGCCTCCGCGTATTGATCTCCTGAACTGCATAGGCCGAGACAGCGTCGAAACCGGGGGAGGTTTCCGTAACCGGCTGGATGGAGATCCGGTTACGTCGCGCCTCGGCCAAAGCGGTCGCAATAGCCTGGATGTCAGGCATTGGCAGCTCCAAAGAAATCGCCAGTGACGCGATTGAATTCATCGGCATGTTCCCACTGCGCCCAGTGGCCGCATTGCGGCAGGACGAAGAGGCGCGCCCGCGGGATCTGCTTGAGCAACGCGAAGGACATGTCGAGCGGCATGACCTTGTCTTCGCGGCCCCAGATGATCATCGTCTCGTGTGGCAGAAAAGCGAGGCGGGGATCGCTCCACAACGGCTCCATCAATGCCTTCGGATCGGGACGCATCGGCGGCGTTTCAACAATATGCGGCTGAAGCGCTGTTTTCATGCGGCCTTCGAGAAGCTCGTCGGTGATCTGCGAGGGGTCGTAGACAAAGTCCTTTACAAATCCCTTGAGCCGTTCGAGCGTCGGCCCCGGGCCATCATAGAAGAAGAACAATGTCTTGATCGCTTCGGTGGGGAACTGGCTGAACATCGGAATGCTGCCGCCGGGACCCATCAGCACCATGCGGTTGACCTTTTCAGGCCGATCCATGGCAAGCCGCAACGTCACCATACCGCCGAGCGAGTTGCCCACGAAATGCGCCTTGTCGATTCCGAGCGCATCGAGGAATTCGCCCATCTTGGTCGCATACCAGCCGGGCATCGGACTCCCCTTCGGCTTGATATCCGATTTGCCGAAGCCGGGCAGGTCTGGCACGAGCACACGAAAGTGTTTTGACAGCTCCTCGATGTTGCGGTTGTAGTTCGACCAGCCACTGGCGCCCGGGCCGCCGCCATGAATGAGAACCAGCAACGGGCCGGACCCGGCTTCGTTATAGTGAATCTTGACGCCACCGGCGGTGACAAACCGGCTCGTGCTCTCTTCCGTGATGCTCATATCATCCCCTGTCGACGAATTTTTCGTCTGTTTCTTGTTTGCCTGTTTGGCGTGGCCGTTCAATTGCAGCGCTTGTGTCCCCACATGCTGATCGCCTCGTGATGCGTCACGCGCCATACCTCATCGTTGACGGCGATGCCCGCTGTTCCAACCTCGACTTCGAAGCCCGAAGGCGTCGCGGCGTAGAAGGAAACCATCTGATCGTTGGTATGCTTACCAAGCGTCATGGTCTGCCGGATGCCAAGCGGCTCGATCCGGTCCATCGCGAAACCGACATCGTCCATCGTAGCCATTTCAACCATGAAATGATGCAGGCGCTTTGGCGCGGGCAGCGGCGCTAGCGCGAGCGTGTGGTGCCGCGGGTTGCAGTGATAAAACTCAAGTAACAATGTAAACTCCGGCGAGATCGCCATACCGATCGTGTCGGAGAGCTTAAAGCCGAGAAGGCGCGTGTAAAAGTCCCGCACCTCGTCAATTTTTCCAGCCGAAAGTACGATGTGACCGGCGCCTTGCTCGCCGGTGTAGAACCGGGACACGCCGGCGGGCGAGACGAAGGGAACATTGGAGAGCGTGGTGGCGCCGACATAGATCTCCACCTGAAGCCCTTCCGGATCGGTCAGCACGATCAGGTCGCGTACGCCGCGTTCGGCCTTCAGATTATCGGAGGCCGGTGCATATTTGACGCCTTCCCTGTCGAGCTTTTCGCGCATGGCCTGCATGCCTTCCAAAGTCTCGACTTCGAGGCCTATGAAGGAAATGTCGTCGGCCTTGCCTTCGTCGATCTGGAAACGGAAGGCGCGGTCGTCCATCCGGTAGCGCGCGGAAGCACCGTTGCTCCGGCTGCGCATCAGGCCGAGAAAGCCCGTCATACAATCGTCCCAGGCTTTGAGGTCGCTTGCCTCAATGCCTATATATCCGAGTGATGCCACGCTCATGATGCTGCTTTCCCTTTGCCGTATTTTGCCGCGAGCCCGCCGCCTGCCGATACCGTGCCAATGCCCCTGATGCCGATGCCCGCTTCGCAGATCAGCACGCCGCCTGTCGCCGGAGCACTGTCACGGCGCGAGGCGTAATAGACATAGGAGCCTGTATATTCCGTCGTCGCCGGAACACGCCCGAGCGGCATGACTGAGGCGACGACTTTGGGCAGGTTCAAGCTGCTGATCGCCATCTCCGACAGCCCAAGCGCGGCGGGGCCACGCAAATCCGTGTCAATCGGACCGGGCGCCACGCCGTTGACACGCACGGTCGGCGCAAACTCGAAAGCAAGCTGGCGAATGAGGCCCACGACCGCATGTTTCGACGCAGTATAAAGCACGCCGCCGCCCGCCGGATCGAAGCCGGCATTTGAGACCGTGTAAACGAGCGATCCGCCAGAGCGCACCAGCGCTGGAAGGGATGCCTTGGCAAGCAAGACATATCCCTTCACATTGACACCGATCAGCTCGTCGAAAGCGGATTCAATCTGCTCATCCGGGGTTTCGTCCAGCGTCACGCTGTAGTCCCAGATACCAGCATTACCGATGGCACAGTCGAGCTTGCCGAAGTGTTCCACGGCGAGCGAAACCGCCGCCTTGTTGTCGGCAAGCGAGCGGACGTCGCCTACAACTGTAGCGACCGTATCGCCGAACTGGCGCTCGATTTCGTGCAGCCGGCTCTCGGATCTGTCGAACACGACAATGCGCGCGCCTTCATCGACAAATCTTTCGACAATGGCTCGACCGAGACCTGAAGCGCCTCCCGTCACTAGCGCAACTTCTCCGGATAGAAGTCCCATGAGCCTCCCCGCTCTGTGAGGTTTTCGAATCTGCTCTAGAAAAGCGTGCTCAAATTGGTCGCGCGAATGAGCGTTTGGTCAAGATAGATTTCCCGCCCGCACAACTTCAGGTCATCGCCGACACGGCGAATCCTGTCGACGCGACGGCCAACCCACATGTTCTCTTCGGTATTGAGGCGGCTGCGATACAGCATGAACGCCACTTCAACAGTCGTCTCGTTGCCGGTTTTCCCGAGAATACGCACATTGGCGACGATGTGCCGTGTCCGAGATGGTGGATCTTCCGACCACGCAGAACCCGACTCCATCTTGACGACACGCATCGTAAGCGAATTCTTGTCGTCATCGTAGAAAGACATGTCGCCGCGTTTGGTGAACTCGAGCTCAATATCGGAGAGTGTCACCGTACGCCGGATCGGCATCCAGTAGCTGCAATCCTCTGTCCAGAGGTCAAGCCAGGCGCGATATTCCCGCCCGTCTATCATTGCCGCCTCGGCATAGAGAAACTGCTCGATCTCGAATTGCAACTCCATTCGCTGTAGAAGCGAGAGCCCGTCAAGACCCGGAGTTTCGGCCTGTGCTGCCATTGCCTGCGACATCAGACCCTCCCTTTCGGCAAGGCGGGATTGTTCGCCTTGATTTCGTCCCAACTGTCGGCCGTCAGCCAGTTCATCCAGTTGGTGTAAAGCCAGCGCTGCGCATGCTCGCTGATCGTGGTTTCGACACGGGCCGCGCCGCGCTCGTCGTAAAGCACCTCGTCATGCCCCAGACCCATCGCAAGATGATGCCGGTAGCCGCGGGATACGACGCCGCGGGATGCCCGTGTGCTCTGGCTCCAGTTCTCTCCGTCATCCTGCTCGAGCAGGCCGGCTGGACCGAACAGATGCGTGGTGAAGGCGACCTGTTTTTTCTTCATCTCTTCCGGCATCGCCTTCGGAAGTACCGTGAACCACCAGATTTCCGTTTCAAAGGGCCCCCGTGGCAGTCGCAACGAAAGCTGTGTGCCGCCAGTCGAGACCCAGAGGTTTGGGAAGATATTTGGATGCCCCATACAGCGGACACCCGTCGGTCCGAGAATGTCTTTCGCAAAGCTCGACCGAAGCGGCTGCGGGAGCCTATTCGGATCCTCGATCATTTTCGCGACGGTAGCTGCAAGCTTTTCCTCATCGCTCATAGCGTCGATTTCCGCCTGCCGCTCCAGGGGAATGACCGGGCCGCTGATTGCGTGCCCATACTCTCCAAACATCACCATCTGGTTGTTCGGATGCAGGATCGCGGCAATGTCCAGGATTCCTGAAGTGCCGGCCGAGGCATGACTGTATTGCACGTGGTACCAGTCGAACAGATTGTCGACGGCGATCTTCCAATTGCAGTCGATGACATTCTTCTGGATGCCGTTCACTACTTCAACCGGGCCATTCGCCACGAGCATGCCGAGGCCAATGCGACCGACTTCGCCCAAATAGTCATAAAGAGGCGGCGTGTCAGGATCGAGGGTCGCAAAATAGAAGCCGTGGAGGTGATCCACTTGCGCAGCCTTGGCGAGGCCCCATTGCGATTTGTCGAAGTCCTTGCGGTAATAGGACGAGAGACCGGGAACGCCGATGAGGTCGCCATTCAGGTCATAGTTCCAGCCGTGATAGGAGCAGACGAAGGACTTGGCGTTGCCCTGCTCGGCGCGACAGAGCGCGTTACCGCGATGACGGCAGGTATTAAGCAGCACCTGCACATCGCCCTGCTTGTCGCGGACGACGATGACCTGGTCTTCCCCAATATAGGTGATGAAATAATCGCCGATATTCGGAATCTGGCTCTCGTGACACATGAAGTTCCACGCGCGGGCGTAGATGTTCTTTAATTCCAGATCGTATAGCGCCTGGTCGGCGAAGACGCGTCTGTCCAATGTGCCGTCAGACGGATCGAAATAGGAACAGATTTCCGATTTGCTCGGGGCATCCCCCGGCTTGCGCTCCAAGTCCATCGCTTCCTCCTCCTGCCCGTCTTGCCGGTTCGTGCCGATCACGGTTCTTGAGGAAAGAATGAGGCGTCGAAGCGGAATTGCATAACCTCCCCGTTCGAAAAAATTGATAATTCGTCCAGAATTGGTCGCAGAGGCCAGAAACAGGTCAGGACAGGTTCAGCGCTTTTGACCTGAGCCCCTCGTTTGCGTGACGAATTGCGGAACGAAACCCTGTTCACATCATTGGCGCAGGCACGAACCGAACTTGCCAACTGGCAGATCGACTGCAACATTGCAGCAACTTCTTCAACCAGACAAAACCCGACGGGACTCTACTTCTGAATGGTAACAATCAGGGGACCACGTCACCGAGCGCGAAAGACCGGCTGAAACCCTCTCAAAAAATCGCCGCGCGCGCAGTCACCCATCCCCATTTTAGAGGCTTTTCAAAGAAAAAGCCCCGTCACGGGCGCGCCGTGCGGGGCTGTTTTTCTTGTAAGTCATTGTTATATCTGGCATTCTATCAAGTTATACCAAAAGTGGTTGCGGGGGCAGGATACCAACTTTGGCGAACAGCTTTACAACACCATAAGAAAAACGCGACTTAGGACAGCCGCCAATGCGAAACAGCGTATGGCCCTCGGAAACGTAGTAAGCGTTCATTTCTCACACACTTGTTTGTGATGTGGGGATTGCGATCTCATTTCGGCAAGCCATGGCACTTGCGATGGCTTTCTCCCAGTCCTTTGCCATTCGGAGGCATCGTCCAAGCCATGCGAAGGTGCGCTCGACAACCCATCGTCGCGGGATGACTTCGAAGCCCCGGGGCGGTGTCGGAGCGCTTGACGATCTGCAGCGTCCAGCGTCCGATCTTCTCCAAAGCGCCCCTCAGCTTGGGTCCAGCATAGCCGCCATCGGCGAAGACATGGCGCGGTAACGGATAGGTGGTCGCGATGGATTTCAGCAGGTCCGGCGCCCCGTCACGGTCCTGGACATCTGCTCCGTGAATGGCAAGGCCGACCAGAAGTCCAAGGGTATCGGTGACGATATGACGTTTGCGCCCCTTGATCCGCCTGCCCGCGTAATAACCCCTGATCCCGCCACTTTCAGTGGTTTTTACGCTTTGACTGTCAATGACGCCCGCCGACGCGCTGGCCGCGCGCCCTTCGGCCCGACGCGCATGCTCGACGAGGCGACGGTTCAATTCGTCGAGCAGGCCATTGCCGCGCCAGTCGTAGAAATAGCGCCGCACGGTCGATACCGGTGGAAAGTCGTTTGGCATCTCGCTGGCCGCCTGCTGGGCGCACACGCGACGCAAGTTTTATGAGATTCATGAAGCGACCGGGTCACCGATTGCGGACGAAGCCCTGCGCCGGATTGCCGAGCTTTACGCCGTCGAAAAGGAGATACGCGGGCAAAGCGCCGACGTTCGCAAGACTGCGGGCGGCCCCCGATCACGTCCCCACACCGAGGCCATGAAGCCCTGGCTCGAAAGCTAGCTCGCTCGGCTACCGCAGCGCAGCACACTTGCCGAGGCCATCCGTTATGCGCTTGCCCGATGGGCCGCTCTCTGCCGCTTCCTTGAGGATGGTCGCGTTGAACTGGACACCAACACGGTCGAGCGCGCGATCAGGCCGATCACCCTAGGGCGCAAGAACCATCTCTTTGCCGACTCTGATGGTGGCGCCGACCGTTGGGCCATAGTCGCCTCGCTCATCACCACCGCAACGCTCAATGATGTCGAACCCTATGCCTACCTGAAGGACGTCCTTGAGCGCCTCACAAACGGCCATCCCATGGCACGCATCGACGAGCTCCTTCCCTGGAACTGGAAGGCGCAAAATGGCGTCTGAAGCTGATGATGTGCGAAGAATGGACGCTTACGAATCCGATCGCAATGTATCACGCTCAGAATCGAAGAGCCGATCAGACAGGATATTGTTAGCTAAAGACATGCTGGGCCTGCCGACAGGTGAGGTGGCCGTCTACTCGCTCAACTAGCCTAGGGTTGGGTTAAATTCAAAGATAGAGGTTCCTTGATGAATTCATGGCGTAAAATTTGGACAAGCGCGACAACCGGCGGCGTTCCGATGCGCGCCTTGATCGTATCGATTGTTGTCGGAACAATCTTAAATCTAATCAATCAAGGCGACGCCCTTTTCACAGGAGCGCCTCTTAACTGGGGCAAACTCATTTTAACGTTCATCGTGCCCTATCTGGTAAGTACACATGGCGCAGTCAGCGTGCGCGAATCCCGACGCGATCCTAATTAATCCAAGCCACCATTCCCTCAAGCCGCTACCAACCTTGTCAAAGTCGACCAATCGGCCTCAAGACAGGACGGCCCGACAATTCAGGACCGATCGTCTCTATAAACGCGCCTATTCAAGGCCCCATCACCTAGGCTCAGGACCCATTAATTTTCTTACGGAATGTTGTGGGGATTGATTCACTTGTGCCCTCAGGAGGTGCCGCCATGAGTGATTTGTTCTGGCTTTCACAGGCGCAGATGCGTCGGATCGAACCCTATTTTCCATTGTCGCATGGAGTGCCGCGCGTTGATGACCGGCGCATACTCAGCGGGATCATCTTTGTGATCCGCAACGGTCTACGCTGGCGCGATGCCCCCAAGAAGTACGGCCCGCACAAAACGATCTACAACCGTTTTGTACGCTGGAGCCGTCTTGGCGTATTCAAGAAGATTTTCGCCGAGCTGGCGGGAAAGGGCGGCAAGCCCGATCGGCTGATGATCGATACCACCCACCACAAAGCGCACCGGACTGCGGCCAGTCTGCTCAAAAAGGGGCTGTTACCCGACGTATCGGGCGCACGAAAGGCGGCCTGAACTCCAAGCTGCACGCGGTGTGCGATGGCGAGGGAGGGCCCTTGGTGATGGTGTTGAGCGAGGGTCAGATGAGCGATTACAAGGGTGCGGCCCTGATGCTTGATGCGCTGCCACCGGCCAAAGTCTTGCTCGGCGACTGCGGCTACGACGCAAACTGGTTCTGTCACGCACTGAGCGAACGCGGCATCGACGCCTGCATCCCGTCAAAGGCCAATCGCAAAATACAGATCGCTCACGACCGAACCCTCTATCGACAGCGCCACAAGATCGAGAACATGTTCGGCAAGCTCAAGGACTGGCGGCGCATCCACACCCGCTACGACAGATGCGCCCACAGCTTCTTCTCAGCCATCTGCATCGCGGCTATCGTCATCTTCTGGATCAATCAATGAGTCCTGAGCCTAGGTGTATTTCCAGAGAAAATATTTCGGACGCCAACGGATATCATTTCTCAGAACATACGCGACGTAACTCAAATGATCTTTCGTCCGAACTGGGCTGCTGCCGGTTTCGTAGACAGCGAGTTAAGCTAACAGCATTTTCTTCTCAAACTCCACAGGGCTTAAATACCCGAGCGTTGAATGCCGACGCCGGGGATTATAGAAGCGTTCGATATAATCG
>JBAQNC010000006.1:0-3218 GCA_049303435.1 Parvibaculum sp. | reverse complement strand
CCGCGTCGGATCAAGCTCGCGCACCACGCGCGCCGGATTGCCTGCGGCAATGCAATTGGCCGGAATGTGCCGCGTGACAACTGCCCCCGCACCGATAATGCTGTTGTCTCCTACCGTCACACCCTTGCCGACAATGGCGCGAACGCCGAACCATACATTTTCGCCAATCACGATCGGCGCATGCTTGTCATGTTCCGCAGTCCGGTCGTAGGTGTCATGCCAGTCTGAATCGGATACGTAGCAGCCGCTGGCAAACATCGTATTACTGCCGATTGAAATGCTTTCGGACGAGACGATATGCGTACCCGGACTGATCAGCACATGATCACCCACGGTGATCCGTCCCTCTCGGTCACCCGTCTTCCATGTGCAAAGCCTCGTCAACTTGCCCTTGGCTGCATGGATATGCGCATGTTTGCCGATGCTGATCTGCCCGCCAAAAATTTCGAGATTGCGCGGACAGCTGATGCTCAACCCGCCACCCACATCGTCAAAGGCGGGGACGATAAAACGGTTCACATAGAACTGTACCCACGCGTCCTGCAGACGACGGATATGATAGGGTCGCCAGTCACCCCGCACACTCTCTCTCCATTTTCTGAAAACGCCGACCGCGCCTCACGCTGTCGACAAACGCTCAGTGGCTCGTCTTGCTCGGAATGGAATAAACCCCGTCGCGCATCGGGCCAAAAAACTCCCTGACCTGAGGATGCCGCACCGGCTCGCCCGTGTCATCCGCCAAGAGGTTCTGCTCCGAGACATAGGCGACATATTCCGTCGCGGCGTTTTCGGCGAGCAGATGGTAATAGGGCTGGTCCTTGACCGGCCGCACCTCTTCGGGGATCGACTCCCACCATTCATCCGTATTGTTGAAGGTCGGGTCGACATCGAAGATGACGCCGCGGAAGGGGTAAAACCTGTGGCGAACGACCTGTCCGATCTGGAATTTCGCTCGTCGATTGACTTCCATGGGTCTCCACTCGCATCGAATGATCTATGGGCAAAACTATCAGGAGAAACCGCCGGGCGAAATGCCCGTCAGCCCTGAAACTCCCTGTTTTCCAATCAGCTGGCTTTGGGCACGAGATCCTGCAGCACCCGACAATTGATGATCCTGACGCCCTGATCCTCCAGATAGCCTCTCAGCTTGCCGCCAGAGAGAAGTTCATGGTCCGCCACCCGCGAGCGCCAGTCGGGACATATGGCCCGGATTTCGGCGCTATCAAGGGCAGGGTGGAATAGTGCATAGCCGATCTGCCCCGGCTTGAGCCTGTCCAGCAGATTACGCGTCTTCTGCGCCCGATCGTTCTCGATCTTCAGCGAGAGCTGCAACACACGGTCGATTAGCGGCACACCCATGTGAGCAAGCTCATCGGTTGCCTTGCTGAATATCTCGATCGCCTCCGGTCCGTATTGGGCGGCCCGCCATTGCGCCTCGTCCATGCGCAGCGCAAAGGGAGCGAGACCCGCCTCCATCGCCGCATCGACGAAAGCCTCATAAAAACCAGCATCCATCACCGATCCCATATGCGTATCGAGATGTGAGATCGGAATGCCCGCGTCGCGCGCTATCTCAATCTGCATCTTCAGCTCGCGCACCACCGCCGCCGGATCGGCATGCTTGGCCACCGCCGCCGAGGTCTTGTAAAACGCACCTTCCGTGTCCATCAGCCCACTGGCCATGTCGCGTGTCGAAACAGGGCTCCAGCGATAGCCAGGCCATTCACTCGTCAACGTCGCATGCACGCCGAGATCGGCATCGGGATGAGCGCGCGACCATTCCACCGTCGCCCGGAACCAGGGGCAGGGCACCATCACCGATCCGCAACTCACCGACTGGTCCGCCCATAGATCGTCGAACGCATCGAGCGAGGCCCCACACATGCCGACATCGTCGACATGCAGCACCATCACCCGCTCCGTCTCCTTGAAGCCCAGACGTTCGATCGCCGGATTGACCATCATTTTGTTTCGCTCATCACCCACCTGTTCGATTTTGTCGAACTTAATGCAAATCCCCGCATTACGCTCTTCGTCTCAATGGTCAATATGACACCAACCCGCATTGCCGTGGACCCTTTGAGTGATCAAAGTTTCCACAAATCAAAACTGGAGAACTTAATGAGCAGATCTGTGGAGCCGCTTTTTACGCCTTTCGCATTCAACGGACTGGAACTTGCCAACCGCGTCGTCATGGCCCCCATGACGCGATCCAAATCGCCCAATGGGCGTCCCCGGCGCAGATGTCGCTGGCTACTATCGCCGCCGCGCGGAAAATGAAACCGGTCTCATCAGCACCGAAGGCACGACGGTCAATGATCCCGTCTCCAAGGGCGATGCCAACATTCCCGATTTTCATGGCGAAGCCCTCAATGGCTGGAAGCGTGTCGTCGACGAGGTCCATGAAGTCGGCGGCAAGATCATGCCCCAGCTCTGGCATGTCGGCATCACCCGCGTTCAGGAAAACGCGCCTTATCCCGAACTGCCGAGCGCCAGTCCCTCGGGCCTCGTCAAACCCGGCAAGCAGATCGCCGAACCCATGACGAATGACCACGTCCAGCGCGTCATCGACGCCTTCGGACGCGCCGCAGCCGACGCCCGCGAAATCGGCTTCGACGGCATTGAAATCCACGGCGCACATGGCTACCTCATCGACCAGTTCTTCTGGGAAGAACTCAATCAGCGTGCGGATCAATTCGGCGGCGACCTCACCCAGCGCACCGAATTCGCCGTCAAGATCATTGAGGCGATCCGCCGCGAGGTCGGCAAGGACTACCCGCTCGTCCTGCGCTTTTCCCAATGGAAGCAGCAGGACTACAACGCCCGCCTTGCCCCGACCCCCGACGACCTCGGCGCATTCCTGAAGCCCCTGTCGGAAGCTGGCGTCGATTGTTTCCACGCCTCGACCCGCCGCTTCTGGGAACCCGAGTTTGAAGGCTCGTCCCTCAATCTCGCTGGCTGGACCAAGAAGCTCACTGGCAAACCCACCATGACCGTGGGCAGCGTCAGTCTGTCGGGCGAATTCATCGGCTCCTTTATGGGCGAATCCTCGGAAGCCACCGGCATCGACGACCTGCTCGAACGCCTCGAAGCCGGTGAATTCGACCGCATCGCCGTCGGTCGCGCGCTCCTCGTCGATCCTGCCTGGGCCCGCAAGGTTCATGAAGGCCGCTTCAGCGACCTCATGCCCTTCGACCCCAAGGCACTCGCCACATTGT
>JBAQNC010000005.1:0-4933 GCA_049303435.1 Parvibaculum sp. | reverse complement strand
AAAAAAGCGGCCCCGGACAAACTTGGGGCCTTATCTTGCTTGAGGCGCGCGTTATACGCGGGGCAGGGCGTTCCGTCAACCGGCCGAAAAGCCCTCAAAGGCCGCAACATTAATGGCAGGTTTCCGCCATTTTCCGCAGCCTCGCCTCAGCGGTTCTTGAAGGCCGGTTTGCGTTTTTCGACAAAGGCCGACATGCCTTCCTGCTTGTCTTCGGTGGCGAACATGGAGTGAAAGAGCCGCCGTTCGAAGCGCACGCCTTCCGATAGCGTCGTTTCATATGCCCGATTGACGGTTTCCTTCGTCATCATGGCAATGGGAAGGGACTTGGCCGCGATGGTAGCCGCCACCTTCAAGGCCTCGTCAAGCAAGCCTTCCAGCGGCACGACGCGGCTCACGAGACCTGAGCGCTCGGCCTCGTCCGCGTCCATCATGCGGCCCGTGAGGCACATTTCCATCGCCTTGGACTTGCCGACGAAGCGCGTCAGGCGCTGCGTGCCCCCCGCGCCCGGCATGACACCCAGATTGATTTCCGGCTGGCCGAACTTCGCATTATCGGCGCAGATAATGAGATCGCACATCATGGCAAGCTCGCAGCCGCCACCCAACGCATAACCCGCCACTGCGGCCACCACCGGCTTGCGGCAACGCGTGACGCGCTCCCAGTTCGCCGTGATGAAATCTTCGCGGTAGACATCCATATAGGATTTGGGCTGCATTTCCTTGATGTCCGCGCCCGCCGCAAAAGCCTTTTGCGAACCGGTCAGCACGATGCAATGAATGGCGTCATTGGCCTCGAAGACATCAAGGGCCAAAGTCAGTTCGTCCATCAATCCTTTGTTCAACGCATTCAGCGCATCGGAACGGTTGAGCGTGATGAGACCTACCGCATCTTTGGTTTCAACGAGAATGTTCTGATAGGCCATTGGTTCTTTCCTCATATCATTTGGCGCTCACGCTTCATCCAGTATCACGAACTGAACCTGCGAAGCGTTGATTCAAATTACAAAACTCAGTTTGGTTCGATGGCGAAACGCACCTCGGTCATGCCGTTGGGCTGCCTACTCATCTCGATTTCGAGGCGTTCTGTTTCGCGATTGAAGACGAGAAGATCGTCGATCAGTTCCAGCTTCTTCCTGCGCTCCCAACCCAGTTGCGGCAGCGTATCTATATAAAAGCGGCGCACAGCGGCAATGGAAACATGACCCTCGGCGACCGAGCGCACGATGCGGCCATTGGGTTTATCAAAGACGATGCCGCCTTCGCCTGTCTCATGCAGGCCTTCCATCAAGGGCATGTCTTCAACGGCATCAAGATAACCGCCTGCTTTTTCTTCAGCGTAAAGCGGGTGCGCGAAACACATGCTTGCGAGAAAAACCCCAAGCGCCACAGCGATAAATCGGCCACCCAATCTCGTCATATCGCTTCTTTCACCTATAATGGATAATTCTATCCCGGATTCATCTTTGACACCCGGGACAAAAGAATGTCGATCGTCCAGCTTGCGCGATGCGTTTCACCGTAGCGCCACATTCCGGCTTTGAACAGGTTTCCCCTTCGCGATCATAGACGGCAAAATGGTGCTGGAAATAGCCAAGTTCGCCATCGGCCTGCGCATAGTCGCGCAATGTCGAGCCACCTGCCTCAATCGCTTCGGAAAGAACGTCGCGTATCGCTCGCGTCAGTCGTTCCACACGCTGAGGCCCAACGTTCGCTGCTGCGCGCTTGGGCGAGATGCCGGAACGATAAAGCGCCTCACAGACATAGATGTTGCCGAGCCCCGCGACATTGCGTTGATCGAGCAGCGCCGACTTGATCGGCGTCTTGCGGCCCTTGAGGCGGGCCAGCAAACTTGTCGATGAAAATTCGTTGCCAAGCGGCTCGGGCCCGAGATTTGCCAGGTGGGCGTTCTGTTCCAGCGCATCTTCGTCGATCAGATCCATGAAGCCGAAACGGCGATGGTCGGAATAAACGATGCGGGCGCCATCCTCCATATCGAAGACGATGTGATCGTGCTTGCCCTCGCCGGCGTCGGGTGCCTCATAGTGGAAAAGACCGGGACGTTTCGGAACCGGTTCGCCTTGATGGATCAGAAAGCGCCCGGACATGCCCAGATGAATAAGCAGCACTTCGCCGCCGTCGAGATAGGCCAGAATGTATTTGGCACGACGTCGGAGGCGCAACACGCGCCGCCCGGTGAGCCGCTGGGCAAAACGCTCGGGCAAAGGGTAACGCAGGTTGGGACGGCGCTGGGTCGCAAGGCGGATGACACGCCCCTCCATCACGGGCTCCAGGCCACGGCGGACGGTTTCGACTTCGGGCAGTTCGGGCATATCGTCGCCATATCCTTGGGCGGGCATTCTTGAAGGATGCAGAAAGTAGCGCCCTTCCGAGGCCTGCGCTATGGTCCGGCGCATGATGAGCCAGACAGACACGAAATCCTCCGCTGAAGAGACCGCTGCCGACAAGGACAGCGGCACGACCCATTTCGGCTTCAAGACCGTGGCCGAGGGCGAAAAGGTCAAACTCGTTCACGACGTGTTCGAGCAGGTCGCCTCGCGCTATGACCTGATGAACGACCTCATGTCCGGGGGCCTACATCGCGCCTGGAAGCTCGCGCTGATCGACTGGCTCAATCCGCCGCGCAGCGACCGAGCCTATAATCATATCGATGTGGCGGGCGGCACGGGGGACATCGCCTTTCGCGTCCTCGACCGCGCCGGGCCAAACGCCCATGTCACGGTCTGCGACATCAACCGGCACATGCTCGGCGTCGGCAAGACGCGCGCGGAAGCGCAGCAATATTCAGGACAGGTCGAGTTCGCCTGTGGCGATGCCGAATGTCTGCCCTTCCCTGATCGCTCGTTCGACGCCTATACGATCGCCTTCGGCATTCGCAACGTTACCCATATCGAAAAGGCGCTTTCCGACGCCTATCGCGTGTTGAAACCCGGCGGGCGTTTTCTCTGCCTCGAATTCAGCCAGGTAGCCGTGCCGGGGCTTGATGCGATCTATGACAAATATTCCTTCGCCGCCATTCCGCAAATCGGCAAATGGGTGACGGGCGATAGCGACCCCTATCAATATCTGGTGGAAAGCATTCGCCGCTTCCCCAATCAGGAACGCTTCAAATCCATGATCGAAGCGGCGGGCTTCAAGCGCGTGTCCTATCGCAATCTCACCGGCGGCATTGCAGCGATGCATTCCGGCTGGCGTCTTTAGAAAGCCGCAAGATGTTTCGCTCGCTTGGTCATTTTGTGCGCCTCGCCAAAGCCGGTCGCGCGCTGGCGCGGCATGACGCGCTATTTCCGCTGGAATTGCGCGGCGAGATGCCCGGCGCGTTGCTCGCACTGCTGGCGCTCGCCAAAATCCGCCTACCCTGGGAAGAAAAGCCCGACGCCCTTTCCAATATGACGCCAGCCGCACGCCTTGCCGCAGCGATGATGGATCTGGGGCCTTCCTACATCAAGCTTGGGCAGTTTCTCGCGACACGACCCGATATTGTCGGCGCAGAACTCGCTGGCGGCATGACGCAATTGCAGGACCGCCTGCCACCCTTTCCGACCGACGAAGCGCGCGCCATCGTCAGCGCGGAATTGGGAAAGCCTGTCGAGGAAATCTATTCGTCTTTCGGCGACGCCATGGCGGCGGCCTCCATTGCGCAGGTACATCGCGCCCGCACCGTGCCCGATGACACGAACCCTGAAGGCCGCGATGTGGCGGTCAAGGTCCTGCGGCCCGACGTCGAGGCGCGTTTCGCCGCCGACCTCGACAGTTTTTTCTGGGTGGCGCATCTCGTGGAGCGCTATAGCGAAGCCTCGCGCCGGTTGCGGCCGGTTGAAGTCGTGCAAACGCTTGCCGACAGCGTCGAAGTGGAAATGGATTTCCGCCTCGAGGCCGCCGCCATTTCGGAGATGGCGGAGAATGTGGCGCTGGACGAAGGTTTCCGCGTGCCCAAAGTCGATTGGGAACGCACAGCGCGCCATGTCCTGACACTCGAATGGGTCGATGGCATTCCCGCTTCCGATCGCGAAGCACTGGTTGCCGCCGGTCACGACATGAAGGCGCTCGGCACGCGCGTCATTCAGGCTTTTCTCACTCATGCGTTGCGCGACGGGTTTTTCCACGCCGACATGCATCAGGGTAATCTGTTCGTCGATGCCGACGGCACCATAGTCGCCGTCGATTTCGGCATCATGGGGCGGCTCGACCCGACACAGCGGCGGATGCTGGCGGAAATCCTCTATGGCTTCGTAAAGCGCGACTATCGCCGTGTCGCCGAAATGCATTTCCTCGCGGGCTATGTGCCGGAATCCAAGAATGTCGACGCCTTCGCGCAGGCGCTTCGTTCCATCGGCGAACCGATATTCGGGCGCACAGCGCGCGATGTCTCCATGGGTCGATTGCTGGCGCAGCTCTTTCAGGTCACCGAACAATTCGACATGAAGACACGGCCCGAACTCATCCTCCTGCAAAAGACGATGGTGGTGATCGAGGGCGTGGCGCGTCATTTCGATCCCGATCACAATATCTGGGATAGCGCCGAACCCGTTCTGAAGTCCTGGATGAGCGATCAGTTCGCGCCAGAAGCTCGACTGGAGGAAGTGGCCGAAGGCGCCGCCCAGCTCGGACGCATGGCCGGTCATCTGCCTGAGTTTCTGGCGCGCGCGGAGCGCACAGCGCGGCTCCTGTCCGACAGCGTGGACGAGCAAGGGCTCAAACTCCACCCCAGTTCCACCGAAGCGCTAGCCCGCGCGCAGGGCAACCGGGGTTGGGCGAGGCCTGTGCTCTGGGCAGCGGCAGGCGCATTGGCGGCCGTGCTAATTTTCAGGGCGTTCTAGGGCGTATTTTCACTAATTTCACAAGATGAAAGATTTTATCTCCACATTTGGAGCGTAGAACCCTATATTCCCGGTTTCACGCTCCTCACGCTGGA
>JBAQNC010000004.1:0-6054 GCA_049303435.1 Parvibaculum sp. | reverse complement strand
GGCGTAGATTGCTCGTCCTGGTATCCCTTTCAGAATTCCCCCCCAAGGTCCCCATGAGTACCTCCAGCAAGAAGTCCGCCCATTCCACGACACGCGACCCCCATGCCAAGATGTTGTCTGTACAGGGCGCACGGGAGCACAACCTCAAGAATATTTCGATCGACCTGCCGAGGGACAAGCTCATTGTGATTACGGGCCTGTCAGGGTCCGGCAAGTCGTCGCTTGCCTTCGACACGATCTATGCCGAAGGTCAAAGGCGCTATGTGGAAAGCCTGTCCGCCTACGCGCGGCAGTTCCTGGAGATGATGCAGAAGCCGGACGTCGATCAGATCGACGGCTTGTCGCCTGCCATTTCCATTGAACAGAAGACGACTTCACGCAATCCACGCTCCACGGTGGGTACGGTCACTGAAATTTATGACTACATGCGCTTGCTCTGGGCGCGCGTTGGCATTCCCTATTCGCCGGCGACCGGCCTGCCGATTGAAAGCCAGACCGTCACGCAGATGGTTGATCGGGTATTGGCTTTGCCAGAAGGCACGCGCCTCTATCTGCTCGCGCCGATGATCCGCGGTCGTAAGGGTGAATATCGCAAGGAATTTGCGGACCTCCAGAAGAAGGGTTTTCAGCGCGTCAAGGTGGATGGGACCTTCTATGAAATCGATGAGGTGCCAGCCCTCAACAAGAAGCTCAAGCACGACATAGATGTGGTGGTGGATCGTCTCGTCGTGCGCGACGATCTTGGCAACCGCCTGGCCGATAGTTTCGAAATTGCATTGGGGATCACCGATGGCATCGCCATTGTCGAATATGCCGATGCCAGGAAAGGCGAAGAGCCGGAACGCATTACCTTCTCGTCGCGTTTCGCCTGCCCGGTTTCGGGCTTCACGATTGATGAAATCGAACCCCGGCTTTTTTCGTTCAATAATCCATTTGGCGCATGTCCGGCCTGTAGCGGGCTTGGTACGCAGCACTATATGGACCCGGATCTGGTGGTTCCGGATCACGGATTGTCTCTTCGTAAGGGAGCCATTGCGCCCTGGTCGAAATCGACGTCGCCCTACTACACCCAGACGTTGGACAGTCTTGCCAAGCATTTCAAATTCTCGGTGACTGCCCCTTGGTCGCAACTGCCGAAGAAGGCGCAGGACGCAGTGCTTTACGGCACCGGCGATGAAGAAGTGACCTTCGCCTATGATGACGGGATGCGTTCCTACAAGACGAAGAAGCCCTTTGAGGGCGTCATCCCCAATCTTGAGCGACGGTGGCGCGAGACGGACAGTTCATGGTCGCGTGAAGAGATCGAACGTTTTCAGGGCGTCACGCGATGTGACGATTGCGGCGGTTTCCGGCTGAAGCCGGAGGCGCTCGCCGTCAAGATCAACAAGCGGCACATCGGTGAAGTTACCGACATGTCCATCAAGGATGCGGATCGCTGGTTTGCGGAGCTGTCGCCTCATTTGACGGCCAAACAAAATGAAATTGCGGGGCGCGTTCTCAAGGAAATCCGCGACCGTCTGCATTTCCTGAACAATGTCGGGCTTGAATATCTGACGCTGGCGCGCAACTCCGGAACTTTGTCCGGCGGCGAAAGCCAGCGCATCAGGCTGGCGTCGCAGATCGGTTCGGGTCTCACGGGCGTTCTCTATGTGCTTGATGAGCCTTCCATTGGTTTGCATCAACGCGACAATGACCGGCTTCTTGAAACGCTCAAACGATTGCGCGATCTCGGCAATACGGTGATCGTTGTGGAGCATGACGAGGATGCGATCCGCACAGCGGACCACGTCGTCGATATCGGACCGGGCGCGGGCGTTCATGGTGGCGAAGTGGTCGCCGAAGGCACACCTGAAGACATCATGAAAAATCCCGATAGTCTGACCGGGCAATATCTCATTGGTCTGCTGCAGATTGATATGCCTGCCGAGCGCCGCGTCGGCAATGGCAAGAGCCTCAAAGTTACAGGCGCGAAGTCCAATAATCTGAAAAATGTAAGCGCCGAGATTCCGCTCGGTACTTTCACTTGTGTGACGGGGGTGTCTGGTGGCGGCAAATCAACCCTGTTGATCGAAACGATCTACAAGGCTGTCGCTCGTCGTCTCAATAACACCCGTGAACACCCGGGACAATTCGATGAAATTTTTGGTCTCGAATATCTGGACAAGATCATCGATATCGATCAGTCGCCGATCGGACGTACGCCGCGTTCAAATCCCGCGACCTATACTGGCTCTTTCACTTTCATTCGTGACTGGTTTGCTGAACTGCCTGAGTCGCGTGCGCGCGGTTACAAGCCCGGTCGTTTTTCCTTCAATGTGAAGGGCGGCCGCTGCGAGGCCTGTCAGGGCGACGGCGTCATCAAGATTGAGATGCATTTCCTGCCGGATGTCTATGTCGAATGCGATGTGTGCCACGGGCATCGCTATAACCGCGAAACGCTTGAAGTGAAATTCAAGGGCAAGTCGATTGCCGATATTCTCGAGATGACAGTTGACGAGGCCTGTGACTTCTTCAAGGCTGTGCCGGCAGTACGAGAAAAGATGGAAGTGCTGCAGCGTGTGGGCCTTGGCTATATCAAGGTCGGGCAACAGGCGACGACGCTTTCCGGCGGCGAGGCGCAGCGCATCAAGCTATCCAAGGAACTGGCGCGGCGCGCGACGGGGCGCACGATCTATATTCTTGACGAGCCAACCACAGGGCTTCATTTCCACGATGTGGCCAAGCTCCTTGAAGTGCTTCATGAGCTGGTCGAGCAAGGCAACACTGTTGTCGTGATCGAGCATAATCTCGAAGTCATCAAGACTGCCGACTGGATCATCGATCTGGGGCCAGAGGGAGGCGATGGCGGGGGTGAGATCGTGGCAGCGGGCACCCCGGAAGATGTGGCGAAAGAGCCGCGCTCCTATACCGGGCAATATCTGGCGGAACTCTTCCGGCGTCGCCCTGCCCGTTTAGTCGGCAACGCGTCGAAGGCCGCGAGCAAATCATCGAAGCCCAAGGTCACAAAGCCGAAGAAGAAGATCGCAGCGGTTAAGTGATCTTTCGCCTCTCCGTCACAATTCTATTGTTTTCCAAAATTGGCCGAGCTCCTGTAAAAGCCATATGGATGGGGAACAAGGGTTGGAGAACGGGCAATGCCGGGAATTGATCGCCGCGAATTTCTAACATTGTTTGCGTCGGCGGCGGGGTGTTTCGCGCTTTCGGCGACGTCGGCTCCCTTCACTTCCCAAATGGCTCATGCGGCGACAGCGGCGGGCGTCTATCACTTTCCCCAAGGCCTTGCCTCGGGCGACCCCCAACCCGATAGCGTCATGCTCTGGACCCGTGTCGAGCGGTTGGAGGCCAATTCGGATGATCAGAAGGTGCCGTCGTCGAAAGAAATCGACCTGATCCTTCAGGTGGCGGAAGACGACGAGTTTTCTCGCCTCATTGTCGAACGCAACCTGCGGGCGGGTCCGTCGAGCGATCATACGGTGCGCGTACTTGTCGATGGACTGAAGCCCGACAGCTATTATTTTTATCGCTTCATAGCTGGAAGCGACATCACGCCGTTGACGGGGCGGACGCGCACGGCGCCTGCACCGGACAATAGCCGGTCGGTGCGTTATGCCTTCCTCTGTTGCCAGAACTATGAGCAGGGCTTTTATGGTGCGCTGCGTCGTCTTGTAAATGACGACATAGCGGCGGAGCCAAAAGATCAGATCGAGTTCGTCCTCCATCTGGGCGATTTCATCTACGAGCACACGGGCGATGTGCCGGAAACGGAGACGCCTGCGCGCCCAATCGGTGCTATGCCTTTCGGCTCGGAGCCCTGGGCGCCTGACGGAACGCGACCGTGGTGGCAGGCTGGCGGACAAGCGCCTGTCACGCTTGCTGATTATCGTTTCCTCTACAAAACCTATCTGACGGACCCGGATCTGCAGGCGGCGCGCGCCCGGTTTCCATTCATCCACACATGGGATGATCACGAATTCACTAATGATGCCTGGCAATCGCATGACACCTATTTTGGCGACGGCAGCCCGGCTCAGGCGCGCAAATTGGCGGCCAATCAGGCATGGTTTGAATTCATTCCGGCGCTGCTGAGCGATGCGGAGAGTTTTGCCGGCATTGCCTCGCCTGCGCATGATTTCAAAACAGCGACCGTCAAAAATGCGCCCTTTGGTGAGCCGGATGAAAACCTGCTGCGACAGGACCCCGACAATCTGAGGGCCTTGAACAGTCTCACCATCTATCGCGCCTTTTCATGGGGCGGGATGCTTGATCTCGTGATCACTGATTTGCGTTCCTATCGTAGCGAGCCCGTGATGAGTTCTGACGTGAAGGTGTTTGCCAAGGGTGCGCCTGTGTCTCCTGTTCGTCTGGTGAAATTGCTAGATGCCGGGCGTATGGCGAATGATGGTAATCCACCTGAGGCCATAACCTATGGCGACAAGTCGCTCGCCAATCCGCGTCGTCAATCGCCTCCCGGTTCGCATATGGGCGGGCCGCAGAAAGTGTGGTTCAAATCAGTCATGCAGGCGTCGAAGGCGCACTGGCGCATCTGGGCGAATAGCGTGCCCGCGCTTTCCATGCGACTGGATTTTTCAAACCTGCCTTTTGCCGGGCTCGAAACCGGCTATCTTGGGATGGATGGATGGCAAGGCTATCCTTACGAGCTATGCGAATTACTGACCTTCCTGAAGAAGGAAAAAATTTCCAACGTTGTTTCCTGCGCAGGTGACTATCACACTCACGCTGCGGGACGCCTACCGCTTGATCCCGATGACGAGATTCAGAGCTATGCAGCTGTGGAATTCGTAACAGCGGGCATCAGTTCGGGTTCAATGTTTTCCGGGGCTGAGCGTGTGTCACGGAGTAGCGATTTTTTTCGTCGTATGGTGCTCATGGAGGACGGCAAGGACATTCTCGAGAATTTCAACAACACCGTCGTTAATGGCATTCGTGCGGGCATCATCACGAATTATACAAATTCGGTCGCCGTCGGTTCCATGTTCAGAAATGAAAAGGCGAGCCCTGGCCTTTCATTTCTCGATAGCAACGCTCACGGATATGCCGTTGTGACGCTCACCGAGGACAAGATGACGGTCGAATTGGTCAATGTCGGCGACGTGTCGCGCGATGCGGGCCCCGAGGGAGCGCCCGTATTGCGTCGCACATATTTTGAAGTGGCGGCATGGGGCCCCGAAAGCGAGCCGCAGATCAGCGAGCCGAGGTTTGAGGGGATTCCATCCTTTCCTCATATGCCAACTTCTGCCTAAGCTTATGCACGAGAGCGGGATCGAGCCTGTCTGCATCTGGCTTGGGAGAGGTGACGTTGAGCATTTCCGATTATTCATCTTATGACGGTCTGGGCCTTGCGGCGCTTGTTAAGTCTGGCAACGTAACCCCAGGAGAACTTGCTGAAGAGGCTATTTCCCGCATCGAGGCTCACAACCCCAAACTGAATGCGGTCATTCTCAAGCTTTATGAACTGGGTCGCGAGATGGCGAAGGCTCCTGCCAAGGGTCCCTTTCAAGGTGTGCCGTTTCTTCTGAAGGATGCCTTTGGTGATCTCAAGGGGACGCCGACGCGTGACGGATCTAAATTTCGCTCGGGCGATCTGGCTACACATGATTCAACGCTCGCCGCGCGTTTCAAGGCGGCGGGTGTCGTCATTCTGGGCAAGACGAATGTGCCGGAATATACCCTGCTTCCCACGACCGAATCCGAGCTCTATGGCGCGGCATGCAATCCCTGGAATACCGATCATTCGACAGGCGGGTCTTCCGGCGGATCGGGTTCTGCTGTGGCTGCGGGTATAGTACCTATCGCCCACGCCAATGACAGCGGCGGTTCCATTCGCATTCCGGCATCCGCCTGCGGCCTCGTCGGCATGAAGCCGACGCGCGGGCGCAATCCATTGGGCCCGGATTTCGGTGATGTTGTAGCAGGGCTGTGCTCCGAACATATCCTGTCGCGCAGCGTGCGTGACAGCGCCGCCATGCTCGATTGCACACAAGGTGTCGATATCGGCGATCCTTATGCCGCACCGCCTGTCGAGCGACCTTATCT
>JBAQNC010000003.1:0-6717 GCA_049303435.1 Parvibaculum sp. | reverse complement strand
ATGCTCACCTCCAACAATTCATGCGATCTTGTCCGCATTGGCGTGGTCCCGTTGGGCGGCAAGGGGGGTGGTGGACGTCCCGATATGGCGCAAGGTGGTGGTCCGGATGGTTCAAAACTGTCCGAAGCCGTAAGGGCCGTGAAAGCAGCCATCAAGGCACCCGCATGAGGTGGAAGGGAAGACGTGGATACGCGGGGCAAGCCCGCGCATGACGGGCTTTTTATAGTCTCAAGAAAATCTATTCTACCTATCCATCGTCATGCCCCGACTTGATCGGGGCATCCATGCTGCTTCGGGTTGGTGAAGATGGATCGCCCGGTCAAGCCGGGCGATGACGGTACAGGGGATGAAGGGTCTCCAAGTCTCAAATCTTGCCCGGGGCGGCGAATGCGTGCAGGCTTTGTGTCGGGTGAAGCTCGGCGTGAGGCTTGGGCGTAACGCGGCGGATGAATTTGTCGGACGAATCTGAAATTCAAACGGTTGGGCGGCAGAGCGCCTATCTGCGCTTGCGGCAGTATCTTTATATCGTTCTGGAGTCGGGACGCGATCATTTCGTGAGCCGCGTGTTCGACATTTTCATGATCTGGCTCATCCTCGCCAATGTTCTGGCTGTGGCCATCGAGACGGAGTCGGCGCTGGGCGAGGAGGTGCGCGGCCTGTTGCGCGATTTCGATTTTTTCGCCGTCATCATCTTCACGGTCGAATATTTTGCGCGGCTCTGGGTGGCTGTGGAACATCCGCCGCACCTTCACGGGGCGGCCTGGCGCAAGCGGCTCAACTGGGCGATGACCGTGCCCATGCTGATCGATCTGATGGCGATCCTGCCTTTCTATGTGGGGCTGATCTATCCCTTCGATGCGCGCGTCGCGCTGCTCTTCCGCATGATGCGTTTCTTGAAGCTGGCGCGGGCGACGCCGGCGCTCGGCACGCTGGGGCGGGTTCTCTATAACGAACGCCGCGCGATTTTCGGGGCGGTCATCGTCATGCTGGGGCTGAGCGTCTTTTCGGCGACGATCATGTATGAGCTTGAAGGCGCTGCGCAGCCCGATGGCTTCGGCTCGATCCCGCGCGCCATGTGGTGGTCGGTGGCGACGCTGACGACCATCGGTTACGGCGATGTGGTGCCGATCACTGGCGTCGGCAAGATAATGGCGGGGATCGTGATGATCGCGGGATTTGGCATGTTCGCGTTGCCGATCGCAATCATCTCGACGGGCTTTGCCGCCGAAATTCACCGGCGCGATTTTGTCGTGACCTGGGGTATGGTGGCGCGCGTGCCGTTGTTCAACGGGCTCAGTGCGATCACCATCGGCAACCTGATCCAGTTGTTGCATGCGCAGGTGGTGGAGCGCGGCGCGGCGATTGCGCTCAAGGGCGAGGAAGCGACGGGCATGTATTTCATCATGTCCGGTCAGGTGTCGATCGAGTTCCCCTCGGGCGCGATCATCCTCAATGAGGGCGAGTTCTTCGGCGAGATGGCGTTGCTCGAAGCCCGCAAGCGGGCCGCGAATATCACGGCGGCGACGCATTGCACCTTGCTGAAACTCAGCAGTTCGGATTTTGCGCGTTTCGTGCGGCGTCATCCCGACGTGCAGAAGCGGCTGGAGGAAGTGGCGCGGGATCGTCGCGACGATCTGGTTCATCGGCGCAATGCAGTGGAAGCGGAGATGGCGGAGATCGTGCGGGAGAAGGAGACGCTGGAGAGCGAGGCCCCGAAGGGGTGAGAGCGCGGTGATGCTCGGGCCTCGTCCTTCGAGACGCCGCTGCGCGGCTCCTTGAGGCATGAGGGTCTGTTTTCGTCTCGATTCAGCGAAGGTGGATCGCCCGGTCAAGCCGGGCGATGACGTAATCCGAAGCGCGTGTTTATTTCGAGAGCGCCTTGGTGAGGTTTTCGGCGACCTTGTCGAGGAAGCCCTCGGTCGACAGCCATTTCTGTTCGGAGCCGACGAGAAGGGCGAGGTCCTTCGTCATGTGGCCGCTTTCCACCGTCGAGACGCAGACTTTTTCAAGCGTATGCGCAAAGGCTTCGAGTTCGGCGTTGCCGTCGAGCTTGCCGCGGTGGGAGAGGCCGCGCGTCCAGGCGAAGATGGAGGCGATGGAATTGGTCGAGGTCTGCTCGCCACGCTGATGCTGGCGGTAGTGACGCGTGACCGTGCCGTGGGCGGCTTCGGCTTCGAGGATCTTGCCGTCGGGCGTTTGCAGGACGGAGGTCATGAGACCGAGCGAACCGAAGCCTTGCGCGACAGAATCCGACTGCACGTCGCCGTCGTAATTCTTGCAGGCCCAGACATAGCCGCCGGACCATTTCATGGAGGAGGCCACCATGTCGTCGATCAGGCGATGCTCATAGACGATCTTGGCTTTTTCAAAATCGGCTTTGAATTCGGCGTCATAGACTTCCTGGAAGATGTCCTTGAAGCGACCATCATAGGCTTTGAGGATCGTGTTCTTGGTGGAGAGATAGACCGGGAAATTGCGGTCGAGGCCAAACTTGAGGCAGGCCCGCGCGAAGTCGCGGATCGAAGGGTCGAGGTTGTACATGGCCATGGCGACGCCGGAAGCGGGGTAATCGAAGACTTCGTGTTCGATTGTTTCCTTGCCATCTTCAGAGACCCATTTGATGGTCATCTTGCCCTTGCCGGGAACGAGGAAGTCGGTGGCGCGATATTGATCGCCATAGGCGTGGCGGGCGATGACGATCGGTTCGGTCCAGCCCGGCACGAGGCGGGGAATGTTGCGGCAGATGATGGGTTCGCGGAAGACGGTGCCGTCGAGAATGTTGCGGATCGTGCCGTTGGGCGATTTCCACATCTTCTTGAGATTGAATTCCTTCACGCGGGCTTCGTCCGGCGTGATGGTGGCGCATTTGATGCCGACGCCATATTTCTTGATCGCCTCGGCGGCGTCGATGGTGACCTTGTCGTCGGTCTCGTCGCGATGCTCCATGCCGAGGTCGAAATATTTGATGTCGAGGTCGAGGAAGGGAAAGATCAGCTTGTCCTTGATCATCTTCCAGATGATGCGGGTCATCTCGTCGCCATCGAGATCTACGACGGGATTTTTGACTTTGATTTTGGACATGCTTCTTTCAATCCTTCGGGGCGTTTACATTCGGGGGCTGAACACCGGGCGAACCTGGCGCTCTTCGAAACGCTGGCGTTGCGCAAGGCCGGGCGGCCTCATGCGTGGCGAGATATGATCCTATAACATTGCCCGCCATTTGATAAAAGACGGTGGATCGCTTATTCAGCGCAGAGTTTGGCGCTTATCGGGCGTCACCCCAGCATATCGTAGCGGAAGTTTAGCCCATGGCCGGAACCGATCAGACAAAATCCGATCTCGCACCCCTCGAACCGGGGCCTGCGGTGATTCTGGTCGAGCCTCAAATGGGTGAAAATATAGGCACGGCCGCCCGCGCCATGCTCAATTTCGGGCTGACCGAGATGCGTCTGGTGGCGCCGCGCGACGGCTGGCCGAACGAGCGCGCCCGCGCGGTATCGTCGGGCGCCGACCTCGTGATCGACAATGTGGTGGTGCACGGGCGCAGCGAAGAGGCGGTGGCCGACCTCGATTATGTCATTGCGACGACAGCGCGCTCGCGCGACATGATGAAGCCCGTGCTGACGCCCGAGACGGCGGCGGCGAAACTGCGCGAGGTGATCGCGGGCGGCGGCAAGGCGGGCGTGCTGTTCGGGCCGGAGCGCACGGGGCTGACCAATGACGATGTGGTGCTGGCGGATGCGACGCTGATGGTGCCCGTGAACCCGGCCTTTGCCTCGTTGAACCTTGCGCAGGCCGTGCTGTTGATCGGCTATGAGTGGTTCAAGGCAGGCGACAAGACGCCGGCGGAGCGGCTCGAATATCTCGATACGCGACCGGCCACCAAGGAAGAGATGCTGGGCTTCTTCGAGCATCTGGAAGGGGAGCTGGATCGTTTCGGGTTTCTCAAGCCGATCGAGAAGCGGCCGTCGATGGTGAGGAATATCCGCAATCTGTTTCAGCGCGCGGGCATGAGCGAGCAGGAGGTCAGGACCTTTCGCGGCATCGTGGCGGCGCTGGCCACCAGGCGGGCGAAATGGGGGCCGGGGGAGACGGAATAGAGGGTAAGACCCTCACCCAACCCTTCGGCGGGAAATTGATCCACTGGATCAATGTCTATTCCGCCTCAGCCCAGAGGGAGAGGGCTTTAGGTTTGACTTCCCCTCACTCGCAGGCTAGAAACCACCACGAATTCGGCCCCTCTATCCGTTTTGGGGGCCGTTTTCCATTTTACGCACCCGTGGGGTTTGGCGACGCTTGTAGCCAATTCCTGTCGGCCAGAAATGGCAGAGGAGGGCGCGTTTCCACTGTTTTTAAAGGAAACCGCGATGACAAAGCGCATTGAATCAAAGTACAAAATCGACCGCCGGATGGGCGAAAACATCTGGGGTCGCGCCAAGAGCCCGGTCAACAAGCGTGAATATGGCCCCGGCCAGCACGGTCAGCGCCGCAAGGGCAAGCTGTCGGACTTTGGCGTCCAGCTCCGCGCCAAGCAGAAGCTGAAGGGCTATTACGGCAATATTTCAGAGAAATCATTCCACGGCATCTACAAGGAAGCCTCGCGCCTTCGCGGCGACACGGGCGCCCTGCTGATCGGCCTGCTGGAACGCCGTCTCGACGCGGTGGTCTATCGCGCGAAGTTCGTGCCGACCGTCTTCGCCGCGCGTCAGTTCATCAATCACGGCCATGTGCTGGTCAACGGCAAGAAGGTCAACATCGGCTCGATGCGCCTGCGTGACGGCGATGTGGTCGAAGTGCGCGAGAAGTCGCGTCAGCTGCCGCTGGTTCTCGAAGCCGTGCAGAGTGGCGAACGCGACACGCCGGACTATATCGATGTCGATCACAACAAGATGACCGCGAAGCTGCTTCGCGCTCCGGCTCCTGCCGATGTGCCCTATCCGGTGCAGATGGAACCGAACCTGGTGGTCGAATTCTACTCGCGCAGCTAACAGTTTCGCAGCGCCGACAAACAGAAAGGCCCCGGAAAATTTCCGGGGCCTTTTGCGTTGGGGAGGGAAGGGGCCCCGCCCCCCAAAGACTTGTAGCGCGATCAGTTGACCGTCACCCAGTGGGAGGCTTCCCCGCCATTGGGGCCGGTGGAGCTGCCCTGATGCGTGATGCCGCCATCGTCGGTGCGGGAAGTGCTGCTTTCATGCGAGGTCGTGCCGTTGGGCCCGACATGCGTGATCTCGCGCGAGCAGCCGCTTCCGGCCACGCATGAGCCGCTTGTGGTGGTGCTGGCGCTATAGCCGTTAGAGCCTGTGATTTCGCGTGTACGCGTCCAGGCGCCGTTACCTGCGCTCTGGCCGCTGCCGGACGAGGTGATGGTGTTGTTGGGGCCGGAATAGGTGGATGATCTATTATAGCCCCCATTGTCGTTTGGCGTGATTTCGCGGTTGCTGCTGTAAGTATTGCCGGAATTGGTTGTCACGGTGCGACTGCTGGAGCAGCCGGAACCTTGCGTGCAGCCGCGGTCGAAGCTGCCGGTGGCACCGTAGCCGCCATTGGTCTGGAACTGGCGATTGCCCGAGGCCTGACCGCCGCCGCGCGAAATGTTGCCGGACCAGCTGCCGCCCCGGCCCGCGGCGCCGGAGATCGATCCGCCGCGCGAGAAATCGCGGGCCTGGGCGCTGTCAACGAAGGCGCCAAGGGCCAAACCGGAAAGGAGGGTGAGGGCGCTGGCATAGAGGAATGCTTTTTTCACTTTGGTCGTCCTTTGTGTGGCTGGGGGGGGGCTTGTCGATGGCGCCAGTCAGCGGCGGAACGCGGCGCGGAAGGTTTCGCGCAATTCCGACCGTGTGATCTGGCCATCATGATTGGCGTCGAGCCTGCCAAGTTCGGCGAGGCGGGCATCGGTATATTCGGTTTTGGTGAGATGGCCATCGCGGTTGGCGTTCATGTGGTCGAACTGCGATTCGATGACCTGCTGGGCTTCGGCAGACGAGATGCTGCCATCGTGATTGACGTCGAGGTCCAGTATGCCGAAGGAGAAGGCGGGCGTGGCGACCAGGCCAAAGAGAAAGGTTGCGGCGAGCGGTCGGGTCAGTTTGCGTGAAAATTTGATAGTCATCCAGGACTCCTTTGCCTGATTTGTCTGCGTGACAATGGAAGCATGAAGCCCAACTGTTGCCTGACGATTGCAGGCCTGTTTCGGCATGTAACATTTTGTAACGGCGCTTGAGCCCGGTCGCGGTCGATGGCAAGAATTGCGAATGGATGAGACGGAAACCGGATTTCGCATTTTGATCGTGGAAGACGATCGCGAGCTTGGGCCGCTGGTGCGCGACCTGCTGACGCGCGAGGGATTCGCGCCGCGCCTCGCGCGCTCCGGCGTCGAAATGGACCAGCTGATGGAGCAGGGGCCGGTCGATCTTCTCATCCTCGACCTAATGCTGCCCGGCGAGGATGGCATGTCGATCTGTCGGCGCGTGCAGGGCCGCAGCGCCATTCCCGTCATCATGCTGACGGCCAAGGTCGACGATATTGATCGTATCGTCGGGCTGGAACTGGGGGCGGACGACTATATCGGCAAGCCTTTCAATCCGCGCGAGTTGATTGCCCGCATTCGCTCGGTGCTGCGACGCGCGGCGCGCGCCTCTCTGTCGGCCTCGCCGGGCGAGGGCGCGCGTTTGCGGTTCGGCGATTTCATTTTCGATGTTGATGCGCGGCGGCTTATGC
>JBAQNC010000002.1:0-1747 GCA_049303435.1 Parvibaculum sp. | reverse complement strand
AGCCAAGGCCGCGCTCTGAGCGACCTTTCCATTTCCGTTTGAATTGCATCAAGACCCTCACCCTCCTGCGTTCCGCGGGCCCCTCCCTCTCCCAAGGGGAGAGGGGACGGAATAGCCCTCTCCCTCTGGGAGAGGGTTGGGTGAGGGGCTTCACACTCAGGAGGCATCCATGCCCAAAGTTCTGATTTCCGACAAACTGTCGCCCGCCGCCGTGCAGATCTTCAAGGATCGCGGCATCGACGTCGATGTGAAGACCGGTCTCGACAAGGACGAGCTGATCAAGATTATCGGCGATTATGATGGCCTCGCCATCCGCTCCGCCACCAAGGTGACGCCCGCTGTCATCGAAGCGGCGAAAAACCTTAAAGTGGTCGGTCGCGCCGGTATCGGCGTCGATAACGTCGATCTGCCCGCCGCCACGGCCAAGGGCGTCATCGTGATGAACACGCCTTTCGGCAATTCGATCACGACCGCCGAACACGCCATCGCCTTGATGTTCGCGCTGGCGCGCGACATTCCCCAGGCCAATGCCTCGACGCATGCCGGCAAGTGGGAAAAATCGAAGTTCATGGGCGTCGAAGTCACCGCCAAGACGCTTGGCATCATCGGTTGCGGCAATATCGGCGGCATCGTCGCCGAACGTGGTCTGGGCCTGAAGATGAAGGTCATCGCCTTCGATCCCTTCCTGACGCCCGAACGCGCCGACATTCTCGGCGTCGAAAAGGTCGAGCTTGACGATCTTCTCGCGCGCGCCGACTTCATCACGCTGCACACGCCGATGACGCCGCAGACGAAGAACATCCTCAATGCCGCCAATCTCGCCAAGACCAAGAAGGGCGTGCGCATCATCAACTGCGCCCGTGGCGGTCTGATCGTCGAAGCCGATTTGAAAGCCGCGATCGAAAGCGGTCATGTGGCTGGCGCCGCGCTCGACGTGTTCGAGGAAGAGCCCGCCAAGACGAATATCCTGTTCGGCATGGAGCAGATCATCGCGACGCCGCATCTGGGCGCTTCCACCAATGAAGCGCAGGAAAATGTGGCCCTTCAGGTTGCCGAACAGATGTCGGACTATCTGCTCGACGGCGCGATCACCAATTCGATCAACGTGCCCTCGATCTCGGCGGAAGAAGCGCCCAAGCTCACGCCCTTCGCCGAGCTTGCCATGCTGCTTGGTTCCTTCGCCGGTCAGCTCACCGAGAGCGGCATCCATGAAGTGACGCTCGAATATGAAGGCGACGTCTCCGAGATGAACACGCGCGTTCTCACCAACGCCGCGTTGACGGGTCTGCTGAAGCCGCAGCTTGAAGACGTCAATACCGTTTCCGCGCCGGTCATCGCCAAGGAACGCGATATTCAGGTTTCGGAAGTGAAGCGCGAACAGCGCGGCGCATATGAGACCTATATCCGTCTCACCGTGAAGACCGACAAGCAGGAGCGTTCGGTGGCGGGCACTGTCTTCACCGGCGGCAAGCCGCGCCTCATCCAGATCAAGGGCGTCAACATGGAAGCCTCGCTCGGCCAGCACATGCTCTATGTGACGAACAAGGACAAGCCGGGCTTCATCGGCGCGCTGGGTTCGGTGCTCGCCAAGGCGAACCTCAATATCGCCAACTTCAACCTCGGTCGTGAAGCCGCTGGCGGCGACGCCATCTGCCTCGTGGAGGTGGACAGCACGGTTCCCGAAGCGGTGCTGAAGGAAATTCAGGCCCTGCCGCATGTCGTGCAGGCGAAGGCTCTGGAGTTCTGA
>JBAQNC010000001.1:0-2727 GCA_049303435.1 Parvibaculum sp. | reverse complement strand
CCGGCGCGGCCCTCCCGCCCATCGCCTCCAGAACGGAAACGGCCCCGGGCCCGGAGACGCGAATGACGGCCACGCCCGCGCGTCCGCCTGCGCTCGAAAGAGCGTAAATCGTTTCCAAACCGAATCGATCTCCAAAAGCCGAAGTTAAAAAAGCCCCTGCGGCACAGGCACTCCTTGCGCACCGCCACTCACAAAATCAATCCGTCTTGTCGGATTTCTTTGTTCCCTTTGACGCGCCTTTCGCACCCCCTGCCGCCGTCCGCGCGAGCCCCCAAAGCAGATTCTGAAATTGCTCCAGCCCTTGCGCGCCCACCGGCAGGATCGCCTTCACCAGCATCTCGGGATCCATATAGGAAAGATTGGACGCCATCTGTTTTTCAAGCTGCTCAAGAAGCCGTTGCTGCATCGGCTCCAGATCGGGAAGCCCCATCAGCCGCCGGGCCTCTTCCGGCGTCAGATCCACATCTACGGTAACTTTCATGGTCGATCTCTTTCCCAAAGCTTGATGCACGCCAACCTGTGTTAGACCTGTTAGGCGACAGAAACTCAACGCCCCGAAGTGAACCGCCCGGAAACCCCGATGTCACGTAATTTTCTCGGAACAGAAACCAGCCCCTATCTCCTCCAGCACAAGGACAACCCGGTCCATTGGCGGCCCTGGGGCCAGGCGGCGCTCGACGAGGCAAAGGCGGACAACAAACCCATCCTGCTTTCCATCGGCTATGCCGCCTGTCACTGGTGCCATGTCATGGCGCATGAGAGTTTCGAGGACGAAGCCGTCGCCAGCGTCATGAACCGCCTCTTCATCCCTATCAAGGTCGATCGCGAAGAACGCCCCGACATCGACACGATCTACATGAATGCGCTCCACATGCTCGGCGAACAGGGCGGCTGGCCCCTCACGATGTTTCTGACGCCGGACGGCGAGCCCTTCTGGGGCGGCACCTATTTCCCCAAGGAACCGCAATATGGTCGCCCCGGCTTCGTCGCCCTGATGAAAGAGATCGCCCGCCTCTTCCACGAGGAACCCGACAAGATCGACAAGAACCGATTGAGCCTCCTCCCGGCGCTCAAGTCGCAGGCCGCCCACAATCATCCCGGCGAACCCACCGCCGAAATGCTGACCGTCGTGGCCGACCGCCTTCTCGATCTCATGGACCCCGTCAACGGCGGCATCAAGGGCGCGCCGAAATTCCCGCAAACCACGCTCATGAATTTCATCTGGCGCATGGCCTTGCGCTCAGGCCGCGCCGATCTCTCTGCCGCCGTCACCAAAACCCTCGACCATATCTGCGAAGGCGGCATCTACGATCATCTGGGCGGCGGCTTTGCGCGCTATTCGGTCGATGAGTTCTGGCTCGCGCCGCATTTCGAAAAGATGCTCTACGACAATGCCCAGCTCATCCGCCTCCTGACCTCGGTCTGGCAAGAGACTCAAAAACCTTTGTATGCCCGCCGCATCAAAGAGACGATCGGCTGGCTCCTGCGTGAAATGACCGTCGACGGCGCTTTCGCCGCCTCGCTCGATGCCGACAGCGAAGGCGAAGAAGGCCGTTTCTACGTCTGGTCCGAAGCCGAGATCGACGAAATTCTGGGGGCAGACGCTCTGCTCTTCAAATCCGTCTATGACGTCAGCGCCAACGGCAATTGGGAAGGCAGGAATATCCTCAACCGCCTCGCCCGCGCCGACGAACCCTTCAGCGAAGCCGAAGAGGCGACGCTTGAACCCTTGCGCGCCAGACTCTTCGCCGCTCGCGCGCCCCGCATCCGCCCCGGTTTCGACGACAAGATCCTCGCTGACTGGAACGGGCTGATGATCGCCGCTCTCGCCGAAGCGAGCGCAACATTCCAGCGCCCCGACTGGATCGAAATGGCCGAACGCGCCTGGTCCTTCGTCACCATGAAAATGATGAAGAACGGCCGCCTCCATCACGCTTTCCGCGTCGGCCGCCTGCAGCACCCCGCCATGGCCGACGACCTCGCCAATATGCTCGACGCCGCCCTGACGCTTGCCGAAATCACCGGCAAGACCGCCTATGTCGCCAGCGCCACGCGCCTCGCCCGCGACCTCGACGCGCATTATCACGACGACGAACTGGGCGGCTATTTCTTCACCGCCGACGATGCCGAAGCTCTCATCGTCCGCACACGAAGCGTCGCGGATAATGCTACGCCCGCAGCCAACGGAACGCTTCCCGGCCTTTTTGTCAAACTCGCCCTGATGACCGGCCATGCCCATTGGACGGCCCGCGCCGACGAACTCATCCGCGCCTTCGCCGGCGAGCTGAGCCACAACATCTTCCCACTCGGCTCATGGCTCTCAAGCTTCGACATGCGTCTGTCGAGCCTCCAGATCGTCCTCATCGGCAGCACCGAGGAAACGAAGGAAATGGCCCACGCCGTCTTTCGGTTATCGCTCCCCAACCGCATCCTCCTGCGCGTCTTCGACGGCGCGAGCCTCGCCCCCTCGCACCCCGCCCACGGCAAGACGAAACAGGCAGGCCGTCCCACCGCCTACGTCTGCCACGGCGAAACCTGCTCGCTCCCGATCACCAACGTCGCCCACCTCAAATCGGCCCTGCAGGCCGCACGAAGCGAAGCGCTCTGAGATTCCTTCATCTCCCCCTTTTGTTTGCGCCTCCGCGCAAAGTGAGGGGGGTCGGAGAGCTAAGCGATCCGGGTGGCATTGGAAAGATGGATGCCCCGATCAAGTCGGGGCATGACGAT